>NZ_LZKU01000056.1 GCF_001672975.1 Mycobacterium sp. 1465703.0
TATTGCCGAATGGTGCGGCGGTCACCTTGCGCAGGACCGCCACCACCGCGTTGAGGCTCTCGCTGTTGGGGCGCCGGACCGGGCGATATGGCCGGCGCTGCTGCGGTGTGGCCACCCGGGCGCCGCGAGGACGGACGTCGACGACGGCGCCGGAGGAGTCCTCGGCCGCCGGGGCGAAGCCCGCGGCCCGCAACGCGACGAGCACCTCGGCGATCGGCGCCGGCGACACCGCGACCGTCGGCGCCAGGGCGCGCAACTGCACCTCCTGGGTCGCCGGGGCGGCCACGGCCTGGGCCAGCAGCGCAGGGTCCTCGCAGCGCACGAACGACGCGGCCATGCCGATCCGCAGCTGCCCGTGCCGGCGCGCAACATCGTCGATGAGATAGCTAAGTCCTTGGGGCACCGGTGTTTTGGAATGATTGGAGAAGAAGGAATGCATCCAGTCGCGGGTCTTGCCGACATCGAGCGCATGCCGGATCGACTGCTCGCTGACGCGGTAGACCATCGCGGTACCGGCCGATTCGACGGTGGCCACGGTGGCCAGTTGCTCGGCCAGGTCGCGTTCCAGTGGTCCGGGCACGACCACTGTCAGGTCCGCCTGCACCAGGAAGTGGTCGACCGGCTTGGGCAGTGCCCGGTTCATCGCCTCGATCGCCGCCTGGGGATCGCCGTCCTCGTCCAGCAGCGCGCGGCCGGGCGTGCTGATCGCGCCGCGGCCCACCAGGCCCAGGGCGTTGCTTTCGGCGAGCAGATCGCCCACGGGCCCGGGCTGCAACCGCTTGGCCCAGCGTGGCCGTCGCCAGATCAGCGCCGCTGAGGCCGCCGCCGCGTTGACGCCGCCGCCGGGGGGGAGCTCGGACAGCATGCCGAGCAACAGCCGGCGATCCAGCGGTGCGGCCGTGGAGTACAGGCCGTCGGTGAGCGCGCCATAGGGCTTGGCGTCCGGGCCGCGACTGCCGATCAGGGCCGGCCGACCCGGAAGGTCGAGCCAGCTGCTGGCCAGCAGGTGCCAGCGCTCGGCGGCCGACATCGCGGCGTAACGGTCGGTGGCGATCGTCGGAGCCCAATACGGCGCCTCGCCGGTGACGGGTTCGGGGTCGGGCA
This sequence comes from Mycobacterium sp. 1465703.0, assembly GCF_001672975.1. GTDB lineage: Bacteria > Actinomycetota > Actinomycetes > Mycobacteriales > Mycobacteriaceae > Mycobacterium. The sequence continues at coordinate 1,105 of NZ_LZKU01000056.1, forward strand.
TGCCGCTGGCGATCAACCCGGCCGCTGCCGCGACTTCCAGGATCAAACCCAGCCGCGGCTCCTCAATGCCGGTCACCTTGCTCAGCCGCTTGACCTCACGAATGCCCAGCCCGCCGCTGCGCAGCTCGGAAACCGGTGCGACGGAGAGCGTTTCAAGCAGGACGTCGATCTCGCGGAGCAAGTCGATGACCGCTCCGCCGGCCGTCGCGTCGGCGTCGTCGGGTGTGGTGGTCGACACCACCGGGTCGGGTGCGGTCAGCTGCATGGGGCCGGGCTGCTCGCCGCGCAGCACCTGCCCGACGTGGCGGGGCAGGATCACCGTCTCGGCGTCGATGCGGCGCAGC
>NZ_LZKU01000057.1 GCF_001672975.1 Mycobacterium sp. 1465703.0
CGACGCGGCGTACTGGCGGCGCCATTCCCGGCAGCCGGTGCAGTTCGCCGAAAGCGTGCGCACCGCGGCGGCGCTGGGCTGCTCGGTGTTGATGGAGATCGGCCCGCAACCGGTGTTGACCGGTGCCGCGGTGCAAGTCTGGCCGGAGCACCTGACCGCACCGCGGGCGATCGTCTCGCTGCGCAAGGGCGTCGGTGATCGGCGCCAGATCGCCGACGCGCTGGCCGCGGCCTACGTCGGCGGCCATCGCCCGGATTTCGCTGCGCTGCTTGGTCGGCCGCGTCGCAGCATCGAACTGCCCACCTATCCGTTCCAGCGCCGCCGGTTTTGGCCCAAGACAGCCAGCATCGCCGTCGACGGCGGGGCCGGTCCGTCTTCGGGCATCCTCGGCAGCGCGAAAGATCTCGCCTCGGGCGACTGCGTCTACACCAGCAGGTTGTCCGTCAAATCGCAGCCGTGGCTATCCGATCACGTCATCTACGGCACCGTCGTCGTGCCCGGGGCGACCTACGCGGCGATGGCGTTGGCCGCGGTCGGCACTCCCGCACGGGCAAAGGACGTCTTCTTCTATGAGCCGATCATCTTGCCGGAGAAGAGTTCTCGCGAGGTGCAGCTGACCTTGCACCCACTGCAGGACGGCCGAGAATTCACCTTCCAGGTGCACAGCCGTCCCTACGGGGAACGCGGCGCCGAGTGGTCGTTGAACGCCGAAGGTACGGTGGTCGCCGGCGTGGACGACGCCACCGACGAGCCGTTATCCGACGGTGATCCGATCGACGAAGAGCTCGAGCGACTGAACCGCATGCGTCCCCAGGAGTTGTTCGAGACCTTCGCCGACTTGGAGCTGGCCTGGGGACCGACCTGGTCCGGTTCCCTCAAGTCGCTGTGGCTCGGTGACGGCGAGGCGGTCGGCGACATTCTCGTCGGTGCGGAACTCGCGGAACAACTCGGCAGCGAGCCAATGCACCCGGTGCTGATGGACCTGTGCACCGGGGTGGCCTTCCCCGCGTTCCCTGCGCTGCTGGCCGCCGAACAGGGCGTCAACGACCTGTTCCTGCCGCTGCGGTACGGGCAAGCGATGTTGCGGGAGAAGATGCCCCGGCGGTTCTACTGCCGTGCGCGGTGGCACAGCAGCGAACTCAACAGCGAAACCCAGGTCTTCGACCTCGATTTCGTGGACCGGGATGGCCGTCAGCTGGGTGGGATTCGGGAGTTCACGGTCAAACGCGCACCGCGCGAGGCGCTGCTGCGCGGGCTCGGCGGCGATGCCACCCGGCTGCTGTACACCCTCGGCTGGCACGAGGTGCCGGCGCCATCGGGCGAAGAAGCCGGAAAGATCAGCGGCACCTGGCTGATCGCCGGATTCGACGAACTGGCCGCCAAGGTGCCGGGCTGCATCTCGCTCGACCGCGCCATCGATCCGGAGCCGTTGGGGCAGGTGCTGACTCAGGCTGCCGAGCGCGGGCTGCCGTTCTCCGGTGTGGTCTGGCGCACCCAGGCGCCGAACGGGGAAGAGTCGAGTGCGGAAATCACGGCGCGCCTCGAGACCGAGGTCGCCAATCTGCTCAGCGCCGTGCACGTGGTGCAGGGCGGTGGCGTGAAACTGCCTGGGGGACTGTGGATCGTCACCGAGAGGGCCGTTGCGACCGAATCCGGTGAACCGGTCGACCCGGTGCAGGCGGCGCTGTGGGGATTCGGGCGCACCACCATCAACGAGGAACCGGCGCTGGGCACCAGGTTGCTTGATTGCGACGGGTCACCCGAGGCCGTGCAGGCGCTGGCCAACTTGTTGGCTACCCCGGCGGACGAACCGGAACTCGCTGTGCGACAAGGAAAGCTGCTGGCGTCCCGGTTGCTGCCATGGGCGCGCAGCGGTCACCTCACGGTGCCGCGCGCGGGTGACTACGTACTGGCGCCCAGCGAACGCGGCGCGATCGACAACCTGCGCATCACCGAGAAGGACGTGCCTGCTCCGGAGTCCGGCTACGTGCAGGTGCGGGTGGAGGCCGCCGGACTCAACTTCCGCGACGTGCTCAACGTCCTCGGTCTCTACCCGGGCGATCCGGGCCCGATCGGCGGCGACTTCGCCGGCGTCGTCACCCAGTTGGGTGAGGGCGTGAGCGGAGTCGAAATGGGCCAGCGTGTCTACGGCTCTATGCAGGGCGCGTTCTCCAGCCGATTCAACGCGCCTGCACAGTTCCTGGCGCCGATCCCGGACGGGATCAGCGCGGTGGAGGCCGCGACCATCCCCGCCGCGGCGTTGACGGTGCGTCTGTCGTTCGACTGGGCGCAGCTTAAGCCCGGCGACAAGGTGCTGATCCACGCGGCCAGCGGCGGTGTGGGCCTGGCGGCCTGCCAGATGGCACAGGCGCGGGGCGCCACCGTCTTCGCCACGGCCAGCACGTTCAAACGTGCGACGCTGCGCCAACTGGGAGTCAAGTACGTCTACGACTCGCGCACAACGGACTTCGCCGATCAGATCCTGGCGGACACCGATGGCGCGGGGGTGGACGTGGTGCTCAACAGCCTCACCGGCGAAGGTTTCATCGAGGCGACGCTGCGGGCCACCGCCCACAACGGCCGCTTCGCCGAGATCGCCAAGCGCGACATCTGGTCGACGGAGCAGATGGCCGAGGCCCGACCCGACATCGCCTACGAGATCGTCGCGTTGGACACGGTGATGTTCACCGAGCCCGATCGCATCCGCGACTTACTCACAGAGGTGTCGGAGGGCTTGGGCAAGGGTGAGTGGACGCCGCTGCCCGCGGAGATCTACCCGCTGACCGAGGCCAGGACCGCGTTCCGCCGCATGCAGCAGGCGCGGCACATCGGCAAGATCGTGGTACAAATCTCGAACCCGTTGCAGCCGAAGGCCGATCGGAGCTACCTGATCACCGGCGGTCTGGGGGCGATCGGTCTACACACCGCGTCGTACCTGGCCCAGCTCGGCGCCGGCGATCTGGTGCTGACCAGCCGGCGCGCACCGGATGCGGGCGCGCAGCGGACGATCGACGAGATCACCGAGCGCTACAAGACCCGCATCCACGTGTTCACCGCCGACGTCGGCGAGGAGTCCCAGGTGAAGGAGCTGTTGGCGCGGATCCGCGCGGAGTTGCCACCGCTCGCCGGTGTGGCGCATCTCGCCGGTGTGCTCGACGACGCGCTGCTGGGCCAGCAGGACCTGGAGCGATTCCGGAAGACGTTGGCGCCCAAGGCGTTCGGCGCCTGCCATCTGGACAGGCTGACCAAGGACGACGAGCTGGACTTCTTTATCGTGTCATCGTCGGTGTCGAGCTTGTTCGGTTCGCCCGGTCAGTCCAACTACGCGGCCGCCAATGCGCTGCTCGACGGCCTGGTGGCCCAGCGACGGGCCCGAGGACTACCCGCCACCGGGGTCAACTTTGGTCCCTGGGCCCAAGGCGGCATGGCCTCCTCGGAGGCCGCGACCGCCAATATCAGTGCGCAGGGCCTTATTCCGCTGGAACCATCGGCGGCGCTTGGTGCCCTCGCCGAGGTCGTCGCGAATGGAACCGGCCAGGCCACCGTGCTGAAGGCCAACTGGCAGCGTGCCGCCAAGGTGCTCGGCAGTTCGCGTCCGCCGATCCTCGACCTGGTGCTGCCCAGTGCCGTCGGCGAGGTCAGCGGTGACAGCGAATTGCTCAAGGCGCTGATGGAGATTCCGGTGCCGCAGCGCGCGGGCTTCGTGACCGAATTCCTGCAGCGCGAGGTGCAGAACTTCCTGCGACTCGCGTCGCCGCCGGCCGCAAGCAGCCGGTTCCTGGACCTGGGTACGGATTCGTTGATGGCGATCGAGCTCCGCAACCGGCTGCACAGTCAGTTCGGCGGCAAGTTCACCATCAACGCGACGGCGGTCTTCGACTACCCGACCATCGGTGGGCTCGCCGAATATCTGGTTAGTCAGCTACCCGATGCGGACTCGGAACCGCTCCCGCCATCGGACGAAGCGGAATCGGTTGCGGCACCAGAGCCGTCGTGATGTGCGCGGGTACGGCTCCCGCGAACGTCGACCTGTGGCGCGGAAGGACGGCGCGGCGGCCCAACAACTCGACGCTGGGCCCGGTGAACGCTCAGTCGCTGATATCGAATCCGGCGTTGACTTTGGTCGGCCGCACCCGCACCACCAGTTCGCCGGGAACGGCGTTGCGGCGGCCGAATTCGTCGGCGCGGTCGGCGCCCATGTAGCGGCCACCGGTGCGGGTGGCGATGTCGAGCACGTCCTGCGGATCCTCGCTGACGGTCGCCACACCCTGCACCTGGACAAACGAATACGGTGGATGGGGGTCGTCGACGCAGATCACAACTCGCGGATCACGCGCCAGCGCACGGCCTTTCGAGGTATCTCGTCCGGTGTTGAACGCCAACTGCCCGTCGTCGACGACGAACCAGACCGGGGCGACCAGCGGCCGGCCGTCGGCGGCGACATAACCGAGCATCCCGGTGCGGGTGCCGGCCGACAGGAACTCGATGACCTTCTCGGTCAGCTCCGCGGGCTCGGCCATGCGCTAGAGGCGGACCAGGTCGTAGTCGCCGAGGTGGTCGATCAGGTTGTGCAGGTGCTCACCTGAGGTGCCCAGCGTGTGTTCGATCGCGGTGAGCCGGGCCGCGTAGTGGCTGACCGGATATTCCGCCGTCACACCGATGCCGCCGTGCATTTGGACCGACTCCTGCGCGATGTGCCGGCCCGAGCGGCCGATCTGCAACTTGGCGCGCGAGGCGATCACCGGGTCGATGTTGCCGTCGGCGATCGACATGCCGGCGTACAGGGTCATGCTGCGGGCCAATTCCAGCGAGACGTACATGTCGGCCGCGCGCTGCGTGAGCGCCTGGAATTTGTTGAGCGTGACGCCGAACTGCTTGCGGGTCTTGAGGTAATCAGTGGTCAGGCGCAGCGATTCTTCCATTGCCCCCAGGGCTTCGGCGCACAACGCCGACTGGATGCGAATGATGGCGTCGCTCACGGCCTTTGATGCGTCGACGGCTTCGCCGAGGGGCTCGGCGGGAGTGGAGTCCAGATCGATCTGGGCGCCGCGCTGCCCGTCAAATGTCTTGTACGGGTGCCGGGTCACCGATGCCGCATCGACCAGGAACAGGCCGGTGCCGCCGTTCGGCAAGGCGGCGCTGACCACCAATGTGTCGGCGCAATCCCCGGCGAGCACCGGGTTCTTCCGCCCACTCAAGGTCCACGAATCACCTTGCTGGGCAGCCTTGGTGGCCACCTCGGCGGATGGGTTGCGCTGGCCCGGCTCGAGGTGAGCGAACGCCAGCAGCCGCTGTCCGCCGGCGACCTCGTCGAGCAGTTGCTTCTGCTCAGCGCTGCCCAACTCGGCGATCAGCGCGCCGGGACCCAACGCGGCGTGCAGGACCGGTTCGGGGGCCAGCCGCCGCCCGACCTCGGTGAGCACCACCATGATCTCGATCTGGCCGGACTCCTCCGGCTCGAAGCCCAGACCGAGAATCCCGGTGTCGGCGAGCTGGTTCCAGACCTCGCGGCTCCAGCCGAGATCGGAGCCGATGATCTTGTTGCGGCTTTCGGGGTCATAGGTGCGCGACAAGAGGTCGCGGGTGGTGTCGCGGAGCAGACCCTGCTCGTCGCTCAATTGAAAGTCCATGGCTGCCTCACAATCCCAGAATCGTCGACGCGATGATGTTGCGCTGCACCTCGCTGCTGCCGCCGTAGATCGATGTCTTGCGGTAGTTGAGGTAGTGCGGCGCACTGTGTTGCGCCCAGGACGGCGATGAGATGTCCTCGCCGTCGACCGGCAGCGCATCGGGTCCGGCTACTTCGACGAGCAGTTCGGTGGCCGCCTGCTGCAACTGGCTGCCACGCAGCTTGAGCACCGAAGACGCCGGGTTGGGCTGTCCGTCTGCGGAGTCAGTGACCACTCGCGATTGGGTGAGTTCCAGTGCCAGAAGCTCGTTTTCGGCCTCGGCCAGCCGGGCGGCGAACAGCGGATCCTTGAGCACCCCGGTCTCTGCGGCGTGCTTCTTCACCTCGGCCAGACGCACCTTGGTCCGGCCCACGCCGGCGATGCCGGTGCGTTCATTGCCCAGCAGGAATTTCGCGTACGTCCAGCCCTGATTCTCTTCCCCGACAAGCTGATTGGCGGGCACCCGGACGTCTTCGAAGAAAACCTCGTTGATCTCGTGGCCGCCGTCGATGGTCTTGATGGGCCGCAGGGTGACGCCCGGCGTTTTCATGTCGAACAGCAGAAAGGAGATGCCGGCCTGCCGCTTGGGCGCTTGCGGGTCGGTGCGGACCAGGCAGAAGATCCAGTCCGCGTACTGACCCAGTGTGGTCCAGGTCTTCTGGCCGTTGACGACGTAGTTGTCGCCGTCCCGGACCGCGGTGGTCCGCAGCGACGCCAGGTCCGAACCCGCCTCGGGCTCGGAGAATCCTTGGCACCACCAGATGTCGAGGCTGGCGGTGGGGGGCAGGAAGCGTTGTTTGACCTCCTCCGAACCGAATTCGGCGATCACCGGGCCCACCATCTTGGTGTTGAAGTTCAGCGGCTCCGGGACACACGCCAACTGCATCTCGTCGGCCCAGATCTGGTGCTGGGTCGGTGTCCAGTCCTTGCCGCCCCACTCGACCGGCCAGTTCGGTACCGCCAGGCCGTGCTCGTGCAGGATCTTGTGGCTGGTGACGATGTCCTGGTGGTTCACTTCCGCCGAGCCACGGCGCACCCGCTCGCGCACCTCCTCCGGAATCTTGGTGGTGTAGATGGTGCGAAGTTCGTCGCGGAACGCGGCTTCCTCGGGCGTGAGCGCCAGTTGCATGGCAGCCTCCTTCGTTTCGGGGTGACCGTGGCGACCCACCGCCCAGAGCTGCTTTCTGGCGATGCCGGTCGTTCGCTCGACCTCCATCTTGACCCATCCCTCGCAGGCTCTGTGCACAGCCTCGGGTTAATCCACAAATCGCGGTTGAGCGGTGTTGTTGCGGCGGTCCGCGGGCCTACCGTCGGCGCATGCGAACAGAACTTCCGGCGGAGCGCCTGCAGCGACGGCTCAACGCGGAACCGCAGCCCGATGCGCACGCCGAGCCTGAGGACGCCGGATCGGCCTCAACGGACTCCCCGGATGACGACCAGAATTCGCTGCTGCCCCGGTGGCTTCCCGACTCGTCGCAGAATCGGGGCTGGGTGGCCAGGGTGCGTGCGGATCCCGGACGCGCCGGTGCCATCGGGCTGGCCATCGTGGCGGCGCTGGCGGTGCTGGTCACGGTTTTCACGCTGCTACGCGACCGGCCGGCGCCGGTCATGTCAGCCAAGCTGCCACCGGTGGAGAAGGTGTCGGTCGCCAGGTCGTCGGCGAGTCCCGGCGCCCCTCAGCCGCCGAGCCCCGACCGCCCGGTGGTGGTCAGCGTGGTCGGCCTGGTACACACGCCCGGCCTGGTGACCCTGGCGCCGGGCGCACGCGTCGCCGATGCGCTGCAAGCCGCCGGCGGGGCGGTGAACGGCGCGGACACCATCGGACTGAACATGGCCCGACCGCTGGGTGACGGTGAGCAGATCGTGGTAGGTCTCGCTCCTGTTCCGGGGCAGCCGACGGCGCTGGGCAGCTCGGTGGCCGCCGGACCGACACCGACGTCGCGACCAGCGCCGTCCGGTCCGGGGGCGGTCAAGCCGAAGCCGGGCCAGACGGTCGACCTGAACACCGCGACGGTCGAAGAACTCGACGCTCTGCCTGGCGTCGGGCCGGTCACCGCCGCCGCGATCGTGGCGTGGCGGCAGGCCAACGGCAAATTCACCAGCGTCGACCAGCTCGCCGATGTCGAGGGGATAGGGCCGGCTCGGTTGGAGAAGCTGCGTGCCCTGGTCCGTGTCTGACGCCGATGCCGCATCGCGGTCCGGGCGAATCGCCCACGGGGCATGTCGATGTGCGCCTGGTGCCGGCGGCGTTGACCTGTTGGGTGGTGACCGCCGGCGGAATCTGGTGGACGGCCGGCCGGACCTTCGCCTGGTGCTGCGTCGTGGTGATCGTCGCATCGGGTGCGCTGGCATGGCATGCCGTGCGCCGGCCGGACCGGAAGACGTTGCTCGGCGCGGTCAGCGCCGGCCTGGCGGCGGTCGGTGTGGTGGGAACGGGGTACGGCCTGGCCATCGCGCTGCGCACCGACGCGGTCGTGCACCACCCGATCACCGCGGCCTTCGGCAGCAGCGCTCCGGTCACGGTCACCCCCACCGAGAGCCCGGTGCCGCTGGGCAGTAGCCGGCTGATGTTTCGGGCCAACCTACAACGCCTGCGCGCCGCGCAAATATCCGGCCGGGTGGTGGTTTTCGCACGCGCCTCGGATTTCGGTGCTGTGCTGGTGGGCCAGCCGGTGCAATTCACCGCGCGCATCAGCCGTCCGGCCCGTCGCGACCTGACCGTCGCCGTGCTCAACGCCTCGGGGCCGCCGACTGTGGGCACCGCAAGCGCCGTGCAATCTGCCGCGCACAGGGTGCGCAGCCGATTCGCCGCCGCCGTCCGCGACACGCTGCCCGGCGATCAAGCAGCGATGCTGCCCGCGCTGGTGCTCGGTGACACCTCGGCGGTACCGAACGAAACCAGCCGCGATTTTCGCGCGGCCGGCATGACGCACCTGATGGCCGTATCGGGCGCCAACGTGACGATTGTGTGTGCGGCCGTGCTGTTCTCGGCGCGCTTGATCGGTCCTCGGATGGCCGTCGTGCTTGCCGCGCTGGCGCTGGTGGGCTTCGTCATCGTGGTGCAGCCGACGGCAAGTGTGTTGCGAGCGGCGGTGATGGGCGCCATCGCGTTGGCCGGGATGCTGATTTCCCGTCGGCGACAAGCCATTCCGGCACTGTCCGGCACCGTGCTGGTATTGCTGGCCGTCGCCCCTGCGCTGGCCGTCGATGTCGGGTTCGCGCTGTCGGTTCTCGCCACCGCCGGGCTGATCGTCATCGCGCCGGTCTGGTCGCGTCGCCTAGTAGGTAAGGGGTGGCCCAAGCCGCTCGCCGACGCGCTGGCCGTCGCCTGGGCGGCGCAGGTGGTAACGGCGCCCGTGGTTGCGGCGATCTCCGGCCGTTTCAGCGTGGTGGCCGCGCTGGCGAATCTAGTGGTGGCCGCCGTGATTGCGCCGATCACGGTGTTCGGCACCGCGGCGGCGGCGCTCTGTCCGATATGGCCGGCGGCGGCGCGACTGCTGATCCGGTTCACCGGTCCCGAGTTGTGGTGGGTGGATGGCGTCGCTCACCGGGCGGCCACCATGCCCGGCGCGACGGTGGCGGTCCCCGAGGGCATGGCCGGCACGCTGATCGTCGGCGGCGTCACGGTGCTAGTGGTGATGTGCTGGCGGTGGCGGCCGTTCCGCGTGGTGGCGGGAGTGGCAGCGCTCGTCGGGCTGGCCTGGGCGCTATCCGGACTGGAATAGCACGCCGGACGCGGTGTCGGGCTGCCGATCCCCGAGCGGCGTGGTCGGTGCCGCGTGACACCATCGTGGGGTGAGCGAGGTTTCGCCGTTGCATCTTGTCCTGGGAGACGAGGAACTGCTGGTCGAGCGGGCGGTAGCCGACGTGCTGCGGTTGGCACGGAAACGGGCCGGCACCGACGACGTTCCGGTCAACCGGATGCGGGCGGGCGACGTCAGCACCTATGAGCTCGCCGAGCTGTTGAGTCCGTCACTGTTCGCCGACGAACGCATCGTCGTGCTGGAGGCCGCCGGCGAAGCCGGCAAAGACGCTGCAGCGGTGATTGTTTCGGCCGCGAGCGACATGCCGACGGGCGTCGTGCTAATCGTCGTGCACTCAGGCGGTGGGCGAGCCAAGGCGCTGGCCACCGAACTGCAGTCCCTTGGCGCCCAGGTGCATTCGTGCGCGCGGATCACCAAGTTCAGCGAGCGCGTCGATTTCGTCCGCAAGGAGTTTCGTGGCCTGCGGGTCAAGGCCGACGAGGAGACGGTGACCGCGATGCTGGATTCGGTCGGTTCCGATCTCCGGGAGTTGGCCTCAGCCTGCTCCCAGTTGGTCGCCGACACCGGCGGGGTGGTCGATGCGGCCGCGGTGCGGCGCTATCACAGCGGTAAGGCCGAGGTGAAGGGCTTCGACATCGCCGACAAAGCGGTGGCGGGCGACATCGAAGGAGCCGCCGAGGCGTTGCGCTGGGCAATGATGCGGGGGGAACCCCTGGTGGTGCTGGCCGATGCGCTGGCCGAAGCGATCCACACGATCGGTCGGGTTGGTCCGCTGTCCGGCGATCCCTACCGGCTGGCGTCACAGCTGGGGATGCCGCCCTGGCGGGTGCAGAAGGCGCAGAAGCAGGCTCGGCGCTGGTCGCGTGACTCGGTGGCGACGGCGATGAAGGTGGTGGCCGCGCTCAACGCGAACGTCAAAGGAGCGGTCGCGGATGCCGACTACGCGCTGGAATCCGCGGTCAGACAGGTTGCCGAACTGGCCGCTCAGCGCAACCGCTGAGGTGCGGGCGTCGTCTCAGATCTTGTTGAGGGCCTGCGCCAGCGCCGACTTCTTGTTTGCGGCCTGGTTCTTGTGGATCACGCCCTTGCTGGCTGCCTTGTCCAGCTTCCGGTTGGTCGACACCAGCAACTCGGCGGCCTTCTCTTTGTCGCCGGCGTGGGCAGCTTCGCGGAACGCGCGGACAGCAGTGCGCAGCGACGACTTCACCGACTTGTTGCGCAGGCGAGCGCGCTCGTTCGTCTTGTTGCGCTTCTGCTGCGACTTGATGTTGGCCACGCTGGAGTTCCTTCTTCGATTAGACGTTTTGTTGGGCGCCGGATATCACCACAGCGATTGCCCAGGTTATCAGTGAGTTACGTTTTCTCCCAAAACGGGAACACGTGGGCTGCCATAACGTCGATTTGAGGCAGCATCTGAACAGTGAGTCTTAGCAACCAGCTTGCCGACACCAAGCGGGGTTATCGCGCTGCGCGTTCGGAGCGCATCTTCGGCGGATACAACGAGTCCTCGGATGCCTACGACATGGCGTTCGACGAGATGTTCGATGCTCAAGGCACCGTGCGCGGCCCCTACAAGGGCATCTACGCCGAGCTTGCGCCGTCGGACGCCTCGGAGCTGAAAGCTCGCGCCGAAGCGTTGTCCCGCGCCTTCCTCGACCAGGGCATCACCTTCTCCCTATCGGGCCAGGAGCGGCCCTTTCCGCTGGATTTGGTGCCTCGGGTCATCTCCGCCGCCGAGTGGACCCGGTTGGAACGGGGCATCACCCAACGGGTCAAGGCGCTCGAGATGTACCTCGACGACGTCTATGGCGATCAGGAAATACTGAACGACGGGGTCATTCCACGACGTCTGGTCACTTCCTGCGAGCACTTCCACCGCCAGGCGGTGGGCATCGTGCCGCCCAACGGCGTTCGGATCCATGTCGCCGGCATCGATTTGATCCGCGACGAGAAGGGCGTCTGGCGCGTCCTGGAAGACAACCTGCGCTCGCCATCGGGTGTGTCGTATGTCATGGAGAACCGCCGCACCATGGCGCGCGTTTTCCCCAACCTGTTCGCCACCCACCGGGTGCGCGCGGTCGACGACTACGCCCCGCACCTGCTGCGGGCGCTACGCAACTCCGCGGCCACCAACGAGGCCGATCCCACGGTGGTGGTGCTGACCCCGGGCGTCTACAACTCGGCTTATTTCGAGCATTCGCTGCTGGCCCGTCAGATGGGCGTGGAGCTAGTCGAAGGCCGTGACCTGTTCTGCCGCGACAACCAGGTGTACATGCGCACCACCGAGGGGGAGCGCCAGGTCGACGTCATCTACCGACGCATCGACGACGCCTTTCTGGATCCGCTGCAGTTCCGCGCCGACTCGGTGCTGGGGGTGGCCGGTCTGGTCAACGCCGCCCGCGCCGGCAACGTCTCCATCTCCAGCGCGATCGGCAACGGCGTCGGCGACGACAAACTCGTCTACACCTATGTCCCCACGATGATCGAGTACTACCTGGGCGAGAAGCCACTGCTGGCCAACGTAGAGACGTTGCGCTGCTGGCTGGACGACGAACGCGAAGAAGTGCTGGACCGCATCGACGAGTTGGTCCTCAAGCCGGTTGAGGGATCCGGCGGCTACGGCATCGTGTTCGGTCCGGAGGCCTCCGCCAAAGAATTGGCAGCGGTCGCCAAGAAGGTGCGCGACGATCCACGGAGCTGGATCGCCCAGCCGATGATGGAGCTTTCGACGGTGCCGACGCAGATCGGCAACACCCTGGCGCCCCGCTACGTGGATCTGCGGCCCTTCGCCGTCAACGACGGCGACGACGTGTGGGTGCTGCCCGGCGGATTGAGCCGAGTGGCCCTGGTCGAGGGGTCGCGGGTGGTCAACTCCAGTCAGGGCGGCGGTTCGAAGGACACCTGGGTGCTGGCGTCCCGGGCCGCGGCGGGGGACCATGAGCTCGAGGCGGCGGAGGTGGTGCGCTCGTTGCCGACGTCCATGCCGGACCCGATGCTGGACGACACGCCGCGGCTGACGACGCAACATCCCCAGCCCACCGAACAGCCGCAGCGCGGACAACTCGAGCAACAGCAACAGCAAAGGGCGGTGACCGATGCTGGCACGTAATGCCGAGGCGCTCTACTGGATCGGCCGCTACGTCGAACGCGCCGACGACACCGCACGCATTCTGGATGTGGCGCTGCACCAGTTGCTCGAGGATTCCAGCGTCGACCCGGATCAGGCGTCGCGCCTGCTGCTGCGGGTGCTCGGTATCGATCCGCCCGAGCACAACCTGGACGTGTGGTCGTTGACCGACTTGGTGGCCTACAGCACCAACGCCCAGGGTGGCTGCTCGATCGTCGACGCCATCACCTCGGCGCGCGAGAACGCGAAGTCGGCGCGTGAGGTGACCTCGAGCGAGATATGGGAGTGCCTCAATACCACCTACCACGCCCTGCCTGAACGCGAGCGGGCCGCGAAACGCCTTGGGCCACATGACTTTCTGTCCTTCATCGAACGGCGGGCGGCAATGTTCGCCGGCCTGGCCGACTCGACGCTGTCCCGCGACGACGGCTACCGGTTCATGGTGCTGGGTCGGGCGATCGAACGAGTCGACATGACTGTGCGGCTGCTGCTGTCGCGGGTCGGAGACAGCGCCTCGTCCCCGGCGTGGGTGACGCTGTTGCGTTCGGCGGGTGCCCACGACACCTATCTGCGCACCTACCGTGGTGTGCTGGACGCCGGCCGAGTGGTCGAATTCATGTTGCTAGACAGGCTGTTTCCGCGTTCTGTCTTTTATTCGCTACGGCTGGCCGAACACAACCTCGACGAACTGGTGCGCAACCGACAGAGCCGGATCGGCGCCACCGCCGAGGCGCAGCGGTTGCTCGGCCAGGCTCGCAGCGAACTGGAGTTCGTCCAGCCCGGCGTGCTGCTGGAATCGTTGGAAAGCCGTCTGGCGGGGCTGCAGCGAACCTGCCGTGACGTCGGAGAAGCGTTGGCGCTGCAGTACTTCCACGTGACGCCATGGGTGGCCTGGTCGGACGCCGGCCAGCGCGCCCGACTGGTCAGCAGGAAAGGGGACGGCTGATGTGGCGGCTGCGAGTGGTGCACACCACGGGATACGCCTACCAGTCGCCGGTGACCGCTTCCTATAACGAGGCACGGCTGACGCCGCGGTCGAACAGCCGCCAGAACGTCATCCTCAACCGGGTTGAGACCATCCCGGCAACCCGGTCTTACCGCTACATCGACTACTGGGGCACCGCGGTCACCGCGTTCGACCTGCACGCACCCCACACCGATCTCACGGTGATGTCGTCCTCTGTCGTCGAAACCGAACGGGCCGAGCCGCTGACGTCGGAGGTGGGCTGGAGCGACCTGCAATCCGAAGCGGTGATCGATCGCTACGACGAGCTGTTGCGCCCCACCGAGCACACCCCGGCCAGCAAGCGGGTGGCGTCGGTGGGCAAGAAGATCAGCAAGACCCACAAACCGGCCGAAGCGGTTGTGGCTGCGGCTAATTGGGTGCGTGACGAGCTTGAATACCTTCCGGGGACCACCAGTGTGCACTCGTCCGGGCTAGACGCGCTCAAAGCGGGCAGGGGCGTCTGCCAGGACTTCGTGCATTTGTCGCTGATGTTGTTGCGCAGCATGGGGATTCCGGTGCGTTACGTCTCGGGCTACCTGCATCCCAAACGCGAGGCCGTGGTCGGCGACACCGTGGACGGGCGAAGCCACGCCTGGATCGAGGCGTGGACGGGCGCGTGGTGGAGCTTTGACCCCACCAACGACACCGAGATCACCGAGCAGTACGTCGGCGTGGGTGCGGGTCGCGACTACGCCGACGTTTCTCCGCTGAAGGGTATCTACTCCGGCGAGGGGGCGACCGACCTCGACGTGATCGTGGAGGTGACCCGCCTCGCCTAGCGCCGGTCGCCGGCGCTGTGTCGACTCGGGATTACCGTTGCAGGGATGAACGATTCGGCCGAAGGTGTACCTCGGCTCGAGGCGACCCGGCCCGGACATCGCGGGTCGCCCCTGGCGGCGCTGGCCCTGCTGTGTATCGGGCTACTCATCGGCGGCATCGCGATCGGCGTCGCCGTGGGCGGCGTCATGCCGTTGCCCTACGGTCCGGCAAGCGCCGTCACGACCTACGTGCGCGCCCAACCGGTCGCCGTGCGCATTATCGCGGTCGCGACGTTCGCGTCGTCGGTGCCGCTGGCGATCTACGCGGCGGCAGCCGGTGCCCGAGTGAGGCAACTCGGCGCTGGTGCCGGGGCCGCCGCGATCGCGCTGACCGGCGGCGTCTTGGCCGCCGGTGCCCTCGGTTTGGCCGGGCTGCTGGGTTGGACGTTGTCAATGCCGGAAATCACCGCGGCCGCAACGCTGGTCAGGGCCCTCTACCTGCTGGTCTTTCTCAGCGGCGGCCCAGGGCACATCGTCGCGCTGGGACTGTTGGTCGCCGGAATCGCGGTACCCGGCCTGACCCGGGGATTGATGCCCAGACCAGTCGCGTGGCTCGGTCTGGTCACGGCCGCGCTGGCCGAATCGGCGATCGTGGTGTTGATCTGGCCGGCGCTGGGCGTCATTTTGCCGATCGCGCGGGTGCTGGCGCTGACCTGGCTGATGGTGGCGGGTGTTGTCCTATCCCATGCGGCGCAACGTGGTTCGGTATCCCAGTGAGCGCCGGCCGGTCGTCGTCACGAGGGCGCGTCGACCTGGACCCGGTGTAGGTCGTCGCCGAGTTCGATGCGCCCGTCGAACTTCCCGGCTGCCAGGGCCCGCCACTGTTCTTCCTGTCCGGGCACCAATGCCGGCACGTAGTGCGTCATGACCAGGGTGCCCACTCCGGCGCGTGCCGCGGTTGCCGCCGCTTCTTCCACCGAGGAGTGGTAATCGCAGATGTCCTGCAGCCGCTGCTGGGGGACGGTGGCGACGATGTCCTTGCGGATCACGGTGTGCACCAGCGCGCCGGCTCCGGCCGCCAACTCGTCCAGACCGGCGCACGGGACCGTGTCGCCGGCGAGCACCACCGATGCGCCCTGATAGTCGACGCGAAATCCGATGGTCGGAGCCACCGGCCGGTGATCGGTGGGGGCCACCCGGATGGAGACGCCGTCGCGGTCCCAGACGGCTCCTTCGGTGTATTCGCGAACGTCGACCGCCGGCGGCTCATTCAAATCGGCGTGATGTGCGATCCGGTAGCCGATGTCGTGGCGGAGCGCGTTCAGCGTCGCCGCAACCGCCTCGGCGGTGCCGGGCGGCCCGATGATGGGTAGCGGCGCGGGGTCGGGGGCAAAGGTGCTGATCCAACGCGTGATCAACACGTCGCCGAGGTCGCCGATGTGGTCGCTGTGCAAATGGGTGAGCAGCAACGCCGACAATCCGGCGGCGCCCACGCCGACCGCGGCCGCCCGCTGCAGCACGCCGCGCCCGCAATCCACCAAGAACACCTGGCCGCCGGCCCGCACCAGAGTCGACGGCCCCGCGCGATTCGGGTCGGGGATCGGACTTCCGGTTCCCAGCAGCGTCACCTCGATCATGGCCCCTATCTTGCAAGCCGGCGGTGCGGGTAGTGGCCCCAATCAGCCGATCCGCGCGGCTTTCACCGGTTGGACACGATCTGTTTGCAGGTTCTCTTAGTGGCTTTTGCGCCGCGCGAGTTAGCCGTAGCCTGGTGTGAAGCGGATCACAACCCGGCTGGAGGCCTCGATGCGGATAGCGGACGTTTTGCGCAACAAAGGCGCGGCGGTGGTGACCATCAACCCGGACGCAACGGTTCGTGAGCTGCTTGCGGGGCTGAGCGAGCAAAACATCGGCGCCATGGTGGTGGTCGGCGACGACGGTGTGGTCGGCATCGTTTCGGAGCGCGACGTGGTGCGCCAACTGCACACCCACGGCGCCAGCGTGCTCTCTCGTCCGGTTTCCAAGATCATGACGTCGATGCTGGCCACTTGCGCCAAGACCGATGAGGTTGACGCCATCAGCGTGTTGATGACCAAGAACCGGGTGCGGCATGTGCCGGTGCTCGACGGAAAGAAGCTGATCGGCATCGTCAGCATCGGTGACGTGGTGAAGAGCCGACTGGAAGAACTCGAGGCCGAGCAGCGGCAGCTGCAGTCCTACATCACCCAGGGCTGATTGCCCGACTCCTCCTCAGGCCGCAATGCGGCCTGCATCGTCGCCGGGCGGGGCTGATTGCTTTCTGCGCCGAGCGTGCACTCACTGCGAAAATCTCGCCGAATTTTCGCCGTGGTTGCACGTTGGGCGGACTCCATCGGCGGGCCTTACTAGCGCCAGGAGTAGTCGGCGCGCAGCCGGGCGGCCACCACATCGAAGATCTCGCGAGCCAGGATGGCGCCCTCGCGGCGAATGCCTTCCTCG
This sequence comes from Mycobacterium sp. 1465703.0, assembly GCF_001672975.1. Classification (GTDB taxonomy): domain Bacteria; phylum Actinomycetota; class Actinomycetes; order Mycobacteriales; family Mycobacteriaceae; genus Mycobacterium. The sequence continues at coordinate 16,803 of NZ_LZKU01000057.1, forward strand.
GGCACGTCGAGCACCCGGTCCAGCCGTACCCAGCTCGGCCTGCCCTCGTAATCCCAAGAGCCTGAACCGATCCCAACCCATTCCCGATCGCCAGCGTGGCGTTCCTGGCTGGACACCATCAACCCCAACAGGACGCTGCGGTCCCGTCCCACGACCAGGACGGGCCGGTCTTTGCCGCGGGCGGGATCGTCCTCGTAGGCCACCCACGTCCAGACGATCTCGCCCGGATCGGCCCGGCCGTCGAGGCTGGGCGCGTACACCAGCCTGCGGGCGCGCTGCGCGGTGGGCAGGCTGGTGCGGGTCACCGGGCGGCCCCTGACCGGCGCATCCGAAGCCGGCGGCGCCAGCTCGGCGATCACGTTTGCGGTGATCTTCACGGCCTGCTGCAACTCGCGCAGCACGGTCTGGGAATTCTGCACGTGCCGGACCAGGCGCGGGGCGCCGCTGAACACCAGATTCTCGGCAAACCGCTGGAACGTCTTCCACTGGGATTTCCGGGGCGACGCCATATTCGCAGCATAGACGCGAGCGCCAGGGTGCGACTGTGTCCAACTAGGTCCCGGCGGCCGCGCCTAGATACGCTGGACATGCCCCGCGAACCGCCCTGAAACGGCCGCGCAGCGCCCCGCCGAGCATCAGCACACCAGGAGATTCCCATCAGCAGTTTCGCCGACAAGACCTTCACCGCGCCGGCGCAGATTCGGAACTTCTGCATCATCGCCCACATCGACCATGGCAAGTCCACGCTGGCCGACCGGATGCTCCAGCTCACCGGCGTCGTCGACGAGCGGTCGATGCGTGCCCAATACCTCGACCGGATGGACATCGAGCGCGAGCGCGGGATCACCATCAAGGCGCAGAACGTGCGGCTGCCGTGGAAAGTCGCCGACACCGACTACGTGCTGCACCTGATCGACACCCCGGGCCACGTCGACTTCACCTACGAGGTGTCGCGCGCGCTCGAGGCGTGCGAGGGGGCGGTGTTGCTGGTTGACGCGGCCCAGGGCATCGAAGCGCAGACTCTGGCCAACCTCTACCTGGCGCTGGACCGGGACCTGCACATCATCCCGGTGCTGAACAAGATCGACCTGCCCGCCGCGGACCCCGACCGCTACGCCGCCGAGATCGCCCACATCATCGGCTGTGAACCCGGCGACGTGCTGCGCGTCTCCGGCAAAACCGGCGAGGGCGTCGCCGACCTGCTCGATCATGTGGTGCGCGAGGTGCCGCCTCCGCAAGGCAAGGCCGATGCGCCGCTGCGGGCGATGATCTTCGACTCGGTCTACGACATCTATCGCGGCGTGGTGACCTACGTCCGGGTGGTCGACGGCAAGATCACCCCGCGCGAACGCATCGCGATGATGTCCACCGGTGCCACCCACGAACTGCTCGAAGTCGGCATCGTCTCGCCCGAACCGAAGGCCAGCGAGGGCCTGGGCGTCGGGGAAGTGGGCTACCTGATCACCGGTGTGAAAGACGTCCGCCAATCCAAGGTGGGTGACACCGTGACGACGGCGCGCCACGGTGCAGCCGAAGCGCTGACCGGATACCGCGAACCCAAGCCGATGGTCTACTCGGGCTTGTATCCGGTGGACGGTTCCGACTATCCGGTTCTGCGTGACGCGCTGGACAGGTTGCAACTCAACGACGCGGCCCTGACCTACGAGCCGGAGACATCGGTGGCGCTGGGCTTCGGATTCCGTTGCGGCTTCTTGGGTTTGCTGCACATGGAGATCACCCGTGAGCGCCTGGAGCGAGAGTTCAACCTGGACCTGATTTCGACGTCGCCCAACGTGGTCTATCGGGTGATCAAGGAAGACAACACCGAGATCGTGGTGACCAACCCGTCGGACTGGCCGGACGGCAAGGTCCGCACCGTTTACGAGCCGGTGGTCAAGACCACGATCATCGCGCCGAGCGAATTCATCGGCACCATCATGGAGCTGTGCCAGTCGCGCCGCGGCGAGCTGGGCGGCATGGATTACCTGTCACCCGAACGGGTCGAACTGCGCTACACCATGCCGCTAGGCGAGATCATCTTCGACTTCTTCGACTCGCTGAAGTCGCGCACCCGCGGCTACGCCAGCCTCGACTACGAGGAGGCCGGCGAGCAGGAAGCGCAACTGGTCAAGGTCGACATCCTGCTGCAGGGCGAGGCGGTCGACGCCTTCAGCGC
>NZ_LZKU01000058.1 GCF_001672975.1 Mycobacterium sp. 1465703.0
GGCCGCGGCCCGGCGCACCGTGGTGGTGATCGGCGCGTCGTATTCGGGCACCGAGTTGGTGGCGCAGCTGCGGGCGCTGGCCGACGCGGCGGCCAAACAGATGAGCTTCCATCCCGGCGAAGTACGGTTTCTGCTGCTAGACCTGGCCGACCAGGTGATGCCCGAGGTGGGAAAGAAGCTGGGTGACGCAGCGCTCAAGGTGCTGCGCAAGCGCGGTATCGACGTCCGGCTCGGCCTCACCCTCAAGGAGGCACACGCCGATCATGTTGTGCTCAGCGATGATTCGCGTATCGAGACGCACACGATCGCCTGGGTGACGGGAGTTACCGGCGCGCCGTTGATCCAGGACCTGGGACTGCCGACCGAAAAGGGACGGCTGACGGTGCAGGCCGATCTGCAGGTGCCGGATCACCCGGAGGTGTTCGCGGCCGGTGACGCGGCCGCGGTGCCCGATCTGACCCAACCGGGAAAGATCACCCCGCCGACCGCTCAACACGCCACCCGGCAGGGCAAGGCGCTGGCCCGCAACGTCGCCGCCAGCCTCGGGTATGGCAGCAGCAAGGAATACAAGCACCGCAACCTAGGTCTGGTAGTCGACCTCGGACCGCGCTACGCGGTCGCCAACCCGCTCAACATTCACCTGTCCGGTCTGCCCGCCAAAGCCGTCACCCGCTCCTACCACCTGTACGCGATTCCACGCGGCGTCAACCGGTGGGCGGTGGCGCTGGCGTACCTGACCGACGTGCTCTTTACCCGCTCCGTCGTCTCGATCGGGTTGTCCTCCGAAGACGACGCGCAATTCACCGCCAGCGAAGGCATTCCGATGCCGAAGACGAGCTGACGCGGCCCAGTCGGCAGGGCGTCAGCCTTCGGCTGACTGCTGCGCCTTCGCATACGCGAGCTGCAGAAAATCCGCCCCGGCCAGTGCACTGAAGACGCCCGCGATCAATCGGGTGAAGCGGGGTGCGAACACCAAGCCGATGGCGAAGCCCGTCGCAACCCACATGTCCAGGCAGAACGGACAGGTCAGCAGTTCTCCCAGGCTGTGCCGAAGCTGGCTTTGCTCTCGGACCTCCTCCTGGACCTCCGCCGGGCCTGCGGTGCCTGAGTAGTGCGTAAAGGGCGCGCGCAACGGGCTGGTCACCGCATCCTTGGTCAGGGTTCGCGAGAGCTTGTGGGTACCGAGGGTGAGGATGAGCAGGTCTTGGGCCCGCCACCGCGTCGGCAACGTGCGCCCGGTGGTCACCGCGGCCAGCACCGCACTGACCACCACGACGCTGTACACCGCCATGACCGCCAGGTAGCCCCCCAGTGGCCGGGGGTTGTCGCCGCGGTAGGCGTCCGCCTCCTGTCGTACACCACCGACCACTTGAGCACCGGTTTCCGTCAATTCACCCATCGCTTCTCCTCAAAGACATAGCGGGACGGGTACCCGACCTCGACCGGTGCAATCCGCGATCGGCTCAGCGCGTCCCGGGCTTGGTGGGCTTGGTCG
>NZ_LZKU01000059.1 GCF_001672975.1 Mycobacterium sp. 1465703.0
CGGGCCGCCGAACGGACAGGCCACGAATCGCGAAGCAGTTAAAGGACTTTGGCGCACATACCCGACAGCGACGCCGCCGCCGGCCACATACAATTCACCGACCATCCCGATCGGCACCGGGCGCAGCCACCCGTCCAACACAAACAACGCCGCGGTGGGCACCGGCGCACCGATCGGTGGCGCACCCGCCCCGGCCGTCAACGGCGCAGTCCTGGACGCACACACGGTGGTCTCGGTCGGACCGTAGGCGTTGACCATGACCCGACCCGGCGCCCACCGATCGACCACCTCGGCCGGACACGCCTCACCGGCCACCAGCAATGACATCGCGTCCAGGACTGCGCCGTTGACGGCCGGGGCGGGTGCGCCACCGATCGGTGCGCCGGTGCCCACCGCGGCGTTGTTTGTGTTGGACGGGTGGCTGCGCCCGGTGCCGATCGGGATGGTCGGTGAATTGTATGTGGCCGGCGGCGGCGTCGCTGTCGGGTATGTGCGCCAAAGTCCTTTAACTGCTTCGCGATTCGTGGCCTGTCCGTTCGGCGGCCCGGGGTCACGGATGTATCGCACCGGGGACCTGGTGCGCTGGGGTCCCGACGGGCAACTGCACTACCTCGGGCGCGCCGACGAACAGGTCAAGATCCGCGGCTACCGCGTCGAACTCGGCGAAATTCAAACCGCACTAACAGCATTGGACGGCGTCGACCAGACCGTCGTCATCGCCCGCGAAGACCGCCCCGGCGACAAACGCCTGGTCGGCTACATCACCGGCAGCGCAGACCCAGCTCAGGCGCGGACCGCCCTGGCCGATCGCCTCCCGGCCTACATGGTGCCGGCCGTGGTGGTAGCGCTCGACGCTCTCCCCATCACCCCCAACGGCAAACTCGACACCCGCGCCCTACCCGCTCCGGAATACACCGGGAGCGGCTATCGCGTCCCGGGCGATCCGGTCGAGGAGATCCTGGTCGATATCTACGCCGATGTGCTCGGTGTGCGGCGGATAGGTGTCGACGACTCGTTCTTCGATTTGGGCGGCGACAGCATCTTGGCGATGCGCCTGATCGCGGCGATCAACGCCGGCTTGGACGCCGACCTTTCGGTGCGTACCGTCTTCGACGCGCCCACGGTGGCTCAGCTGGCCCCGCGTATCGGTATCGGCGGAGGCGGGTTGGAGCCGTTGGTGGCCGGCGCCCGTCCGCAGAACGTGCCGTTGTCGTTTGCCCAGTCCCGGTTGTGGTTCCTCGATCAGTTACAAGGCCCCTCGCCCGTCTACAACATCGCGGTGGCGCTGCGGTTGGGCGGGGACCTCGATGCCGAGGCGTTGGGCGCCGCACTAGCCGACGTGGTGGCCCGCCACGAGAGCCTGCGCACCCTGGTCGTCGCCCCCGAGGGGATTCCTAAGCAGCTGGTGCTCCCGGTCGAGCGGGTTGAGCTGGATTGGCAGATCGTTGAAGCCGGCAGCTGGGGTCCCACCCGGATAGACGATGCCGTGCAGGACGCGGCGCGCCATCCCTTCGACTTGGCAACCGAAATCCCAGTGCGGGCAACGCTTTTCCGTCTCGCCACGGACGAACACGTGCTGGTGACGGTGGTCCATCACATCGCCGCCGACGGCTGGTCGATAACCCCGCTGGCACGCGATCTGGGGGTGGCCTATGCGGCCCGGTGCAGCGGGCAAGCCCCGCAGTGGACGCCCCTGCCGGTGCAGTACGTCGACTACACGCTGTGGCAGCGCGCCCAATTCGGCGATCTGGCCGACACCCACAGTCGCATCGGTGCGCAGCTGGCCAATTGGGAGCGGGAGCTGGCCGGGCTGCCCGAGCGGCTGCAGTTGCCCACCGATCGACCCTATCCGCTGGTCGCCGATCAGCGAGGCGCCAGTGTAGCGCTGGAGTGGCCCGCAGCGGTGCAACAGCGAGTGGCCGCCGTCGCCGCCGAGCACAACGCCACCAGTTTTATGGTGGTGCAAGCCGCTTTGGCGGTGCTGCTGGCCAAGCTCAGTGCCAGTTCCGATGTGGCGGTGGGTTTTCCGATCGCGGGGCGGCGTGATCCCGCGCTCGACGAGTTGGTGGGGTTCTTCGTCAACACCTTGGTGCTGCGCGTCGACGTGAGCGGTGATCCCACCGTGGCCGAGGTGCTGGCCCAGGTGCGAGCCCGCAGCCTGGCCGCCTACGAAAACCAAGACGTGCCTTTCGAAGTCCTTGTGGACCGGCTGAATCCGACCCGCAACCTGACCCATCACCCACTCGTGCAGGTCGTGTTGGCCTGGCAGAACTTCGCCGGGGACCCGGCCGCCGAGCTGGGCCTGGGTGATCTGGAGGTCGCCTCGTTACCGGTGAACACCCAGACCGCTCGCATGGACCTGACACTCTCACTGTCCGAACGCTGGACCCGGGCCGGTGCGCCCGCCGGAATAAGCGGGGCGGTCGAGTTCCGCACCGATGTCTTCGACCCCGACACCATCGAGGCGTTCATCGCCCGGTGGCAGCGGGTGTTGGTGGCCATGACCGCCGACCCCAACCGCACGTTGTCATCGATCGACCTGCTCGACGAGCCTGAGCATGCCCGGCTGGCAGAGCTGGGCAACCGGGCGGCGTTGGCCCGGCCGGCCGGCCCAAGGACGTCCATACCGATGTTGTTCGCCGAACACGTGGCCCGCACACCAGGGGCCGTGGCGGTCACCGCCGAGGGCCAGTCGATGACCTACCGCGAGCTTGATCAGGCCGCGAACCGGTTGACGCATATGTTGGCGGCCCACGCCGTGGGCCCGGGTCGTTTTGTGGCGCTGCTGTTTTCCCGCTCGGCCGAGGCGATCGTGGCGATCCTGGCCGTGCTCAAGACCGGGGCGGCGTACTTGGCGATCGACCCGGCGGTCCCCGCGGCGCGGATGCGGTTCGTGCTCAGCGACGCCGCACCGGCGGCGGTGCTCACCACCACCGAGCTTTCGGGGCGACTCGACGGGTTTGACGTGCCGGTCATCGAGGCCGACGATCCCCGCATTCCCACCTACCCCAGCACCGCACTGCCGGCGCCGGGCCCGGACAACCTCGCCTACCTGATCTACACCTCGGGCACCACCGGTGTGCCCAAAGGCGTTGCCATCACTCATCACAACGTGACCCAGCTATTGGCATCACTGGACGCCGGGCTGCCCGTACCGGGCGTGTGGACGCATAGTCACTCGTTGGCCTTCGACGTCTCGGTGTGGGAGATCTTCGGTCCGCTACTGCGCGGTGGGCGCGTGGTGGTGGTGCCCGAACCGGTGGCCGGCTCGCCGGAGGACTTCCACCAGCTGCTGGTCGCTGAACAGGTCAGCGTGCTGACCCAGACCCCCTCGGCGTTGGCCATGTTGTCCCCGCAGGGGTTGCAGTCGACAGCGGTGGTGATAGTCGGTGAGGCCAGCTCGACTGAGGTGGTGGACCGCTGGGCGCCGGGCCGGGTGATGGTCAACGCCTATGGCCCCACCGAGACCACGATGTGTGTGGCGATCAGCACCCCATTGGCGGTGGGTGCCGGGGTAGTGCCCATCGGTGTGCCGGTCGCCGAGGCGGGGTTGTTTGTGCTGGACGGGTGGTTGCATCCGGTGCCCGCCGGGGTGATCGGCGAGCTGTATGTGGCGGGCGCCGGTGTGGGGGTCGGCTATCTCGGGCGGGCCGGGTTGACCGGGTCACGCTTCGTCGCGTGCCCGTTCGGCGAGCCGGGGTCACGGATGTATCGCACCGGAGATCTGGTCCGCTGGGGGCCCGATGGGCAGCTGCAATATCTGGGGCGCGCCGACGAACAGGTCAAGATCCGCGGCTACCGCATCGAACTCGGCGAAATCCAAACCGCGCTAAGCACATTGGACGGCGTCGACCAAGCCGTCGTCATCGCCCGCGAAGACCGCCCCGGCGACAAACGCCTAGTCGGCTACATCACCGGCACCGCCAACCCCACCCAGGCGCGGACCGCCCTGGCCGAGCGGCTCCCCGCCTACATGGTCCCGGCGGCGGTAGTGGTCATCGAGGCGCTGCCACTGACCCCCAACGGCAAACTCGACACCCGCGCCCTGCCCGCACCGGAATACGCCGTCGCCGGGTATCGCGCCGCGAGTGACCCGGTTGAGGAGATTCTGGCCGGCATCTACGCCGACGTGCTCGGCGTAGACCGGGTCGGTGTCGATGACTCCTTCTTCGACTTGGGTGGCGACAGCATCCTGTCGATGCAGGTGGTGGCGCGGGCCCGGGCGGCCGGGGTGCTGTGTCGGCCGCGCGACGTCTTCGTCGAGCAGACCGTGGCCCGGCTGGCCCGGGTGGCCACGGTCGCCGACGAAGCGGATAGACCGGACGACACGGGTATCGGGACGGTGACCGCGACGCCGATCATGCGCTGGCTGCAATCCGTGGACGGCCCGATCGAGGAGTTCAATCAGACGGCGATAGTGCGAGCGCCGTTGGGAGTCACCGAGTCTGACGTCGTGGCGGTGTTGCAGGCGTTGCTGGACCGGCATGCGATGTTGCGGCTGCGCGTGGACGGCGACGGCGCCGGGGGCTGGTCGCTGTGGGTGCCCGAGGCCGGTGCGGTGGACGCGGCCGCGACTCTGCAACGGGTCGACGCGCTCTCGGCTGAGGCCTTGGCGACGGCCCGGGCCCGGCTCAACCCCGACACCGGCGCCATGCTCAGCGCCTTGTGGGTGGCCGACACCGGCGAATTGGCGGTGATCGTTCACCACCTGGCCATCGACGGGGTGTCCTGGCGAATCCTGTTGGAAGACCTCAACATTGCCTGGGCTCAATACCACAGCGGCCAACCGATCGACCTGCCGGCAGGCGGCACCTCGTTCGCGCGATGGTCGGCGCTGCTCGCCGAACACGCGCGCGCCGCGACGGTGGTCGACCTTGCCAGGCCATGGCGGCAGGTGGCCGCCGCGCCGGCGCTATTGCCGGCGCCGCAACCCACTGTCGATACCTACGCCAGTGCCGGGCAGTTGTCGGTACAGCTGGACACCGGGACCACCGAAATCCTGCTCGCCGAGGTGCCCGCAGCGTTTCACGCCGGCATTCAGGACATCTTGTTGATCGCGTTCGGGATGGCGCTCGCGGAGTTCTTCGGCACCACCCAGATCGGCATCGACGTCGAAGGCCACGGCCGCCACGAGGAACTGGCCGCCGAGGTCGACCTGTCCCGCACCGTGGGATGGTTCACCACCAAATACCCGGTGTCACTGACCATGGCGGGGCTGCCCTGGGCGCAAATCCTCGTGGGCGCAGCCACTTTGGGCGCGGTGATCAAGGACGCCAAAGAACAGCTCCGCGCCCTGCCCGACCCACTGTCCTACGGACTGCTGCGGTATCTGAACCCCGACGGCGAGCTGCCCCACCAAGACCCACCGATCGGATTCAACTATCTAGGACGGCTAGGGGCCGCGGCCACCGAGCTTTCCGAGGAGCTGTGGCGGATCAGCCCCGACGGCGTGTCGGCGGCCGCGGCGGCCGCGGCCATACCCATGCCGCTTGGGCACAGCGTGGAGCTCAACGCCGCCATCCGAGACACCGACACCGGTCCCCTGCTGCACGCCACCTGGACCTGGGCGCCCTCGGCACTAGACCACACCCACATCAACCGCCTGGCCCAACTCTGGTTCGACGCCCTCGCCGGCATCTGCGCCCATGTGCGCGGCGGTGGCGGCGGCCTGACCCCGTCGGACATCGCACTTGCCGGACTGAGCCAGCAACAGATCGACGAGCTGGAGCGCCAATATGCGGATCGCTGACGTTTTGCCGTTGACTCCCTTACAGCAGGGACTGTTCTTTCATGCCAGCACCGCACAGGGGCACGGCGACGACGTTTATGCGTCTCAGCTAGACATCACCGTGACCGGCACGCTCGACCCCGACCGGTTGCGCGACGCCGTACAGACCGCGATCAACCGGCATCCCCACCTGGCGGCCCGCTTCTTCGAACGCTTCGGCGAGCCGGTGCAGATCATCCCGGCCGATCCAGCGCCCGGATGGCGGTATATCGAACTCGATGCCGCCGGCGACGCCGACATCGACGAGATCCAGCACATTTGTGCAAGCGAACGTGCCGCGGTGTGCGATCTGGCCGCGGGGCCGGCCTTTCGGGTGGCCGTCATCCGCACCGCATCCGAGCAGTACCGGTTGGTGCTGACCAATCACCACATCGTCCTCGATGGTTGGTCGATGCCGATCCTGTTGCAGGAAATCTTTTCCGCCTACTACGGGCAGCGGCTGCCCGCGGCCGCGTCGTATCGGGCGTTTGCCTCCTGGCTGGCCGCACGTGACATGGAAGCCGCCCACAGCGCTTGGCGTTCGGTGTTGGCCGGCTTCGATACGCCCACCCTGGTCGGCCCGCCGGATCGGTTAGGGCTCGGGCGGCGCGGGGTGGTCTCATCGCGGCTGTCCGCCCACACCACCCACGCACTGGGCGAGTTGGCCCGCGCGCACCACACCACCGTCAACACCGTGCTGCAAGCGGGTTTTGCGCAACTGCTGACCTGGCTGACCGGCCAGCACGATGTCGCGTTCGGCACCGCGGTCTCGGGTAGGCCGGCCGAGCTGGCCGGTGCGGAATCGATGGTCGGCCTGTTCATCAACACCGTGCCGGTGCGGGCGCGCATCACACCGGCCAGCACCACCGCCGACCTGCTGGACCAGATGCAGACGGCCTACGCGGACACGCTGGAACACCAGCATTTGGCACTCAGCGAAATTCACCGAATCACCGGTCAGGACAAGCTGTTCGACACCTTGTTCGTGTTGGAAAACTATCCCGTCGACACCGCGGCCCTGGCCGGCGGCGACCACCAGCTGGCTATCACCGAGTTCACCGGCCGCGAGTACAACCACTACCCCCTGACAGTGCAAGCCACGCCGGGCCGAGAACTTGGGCTGCGCGCCGAGTACGACACCGACGTGTTCGACGCCGACAGCATTCAGGCGCTGATCGACCGGTTCCAGCGGGTGCTGGTGGCGATGACCGCCGACCCGGACCGGCGGCTGTCGTCGATCGATCTGCTCGACGCCAGTGAGGTTGCCCGGTTGGACGCCGTCGGCAACCGCGCCGCGCTGACCCGATCGGGGCCGCCGCCGGTGTCGGTTCCGGCGCTGTTCGCTGAACAGGTGGCCCGCGCCCCGGAGGCGGTGGCGGTGACCTTCGAGGGCCGCTCGATGACCTATCGGGAACTCGAGGAGGCCGCTAACCGGTTGGCGCACTACCTGATTGGCCATGGGGTCAGCGCCGGGCAGCGGGTGGCCTTGCTGTTGGAACGTTCGCCCTCGGCCATCGTCGCGATGCTGGCGGTGTTGAAGACCGGCGCGACGTATCTGGCCATCGACCCGGCGTTGCCGGGCGCGCGGATCGATTTCATGATGGCGGATGCCGCGCCCGTGGCCGTCATCAGCACCACCGACCTGGGTGGCCGAATAGCCGCCCACGACCTGCTAACCATCGACGTCAACGACCCAGGCGTCGATGCCCAACCGAGCACGGCATTGCCCACGCCGGATCCCGGCCATATCGCTTACCTGATCTACACCTCGGGCACCACCGGCGTGCCCAAAGGCGTGGCGATCAGCCACCACAATCTGACCCATCTGGCGCATTCGCAGCCCGTACATCTGCCGTCGAAACAGGTTTGGACACAGTGCCATTCATATGCGTTCGACTTCTCGGTGTGGGAGATCTGGGCCGCGCTGCTCACCGGCGGCCGGTTGGTGGTGGTGCCCGATTCGGTGGTGAACTCACCGCAGGACTTTCACGCCATGCTGCTCAGCGAACGGGTCAACGTGTTGACCCAGACGCCGTCGGCGGTGGTAGCCCTGCCGGCCGACGGGCTGGAGTCGGTGGCATTGCTGCTCGGCGGTGAGGCGTGTCCGGCCGAGGTGGTCGACCGGTGGGCGCCGGGGCGAGTGGTGATCAACGCCTACGGCCCAACCGAGACAACGGTGTACGCGTCGATGAGTGCGTTGGCGGCGGGAGTGGGGACGCCGCCGATCGGTGCGCCGGTGCCGACCGCGGCGGTGTTCGTGCTGGACGGGTGGTTGCGTCCGGTGCCGATCGGGGTGGTCGGCGAGTTGTATGTGGCCGGTGCCGGCGTCGGCGTCGGGTACCTCGGTAGGGCCGGGTTGACCGGATCGCGGTTCATCGCGTGTCCCTTCGGAGTGCCTGGAGCGCGGATGTATCGCACCGGGGATCTGGTGCGGTGGCGGGCCGATGGCCAGCTGCACTACCTCGGGCGCGCCGACGAGCAGGTCAAAATTCGCGGCTACCGCATCGAACTCGGTGAGATCCAGGCAGCCCTCATCGAGCTGGACGGAGTCGAGCAGGCGGTCGTCATCACCCGCGAGGACCGCCCCGGCGATAAGCGGCTGGTCGGCTATTTCACCGGGACCGCAGACCCGGTCGAGGCGCGCGCCGCGCTGGCCGACCGGCTTCCGGCGTACATGGTGCCGGCCACGGTCATGGCCATCGAGACGCTGCCGCTGACCCCGAGCGGGAAACTCGACACCCGCGCCCTCCCGACACCGGAATACTCCGGCAACGGATTTCGCAACGCGGCCACCCAGGTGGAGGAGATTCTGGCCGGCATCTATGCCCAGGTACTCGGGATGGAACGGGTCGGAATCGATGACTCCTTCTTCGACCTGGGCGGGGATTCGCTGTCGGCGATGCGCCTGATCGCTGCGATCAACACCGGCCTGGATGCCAATCTTTCGGTGCGTACCGTCTTCGAAGCGCCCACGGTGGCTCAGCTGGCCCCACGCATCGGCGTGGGTTCACGTCGGCTTGAGCCATTGGTGCCGGCCGAGCGGCCTGCGGTGGTGCCGTTGTCGTTCGCCCAGCAGCGGTTGTGGTTCCTCGACCAATTGCAGGGTCCCTCCCCCGTTTACAACATGGCGGCGGCGTTGCGGTTGCGCGGGCTCCTTGATGCCGAGGCTCTGGGTGCGGCGTTGGCCGACGTGGTGGGCCGGCAAGAGACGCTGCGCACGCTGTTTGTGGCACCTGATGGGATTCCACAGCAGCTGGTCGTTTCTGCCGAGCATGCTGATGCGCATTGGGACGTTGTCGACGCCGGCGGCTGGTCGACGGATCGGCTGGGTGAGGCGATCCGCTCTGTGGCGCAACATAATTTTGATTTGTCCACTGAGATCCCTTTGCGGACAACACTTTTCCGACTGGCCGATGACGAACACGTGCTGGTGGCCGTGGTGCACCATATCGCCGCTGACGGCTGGTCGGTCACCCCGCTGGTGGCCGATCTGGGGGTGGCCTATGCCCGCCGGTGTGCTGGCCTGGCGCCCGACTGGCCGCCGCTGCCGGTGCAGTACATCGATTACACGCTGTGGCAGCGCGCGCAGCTTGGTGATCTGGCCGATGGCGATAGCCGCATCGCCGCGCAGCTGGCCTATTGGGAGCAGGCGCTGGCCGGGCTACCCGAACGGCTGCAGCTGCCCACCGATCGGCCCTATCCGCCGGTCGCCGATCAGCGCGGCGCCAGTGTGATGGTGGACTGGCCGGCGGAGTTGCAGCAGCAGATTGCTCGGGTGGCCCGCGAGCACAATGCGACCAGTTTCATGGTGATGCAGGCCGGCCTGGCGGTGCTGTTGTCGAAGATCAGCGCCAGTTCCGATGTGGCGGTGGGGTTCCCGATCGCCGGGCGTAATGACCCAGCGCTCGATGAGTTGGTGGGTTTTTTCGTCAACACCTTGGTGCTGCGAGTCGATCTGACAGGTGATCAGACTGTCGCAGAGCTGCTGGCCCAGGTGCGCCAGCGCAGCCTGGCCGCCTACGAACACCAAGACGTGCCCTTCGAAGTGCTTGTGGAGCGACTCAACCCGACGCGGAACCTGACCCATCACCCGCTAGTGCAAGTGGCGTTGGCCTGGCAGAACAACGAGCCCGCGAACCTGACACTGGGTGATCTGCAGGTTAGGTCGCTGCCGATCGACACCCGCACTGCCCGTATGGATTTGGCGTTTTCATTGGCCGAACGCTTCAGTGAGGCCGGTGAGCCCGCCGGGATCGGCGGAGCGGTGGAGTTCCGCACCGATGTGTTCGATCTGGGCACCGTTGAGGTGTTGATCGCACGGTTGTTGCGGGTGTTGGTGGCAATGGTTGCTGATCCGGGGCGGCGGGTCGCGTCGGTGGATCTGCTCGATGAGGGTGAGCAGGCCCGGCTCGAGGAGTTCGGACAGCGCGCGGTGTTGACCCGGCCCGCGCCTGCCGCGGTGTCGATTCCAGAGGCGTTCGCCCAACACGTGACCGGCTGCCCGGAGGCGGTCGCGATCAGCTGCGGTGAGCGTTCGTGGACCTATCGCGAACTCGACCAAGCCGCCAACCGGTTGGCGCATCTGCTGGCCGGCCATGGCGTGGGCCCGCGACAGTGTGTGGCGCTGCTGTTTTCGCGTTCAGCCGAGGCGATCGTCGCGATGCTGGCGGTCCTGAAAACCGGGGCGGCCTACCTGCCGATCGACCCGGCGCTGCCGGCGGCGCGGATCGAGTTCATGATCGCCGATGGCGCGCCGATCACCGCGCTCACCACCGCCGAACTGCGCCCGCGGCTTAACGGGTGCGACGTGGCGGTCATCGAGGTCGGCGATCCCGCCATCGCCACCCAACCCAGCACCGCCTTGCCGGGGCCCGATCCCGCCGATATCGCGTACCTGATCTACACCTCGGGCACCACCGGTGTGCCCAAAGGGGTGGCCATCACCCACCACAACGTGACCCGGCTGCTGACATCACTAGACACCTGGGCGACACCGGAACAGGTGTGGGCGCAGTGGCATTCGCTGGCCTTCGACGCCTCCGTTGAAGAGATCTGGGGTGCGCTGCTCCACGGTGGACGCCTGGTGGTGGTGCCCGAGTCGGTGGCCAGCTCAGCACACGACCTCCACGCCCTGCTACTCGCCGAGCGGGTCAGCGTCTTGAGTCAAACCCCGTCGGCGGTGGCGACGCTGTCGCCGCAGGGACTGGAGTCGATGGCGCTGCTGGTGGCCGGTGAGCCCTGCCCGGCCGAGGTCGTCAACCAGTGGGCGCCGCACCGCAGGATGGTCAACGCCTACGGCCCCACCGAGACCACGATATGTGCGGCCAGGACGGCGCCGTTGACCGCCGGGGCCGGCGCCCCGCCGATCGGCGCGCCGGTGCCCACCGCGGCGCTGTTCGTGCTCGACGGGTGGTTACACCCGGTACCGATCGGGGTGCTCGGCGAGCTATATGTGGCCGGCGCCGGCGTCGGGCTCGGTTATCTGCGGCGCAGTCCCCTAACGGCCTCGCGGTTTGTGGCCTGCCCCTTCGGGGCGCCCGGAACACGGATGTATCGCACCGGGGATCTGGTGCGCTGGCGTCCCGACGGGCAGCTGCAATACGTCGGGCGCGCCGATCAACAAGTCAACATCCGCGGCTACCGCATCGAACTCGGCGAAATCCAGACCGCCCTGGCCGCACTGGACGGAGTCGAGCACGCCGCGGTGATCACCCGCGAAGACCACCCCGGCGCCAAGCGCCTCATCGGCTACATCACCGGCACCGCAAACCCCACTCAAGCACGCGCCGCCCTGGCCCAACAGCTCCCCGCCTACATGATCCCCGCCGCAGTCGTCGCACTCGAAACGCTGCCCCTCACCCCCACCGGCAAACTCGACACCCACGCCCTGCCGGCACCTGAACACACCACCGGCCAATACCGCGCCCCCAGTAACCCGGTAGAACAAATCCTGGCCCACACCTACGCCCAAGTCCTCGGGCTCGACCGGGTTGGAGTCGACGACTCATTCTTCGAGCTGGGCGGCGACAGCATTTTGTCGATGCAGGTGGTGGCGCGGGCCCGCGCGGCCGGGGTTCTGTGTCGGCCGCGCGATGTTTTCGTCGAGCAGACTGTGGCCGGGCTGGCCCGGGTAGCCGCCTTGGCCGACGGTGAAGCTGACGCGATCGATGAGGGCATTGGGCAGCTGCCAGCGACCCCGATCATGTGTTGGCTCGGAAGCATCGATGGCCCGGTGCAGCAGTTCAACCAGACGATGGTGGTGCAGGCTCCCGCGGGGGTGACCGAGGCCGACGTGGTAGCGGTGTTGCAGGCCTTGGTGGATCGGCATGCCATGCTTCGACTTCGCGTCGACGACGACGCTGGGGCGTGGTCGTTGACGGTGCCCGAGGCGGGGTCGGTGGATGCCCGCGAGTGCCTGCAATCGGTGGACGAATTGTGCGATGCGGCGTTGGTGGGGGCGCGGTCGCGGTTGAACCCGGCCGCCGGCGTGATGGTGAGCGCGCTGTGGGTGGCTTCGGCGCGCCAATTGGCGTTGATCATTCATCATCTGGCCATCGACGCGGTGTCGTGGCGGATTTTGTTGGAGGACTTGAACATCGCCTGGGCCCAGCACCGCGGCGGGCAGCCGGTGGTGTTGCCGCCGACCGGGACGTCTTTTGCCCGGTGGGCTGAGCTTCTCACTGAACACGCCCGGTCCTCGAAAGTCGTTGCCCAGGCACAAATGTGGAAGCACGTGGCGGCGACCCCTGCCGTGCTGCCCGCGGTGCAGCCGGCGGTGGATACCTATGCAAGCGCCGGGCACTTGTCGGTGTCGCTGGATGATGTTGACACGACCCGCATGCTTTTGACTGAGGTGCCCGCGGCATTTCATGCCGGGATACACGACATTCTGCTGATCTCGCTTGGCTTGGCGGTGGCGGAGTTTTCGAGCAACGGCGGCGCGCCGATCGGCATCGACGTCGAGGGCCACGGGCGCGCCGAGGAACTGGCCGCCGATGTTGACCTGTCCCGCACCGTGGGGTGGTTCACCACCAAATATCCGGTGTCGTTGGCGATGGGTGGGCTGTCTTGGGTGCAGGTGGTTACCGGTGAGGCCGCACTGGGGACGGTGATCAAGGACGCGAAAGAACAGCTTCGCGCCCTTCCCGACGGCCTGAGTTACGGTGTGCTGCGTTACCTGAACAGCGATGTTGACCTGGACGGGTCTGACCCGCCGATCGGGTTCAACTATTTTGGGCGTCAGGGCGCCCCCGGGACTGGTCTGGACGAAGATCTTTGGCAGATCTCCCAGGACGGGTCGTCAGTCACCAGCGCGGCAATGGCGATACCCATGCCGCTGATCCACACCGTTGATGTCAACGCCGTCACCATCGACACCGACGCCGGTCCGCAGCTGCACGCTACCTGGACATGGGCGCCCTCCGCACTAGATCACGTGCAGGTCAGCCGGCTGAGCCGGCTGTGGTTTGAGGCCCTGTCCGGTATCTGCGCACATGTGCGAAATGGTGGGGGCGGGCTGACCCCGTCGGATATCGCGCCGGCCCGGCTGGGCCAACACCAGATCGATGAGCTTTACCATCACTATGAGATCGCCGACATACTGCCGTTGACTCCCTTGCAGCAGGGTCTGCTGTTCCACGCCAGCACCGTGCAGGGCAACGACGACGATGCGTATGCGGCGCAGCTGGCTTTCACCATGATCGGCCCGCTTGACCCGCAGCGGCTGCGCGATGCGGTGCACGCGGTGGTCACCCGGCATCCCAACCTGGTGGCCCGATTCTGCCAGCGGTTCGACGAGCCGGTACAGATCATCCCGGCCGATCCGGTGCCGGGGTGGCGGTATGTCGACCTGGCCGGTGGCCCTGAGCTCGATGACGTCGATGTCGAGGAGCAGATCGCGCGGGTGTGCGCCGACGAACGTGCCGCGGTCTGCGATCTGGCCGATCAGCCGGCCTTTCGGCTGGCTTTACTGCGCATTGCGGCGGATCGGCACCGGTTGGTGCTGACCAATCATCACATCGTGCTCGATGGCTGGTCGCTGCCGATCCTGCTGGGCGAGATATTCGCCGGTTATCGCGGGCAGCGGCTGGGCGCAGCCGGGTCGTATCGCCGGTATGTGACCTGGTTACGCGGTCGTGACCTGGAGGCCGCGCGCGTGGCCTGGCGTGAGGTGTTGGCCGGTTTTGACACCCCCACGTTGGTGGGCCCGCCGGGCCGGTTAAAGCAAGGACCGCGAGGCGATGCCGTGTTTCGGGTGCCTGAGCAGATCACGCGGGCCGTTAGCGAGCTGGCGCGCTCGTGTCATACCACCGTCAACACCGTGTTGCAGGGCGCCTTCGCGCAGCTGCTGATGTGGTTGACCGGTCAGCACGATATCGCCTTCGGCACTACGGTCTCGGGGCGGCCGGCCGAGGTAGCCGGTGCTGAATCGATGGTGGGCCTGTTGATCAACACTGTGCCGGTGCGGGCGAACGTCACGGCGGCAACCACCACCGCGCAGCTGCTCGACCAGCTGCAAGGCGCCTACAACGACACACTCGAGCACCAGCATCTGGCGCTTGCGGAGATCCACCGCGTCACCGGTCAACAGCAGCTGTTCGACACCGTTTTCGTGTACGAGAACTATCCGTTCGACACCGGCGCGTTGGCGGGTGCCGACGAGTTGGCCATCACCGATGTCACCGGCCGGGTAGCCAACCACTACCCGTTAGTGGTGGAGGCCTCGCCGGGCAGCGAGCTGGGTCTTCGCGTCGGATACGACACCGATGTTTTCGACGCGGCCAGTATCGAGATGCTGATCGAACGGTTGCAGAAGGTGATGGTGGCGATGACCGCCGACCCCACCCGGCGGCTCTCGTCGGTGGATCTGCTCGATGATCCTGAGTACGCCCGGCTGGATGGATGGGGCAACCGGGCGGTGTTGACCCAGTCCGCAACCAGCGGTGCATCGATTCCGGTGTTGTTCGCCGCGCAGGTGGCCCGCACCCCGGAGGCGGTGGCGCTGAGCTTCGAAGGCCGCTCCATGACATACCGCGAGCTCGATGAAGCCGTCACCCGGTTGGCGCATCTGTTGGCCGGCCAGGGTGCGGGCCCGGGCGAGCGTGTGGCGCTGCTGCTTTCCCGTTCGGGCGAGGCCATCGTGGCGGTTTTAGCGGTGCTGAAAACCGGGGCGGCTTATCTGGCGATCGACCCGGCGGTGCCGGCGGCCCGGATGGAGTTCATGGTTGCCGACGCCGCGCCGATCGCCGCGATCACCACCACCGAGCTTGCCGACCGGCTCGACGGATATGACCTGGTGGTCATCGATGTCAGTGATATTGAGGGCACCGCTGTTGACACCCAACCCAGCGCCGCACTGTCGGCGCCGAGTCCGGATGATATCGCGTACCTCATCTACACCTCCGGCACCACCGGTGTCCCCAAGGGCGTGGCCATCCCCCATCACAACGTGACCCAGCTGTTGGAGGTGCTGGAGGCCGAACTGGAGCTGTCGCCGGGACAGGTGTGGACGCAGTGTCATTCTTTGGCCTTCGACTTCTCGGTGTGGGAAATCTTCGGTGCGTTGTTGCACGGTGGGCGGTTGGTGGTGGTGCCCGATTCGGTGGTCCGCTCACCGGAAGACTTGCACGCGGTGCTGGTCACCGAAGAGGTCAGCGTGTTAAGCCAGACCCCCTCGGCGTTTTATGCGCTGCAGAACGTTGATACGCAGCACTGGTGGCAAAGCTCGAGCACGGCGTTTGAACGCCAGGTGACACGCTGGCTCGGCTTGTCCGTACCGCGATTACCTGAGTTGGATTATCAGCTCAAGCTGCAGACGGTGGTGTTTGGCGGTGAAGCGCTAGAACCGCAGCGTCTTAGGACGTGGTTTGACAACCACCCTGGATTCCCGCGCTTGATCAACATGTATGGCATCACCGAGACGACGGTGCATGCCTCGGTGCGGAAGATCGTCGCCGGTGACGCCGATAGCACTGCCAGTCCAATCGGGGTGCCATTGGCGCATCTTGGCTTTGTGGTGCTGGATCGCTGGTTGCGGCGGGTGCCAGCCGGTGTGGTCGGGGAGTTGTATGTGGCCGGTGCCGGGGTGGGGTACGGATATTGGCGGCGGGCGGCGTTGACGGGGTCGCGGTTTGTGGCGTGCCCGTTCGCGGCGGGACAACGTATGTATCGCACCGGAGATCTGGTGTGTTGGGGTGCTGAAGGGCGGCTGCGGTATCTGGGGCGCGCGGATGACCAGGTCAAGATCCGCGGGTATCGCATCGAGCTCGGTGAAGTTCAGGCCGCGCTGGCCGGGCTGGATGGGGTGGAACAGGCGGCGGTGATCGCTCGTGAGGACCGCCCCGGCGACAAACGGATGGTCGGCTACGTCACCGGGACAGCGGACCCGGCCCAGCTCCGGGTCGCGCTGGCCCAACGACTCCCGGCCTACATGGTTCCGGCCGCGGTGGTGGTGCTAGAGGCGTTGCCGCTGACGGTCAATGGCAAACTCGACAAACGGTTGCTGCCGGCACCGGAGTACTCCGCTGGGGAGTATCGGGCCCCGGCCACCCCCACCGAGGAGATCCTGGCCGGGATCTACGCCCGGGTGCTGGGGATCGAGCGCGTCGGGGTCGACGACTCGTTCTTCGATCTTGGCGGGGATTCGCTTTCCGCGATGCGGGTGATCGCCGAGATCAATAAAGCCCTTGATATCCACCTTCCGGTGGGCGTCATCTTCTACGCGCCATCGGTGAGAGGCCTGAGCCAGCAGTTGGGCACAAGTGCCAGCTGGGACAGCTTTGTGTCCGTGCACGGCGCCGCAAACGAGGACGACACCAGCAAGGTGCACGCCCGCGACCTCACCCTGGACAAGTTCATCGACGCCACGACGCTGGCCGCCGCGCCGGGGCTGCCGGGGCCGAGCGCCGAGGTACGGACGGTCCTGCTGACCGGGGCGACCGGCTTCCTCGGACGGTATCTGGCCCTCGAGTGGCTGGAGCGGATGGAGCTGGTCGACGGCAAGCTGATCTGCCTGGTGCGCGGCGAGACTGATGAAGAAGCGAGGAGTCGACTCGACAAGACCTTCGACAGCGGCGACCCCGGACTGCTGCGGCACTTCCAGAAACTGGCCGCCGATCATCTGGAGGTCATCGCCGGCGACAAGGGCGAAGCCTACCTGGGGCTGGACCAGCAGACCTGGCAGCGGCTGGCCGACACCGTTGATCTGATCATGGATCCCGCGGCCCTGGTCAACGGCGTCTTTCCCTACAGCGAGCTGTTCGGGCCCAACGTCGTGGGCACCGCCGAGCTGATCCGGTTCGCGCTCACCACGAAACTCAAGCCCTACAGTTACGTGTCGACTTCCGACGTGAGAACCCAGATCGATCCGTCCGCGTTCACTGAGGATGCCGACATCCGGGTCATCAGCCCCACCCGCACGAACGATGGCAGCTACGGCAACGGCTACGCCAACAGCAAGTGGGCCGGTGAGGTGCTGCTGCGCGAGGCTCACGACCTGTGCGGGCTGCCGGTCGGAGTGTTTCGCTGCGACGTGATCCTGGCCGACCCCACATACGCGGGTCAGCTCAACGTGTCGGACACGGTCACCCGGATGGTGCTGAGCCTGGTGGCCACCGGCATCGCGCCCGGCTCGTTCTTCCGGCTCGACGCCGAGGGCAACCGGCAACGCGCGCACTTTGACGGGCTGCCCGTCGGTTTCATCGCCGAGGCCATCGCCACGCTGGGTGCCCAGGTGGCCACGTCTTTAGCGGGCTTTCAGACCTATCATGTGATGAACCCGCACGACGACGGCATCGGGCCCGACGAGTATGTCGACTGGCTGATCGAGGCCGGTTACCCGATCCAGCGCATCGCTGACTTTGGGGAGTGGTTGCAGCGGTTCGAGGCCGCTCTAGGTGCCCTGCCGGATCGACAGCGCGAGCACTCGGTGCTGCAGATGTTGCGGTTGCGTCCTTCCGAGCAGTTCGAGCTTCCTGAGCCGACCCGAGGGGCGTTCGGGCCGACCGACCGATTCCGTGCTGCGGTGAAAGAAGCAAAAATCGGCCCAGACAAGAACGATCCGGACATCCCTCACGTCTCGGCCGCGATCATCCTCAAATACGTAACCGACTTGCAACTGCTCGGACTGCTTTAGCCCGCTTGAAAACGCCACCCGGCACACCCCATCAACAATCCCCGGAGGAACAAAATGCGCCGAATTGCCCTTTCGATTTATTGGGGGTTCTTGGTAATTATCCGATCCTTCAGCCTGCTGCGACAGAAATCTGCCGCAGCTTATTACACGACCCTCGGAGACGACGCCATCGACTTTCTGGATGAAGGGTACGTCGACGACTCCAAGCCGTTATGGCTCAACCTCGGTTACTGGAAAGAGGCTCGCACCTATCCCGACGCTTGCGTCGCGATGGTCGAGCTGCTGGGAACGCGCGCCGGGCTGAAACCAGGCGATGAAGTCCTCGACGTCGGCGTCGGTTTCGCCGAGCAAGACTTTGTTCTTCTCGATCGCTTCAAGGTGTCTCGGATCACGGGCATCGACATCACCCCCGTCCACATCGACAAGGGCCGGGAACGCGTCGCCAAGCGCGGGCTGGAGAATCAAATCGACCTTCGGCTCGGGTCGGCGACCGCGATGGTTCCTCCGGGTTTGAGGACGCGAAATGCCTCGCGCATGAATTCCTCACGCGTGTCGAAGTGGAATGCGC
>NZ_LZKU01000060.1 GCF_001672975.1 Mycobacterium sp. 1465703.0
AGCCCTCGACTGCGCTCTCGACGCCCCAATGAGCGGCCGATCGACGGGCTATGCACGCCCAGTGATTACTTAACCGCGACAGAAACGGATAGCGAGCCGCAAATCGCGGCGCTCGTCGACGCAAGTCGGTGGATGTGCCCGACCACTCTGCTGAGGCTCGAGTACGGGAAGGTACGACACCAACGCAGCACCCGATTTAGTGGCTGACAGTCTTAAAGTCGCACCTTTTAGTCTTTTACACGAGGTATGAACCGTGGAAGACTACCCTTGTTGAACACTCATCACTCGACGATTTTCCAAGGACTACGGAAGGCGCCTTGATGCAATATGTGCGCTGCTTCGATCAAAAAAAGACTGTAGATACCGGCTTTCCGGGTTACCGCGCGCAGTTCCTGTCGTCACTGGAAAGCGCACTGATGATCGCCAGCCACATCGAAGAGGGCGGCTGCGGACCTGGACTGCACTACCACCGCAGCGACCAGCTCTACTACCTGCTCGTGGGGACGATGAACGTCCAATTAGGGCAGCAGGTGCACCGCATCGAGGCCGGAACCTTCGTGTTCATTCCCGCCGGACTGGCCCATCGCAATTGGAACGACGGGCCCGGCAGCGAAACGCATTTCGAGATGATCATCCCCGCACCCTCCCCCATGGTGCCAATAGCGCTAATGGTCGAAACCCCGGACGACGTGCCCGTCGATGACCGCACCGATGACCCCGGCTACACCCGCCGCATCCACCCCGACCAGCTCAACCCCGCCATGCCCGGCCTGCGTCTCCTGCCGCTAACCGGCCCCGCCATGGGCTGTTCCAACGCCGTCGTCAACTACATGGAGCTCGATCCTGCCAGCGCCGGCCCCGATACCCATATCCACGAGTTCGACCAGTACTACCTCGTGCTGGAAGGGGAGCTGACCGTCGAAGTGGCCTTGCAAAAACATGTGGTGCCGCCACGCAGCCTGGTCTTGCTGCCCGCCGGGGTTCCGCACCGCCAGTACAACGACAGCAGCACCACCGAAAAACATCTCGCCGTGCTGGCCCCACCACCTCAACCCGGAAAGCCCTGGGACCACGGCGTGGACTTTCACGCCAACGGCGACGACCACATCGGCCCCCAAACAGTATTCGTATCCGCCAGTGACGCCGCGATAACTAGCCAACCGAGGACGCGGTACCGATGAGCACTACCCCGGTCGCCAACGACATCCGTCGAGTCGATCATCACGGTTCTCTAATGAGCTGCCTGGATGCGGTCGCGAAGGCTCACCGACGTTGATCAGCCAAACCAGCGGCGAAAGTTGGTGTCAGACCGCCGTTCAGGTCGCTGACGAACTGGGAATCGATCGTCCGTTGCGGCGGGGGCCGAGGCAGTTGACCCGCCAGACCAGTGAACAAAGTAGGAGTCTTCTTGTCTAGGCCCTTCGCCGGACGCACCGCTGTCATATCGGGCGGCAGTCGGGGCATCGGCCTCGAAATCGCCGCTGCACTCGGCGCTCGCGGCGCCAACGTCGTGCTGCTCGCGAAGACTGCCGCGCCAAACCCGAAACTACCAGGGACGATTCAGACCGCTGTCGCAAAGGTCGAACGCAGCGGCGGCGCGGCCGTCGCCGTCTGCGGAGATGTACGCAACGCGGACGACGTGCAGCACGCAGTGGAAATGGCGGTTGAGCGTTTTGGCGGAGTCGACATCTGCATAAACAATGCGAGCGTGCTGAACCTTGACGCCACAACGGATCTACCACTGAAGAAGTTCGACCTGATGATGGACGTCAACATCCGTGGCACATTTGCGCTGACCCAAGCGTGCTTGCCTCACCTCACGCGTTCTTCATCGGCGCACATCTTGACCCTATCTCCGCCGATCAATTTGACGCCGAAATGGCTTGGGGCACATCCCGCCTATACGTTGAGCAAGTACGGCATGAGCACCCTTGCGCTGGGCTTCGCCGAAGAGCTTCGGCCGTTCGGGATCTCCAGCAATTGCTTGTGGCCGGAAACTACTATTGCCACCGCTGCCGTCAACAACGTGCTCGGCGGCGCCGAGACCATGCGACGTTCGCGGCAGCCGACGATCATGGCTGACGCCGCATGCGTCATCCTGCAAACACCCCCCTCGCAGCTGACCGGACAGTGCCTGATCGATGCCGACGTTCTCGCAAATGCCGGTATCGCCGACCTGAGCCCGTACGGCGGGCAACCACCACTGCAGCTCGACATTTTCGTCGATCCGCGCTGATTGAATGAGGTGATGAGTAATCATGCGTCTAGCCACATACCTGAACGGAAACCAAGAGGTTCCCGCAGTCGTCGTGGGCACACGTCTGTGCCCACTCAAGGATGCTGTGGACCATCACGACCTCTCTGCCGAGATTGACGCGGCGTCTGTTCGTCGGTTGCTAACGACCGCAAGTGAAGCCGACTGGAGCACGATCACCGCCAGCGCACGGCAACTCGTGGTTGCCGATCCGTCGGTTTACCCAAGCGTCAACGATGTGGCGTTACTACCGCCCGTACCGGATCCACAGAAGATCCTGTGTCTCGGGCTGAACTCGAAAGACCATTGCGAGGAAGTCGGCGTGCCGGAACCCGCCATACCGTGGTTCTTTCCGAAGTGGCCCACATCGCTTGCAGGGCACCGGGCCACCGTTCATCCTGCTCCTGCCGTGACCCAGCTTGACTGGGAGGGCGAAATCGCCGTAGTCATCGGTAGTATCGCGAAGTGCGTTCCCGCCGAACGTGCCTTGGAGCACGTCGCCGGGATAACCATTCTCAACGACCTGAGCGCACGCAATCTCATCCGCGGGATCGAAACGATCGCGGTCACCAAGGCTGGGGACAGCCAGGCCCCGTGCGGGCCGGCCCTGGTGACTCTCGATGAGGTTGGTGACCTTGCCGACCTTCGTTATCGCACGCTGGTCAACGGAATCGTCAAGCAGGACGGAGGCACCACTGACTACATCTTCGGCATCGAGGAAGCCATTGCGTCGATCTCCCGTGTGATCACCCTGGTGCCCGGAGACATCATCTCAATGGGCACTCTTCCGGGGGTGGGGCTTTGCCGCTCGCCACAAGAGTTCCTCAATGAAGGTGATCTCGTCGAAGTTGACGCCGATGGTGTGGGAACGCTGGAAACGACAATCGGTTCGCCAAGCGCGGTGCCACAACTCGGTCCGCGGGCAGGCGAGTCTGATCCGAAAGTCAAGGCTGGGTCGACTGCGGGCTGAACTCATGCAGCGCTTTAGAGACAACGGAGGCGGAAACCCGCAGAGTTATCTCGGGTATCACCCTCGCCATCAACACTTCCCGCTTCGTCGCGGCGCCGTGGACTTCACCGATGAGGCTGGCATAAAGGAGATGCTTGAGTTTGCCGGCGATGCCGAACTACCTCCGGTGGACACCGGCGCTGCACAGCAGTTTGTCGGCGTCACCGCTGATGGGCTGCCACGTGTAGGCCTCGATACTGGCGGCGATGGATTCGATTCGAGGCGCGCGCTCCACGCGGCAAGGGCTTATCTGCAAACGCTGGACAAGAGTCAACGTCGCTCGGCGACACTGCCTTTAGACGCACCCGAAATACGCATGTGGTCCAACGCTTTCTTGACTTTCCCGGAGCATGGGCTGCTGTTGGAGGAGCTCTCCGATGAGCAGCGTTTCAGTGCGCTCGGTGTCATCGAGGCAACCGTGAGCCCGCTGGGGTTCGCGCAGCTACGCGATGCCATGCGGCTCAACGCGCAGCTCGGCAGCTACGTCCAGGGCTACGAAGACACACTCACCGAATGGTGTTATTGGTTCAGCATTTTAGGAAACCCTGAGGCGGACGAGCCCTGGGGTTGGCAACTGGCCGGTCACCACATAGACCTGCACGCGGTCATCGTCGACCAGCATCTGGTAGTCACCCCAGCGTTTCTCGGCTGCGAGTTCGAGGCGCACACCGTCTTCCACGATCACCGACGCGCCGCCCTGGCACTCATGGACGGTTTAAGGACGTATCGCCAGAGCAAGGCTCTGCTTCATGGATCAATGCTGAGCGCCGAACTACCCCCGGCGCTAGCCGGAAGAGTCGACGGCCGTCACCGCGCCGGCGCGGGACGCGACAATCTCGTTCTTCCCTATGAGGGTGTCCGCGGTGACGAGATGACCGCAGGAGAACGCGAACTACTACGGGAATTGCTCAAGGTTTACCTGAATAACCTTCCGACCGGGGGTCCACGCGAGTCACGGACCCGAGTCGTCGAAAAGTACCTCGACGAGACACATTTGGCATGGATCGGCCAGTGGGATGAGACATCGCCCTTCTACTACCGCGTCCACAGCCCTGTAGTGCTCATCGAATACGACAACCACGCAGGGATATTCCTCGACAACGACGAGCCCGAGCCGTTCCATGTGCACACGATCGTGCGGACGCCGAACGGCGGCGACTATGCCAAAAACCTGTTGCGTCACCACTACCACCGCCACCACGGAGAGCAATGATCACCACATCCGATGACGCTGCACCCTGGCTTTCGTCGTACGGGGATGGAATGCCGTTCAGTATCCAACCCCCGCATGACACCATGCTGGACGTTTTCAACGCGGCCATCGCCGCGGCTTCAGACCAGCCGGCGATCCGCTATTTTGACGGTCTGCTGACTTTTGCAGATCTCGACGAGGCCGCGGATGCCCTGGCGGCGGCGCTCATGGCGCGTGGCTACGGGTCCGGGGATCGGTTAGCGCTGTACGTGCAAAACAATCCGTCCTTCATCATCGGCTTGATTGCTGCGTGGAAGATCGGCGGCATCGCCGTTGCGGTAAATCCGATGAACAAGCAACGCGAATTGACTCATGCGCTGATTGACAGCGATGCGATGGCCCTCATCTGCCTTGACAGCCTGTTCTACTCGGTGGTCCAGGATGTCATCGACAGCGGTGCTGTGCCTCAGTTGCACACGGTGATCACCACTTCCGCGAACGACTTTCAGACGCGGAATGATCCACGCGTCCTCGAGCCAATCGAGATTCGACCGGACCATAACCCTCTCTGGCTCAACGCTTTGCTCACGAAATACCGCGGTCGTCACCCCTCCGGCGTGCTGCCCAAACCGGATGACGCCGCGGTACTCACATACACCTCCGGCACAACAGGAATACCGAAGGCGGCGATAAATACGCACCGCTCAATGTCTTTCAACTCCTACACCTATCGCAGGTGGGTAGGACTGTCGTCGCTGGACGCCATCCTGGCCATCGCACCACTTTTCCACATCACCGGACTCGTAGGGCATGTCGGCGCGGCACTCGCTTCCCCGTGCCCGCTGGTGCTCACGCACCGCTTCGATCCGACGGTTGTTCTCGACGCGATCAGAGAGCATCGCCCGACCTTCACTGTGGCCGCGATCACCGCACTCACCGCCCTGCTTGCGCATTCGGCGGATCCCGCGCAGGACTTTGATCCGCTGCGCGCAATTTACTCAGGAGGGGCGCCCGTATCCCCCACACTTGCAGACGACTTCCAGCGCCGTACTGGACGCCAGATTCACAACATCTACGGCCTTACGGAGACGACATCTCCCTCACATGCAACGCCGCTAGGGGCTATCGCACCAATCGATCCCCGTACCGGCGCGCTGTCCGTCGGACTGCCGGTTTTTAACACGGCGGTGCGCGTGCTCGACC
The DNA here is from genome assembly GCF_001672975.1 of Mycobacterium sp. 1465703.0. Lineage (GTDB taxonomy): Bacteria > Actinomycetota > Actinomycetes > Mycobacteriales > Mycobacteriaceae > Mycobacterium. Next base: position 5,659 of record NZ_LZKU01000060.1, read on the forward strand.
AGGACGATGAAGAGCTCCCCGCGGGGCATTTGGGAGAGATTGCGATCAAAGGCCCCCAAGTAATCCCGGGCTACTGGAACCGGCCAGAAGACTCGGCGCAAACCATCGTCGACGGCGAGCTCAGGACCGGTGATATCGGCTACATGGACGACCAAGGATGGTTCTACATCGTCGACCGCAAGAAAGACATGATTAACGCGTCCGGATACAAGGTCTGGCCCCGGGAAGTCGAAGACGTCCTCTACACCCACGCCGCCATCCGTGAAGCCGCCGTAGTGGGGATGCCGGATCCGTATCGCGGCGAAACCGTCAAGGCGTTCGTCTCACTAAAACAGGGTGCCTGCTGCTCACCGAGTGAGCTCATCGAGTTCTGCAAGAAGAACATGGCAGCCTATAAATACCCCCGTGAGCTAGAGATCGTCGACCAGCTGCCGAAAACTAGTACTGGCAAGATACTTCGCCGGACCCTGCGCGAGTCCGCGCAGAACCGCTGACGAATGCGCATCGTCGATTTCGAAGCGGGACGATGATGTGCATGTGGCGGCACGCCGCGCTGGTGCGGTCAGGACACCGATCGTCGCGTGTGCGGCCACGGAAACGTCCGACGGATATGCGAGGGCAGCAACGTGATGTACGACGACTCGGTACTGCACCACGCGCCGAGACACCGTCCCATCGACGATGACTTCAACGTCACGGCGGTGACTTACGCGGCGATGGCACTGTTCGACCACCTCGATTACGACCAGCGATCCCACATCGTCGTCCCGTTAGAGGACCCGGTCGGCACAAATTGGAACTTTCTGGCGGAATCGGGTCGCCATGGTGTGCCGGTGCGCGATATGACCGGTATACAGCGCTACCTCACCCATCGATTGGTCGCGCAGTGCACCTCGGTCGAGCGCTACGCCAAAGTCTCGTTCAGGTGAGGTCGCTCGAATGTGTCCTGCGAGAGCTGAACGCGCCGGTGTTCGGACACATGGCACCCCTTTTTTCACGATCCCGAGGGTTACTTTTTGACCTTCTTCAATCAGCCTCAGCCCGATGCTAGTTGGGCTGACTCTTTGTCGGACAACACCTTTCGTTGAACTTCACTGTCGCCGGGCAAGATCGGATGGCGCCAACCCCGTTTCTGCTTGGTTCTGAGCCTGCCCGCGTCGGTCCGTATCGAGTCCTCGCTGAAGAAGGAGACAGCGCCTTCGCGCTGCTGGAGTCTGGATAGTGAACAAAGGCGCATAGCGACGATCAACCCCGTGCCGCCACAGGATTTCGTGACGCGCTGCGTCCCGGCTATAGGCAAGGAGGAATGGCCGGACGTGCACGGCGTCGGCCGTCGCGACGCCATGATCACCGATGCCGACCGGTACGCACTGCGCTACATAAGGGCCGCTCGCGCGGCTTGGCAAGGGGCGCCATGGATACCGGACAAGCCTCGGCTTTCGATGAGTTACTCAAGGCGTTCCTGACCAACCTCAAGCCTGACCAGGTCGTGCGCGAGATGGACCGGATCCGCGAGAAAGGACAAGACCAGCTGCACTTCGTGTGGGCGGGTGCACACTCATTGGAGGCTCCGCACTACTTCCGCATCGAAGCCCGGTCACGCTGGTCGAATTCGACAATACTGAAGACCACGCGAATCACGCCCACGCCGTCTGGCGCGATCCTACAAAGGATTTCGGCCGTGACATCCTTCTTCAGCACCTCTTGGCACAGCACAGTGGCCAACAAAAACCATGACCTAGCTCATCGTCCGCACGACTTCCACTTCGATGAGCGTGGGTTTGTGGCTCGTCAGAGCCGAACTAAACTCGGCCGCAAAGTCTTTGATCGTGTTCGCTGACACGGCATCTAGACCGTAACCCCGGGCGATCTCGGGGAAGTTGATGCCGGGAATGTCGAGTCCCGGGGCCTCTCCCGCTTTCAAGACGCCAGCGAACCAACGCAATGCACCATAGGTCCCGTTCTTGAGAATGATTGTGATGACCGGGATTTCGTAGTGGGCGGCTGTCCACAGTGCCGTAATGCCGTAGTTGGCGGACCCGTCGCCGATAAGGGCCACCACCTGACGGCCGGGGTGAGCCAGCTGGACGCCCACTGCGGCGGGCAAACCGAATCCCAGGCCGCCTGATGCCGCGAAGAAGTAGCTGCCGGGCACGCTGATGTCAGCTTGCGCCCAGAACTCCGCAGTGGTCGAGGTCGCCTCGTTGACCCAGATGGCATCCGTTGGGGCCAGGCCGCGCAGTTCGGCGAACAGCTCTTCGGGATGGACCGCGTCGTCACTAGACACCGGGGGAAGACGATAGCCAGCCAGCGGGCTAAGAGTCGAGCGCTGACCGGGGCGCACCGTTTGGGCAAGGCGGCTAAGGGTATTGCGCACATCTGCTACGTAGGCTTCTCCCATCGGCGCGCGCGCTGCTTCGCTCGGATCGCTGGTGATGTGGATCAACCGGACACCGGCAGACAGGTACTGCCCCGGCTCGTACTGGTGGTAGCGAAATACGGGTGCGCCGATCACCAGGATGATGTCATGGCCCTCGAGCGCTGCGGTCACGCCACGTACAGACGCCGGCAACGGACCACGAAAGCTCCGGTGCCGGGTGGGAAAGGGCAACCGGGGCGCCGACGGCGACAGCCACACGGGTGCTTCCAATACATCGGCCAGCCGCACTGCGTCGTCGTTCGCGGCCTCCGCATCGACCTCCGCGCCCAGGACGAGAACGGGGTTACGGGCTTCGTCGAGCGCTGCGGCGACGCTGGCAAGTGCCTCCGCACCGAGACAGCCGCCTGAGACGACCCGTCGTTTGAGCAGATGCCCCGTTTCCGGCGGTGCCTCGTGGGCCCAATCGTCGTACGGAACAGAAAGAAACACTGGACCTTTGGCCGGTAGCGTGGCCATGTGGATTGCCTGGGCGAGAGCGCGGGGTACATCTTCGGCGCATGTCGGCTGACAACTCCACTTCGCCATCGGCCTGGCGAGAGTCTCCGGCTCGGAAATGGCCAGGAACGTCTCCTGTCCAATCGTGCTTCGGACTTGCTGGCCGGCCATGACTACCAATGGGCTGTGTGAGTACACCGAATTGGTCAGGACGCCGAGGGCGTTACCAGTTCCCGCAGCGGCGTGTAGGTTGACCAATGCTGGCGCGCGTCGGGCTTGCGCATAGCCATCGGCCATAGCCAAAACCGCGCCCTCATGGAGCCCGAGGATGTAGCGGAAGTCGTCGGGCATGCCAGCCAGAAAAGGCAACTCGTTCGAACCCGGGTTACCGAAGATAGTCGTCATATGGTGACGGCGCAGCAAATCGAAGGTCACGTCGCGCACAGTGGGCATTGGGTTAGAAAATCCTCGGGCTACGAAGGGTTATGGTGCTCAAGCAAAAGACGCGGCATGCTCAGGCCGGCGGGAGTCGGCGTGACATCTGCAGGAGTGCCAGTCGCCAGTTCCCCTCGCTACGGATCCAGACACGGCTCGCTGCTGCCTGCATGACAAATGGTGGGGCGCCTGCAGTTAACTCGAACTCCCATTCTTGGATGCAAGCCACGGTCGCCGCATCACCGAACTCGTGGATGGTAGGGGCGTGAGACCTGACGCGACCGGGCCTGGGCCTGGCATTTGCCTGCGCGACGAACTGTTCAGCGTTGTCGATGGCGCCAACGGGACCGTGCACCGCGACGAACTGTGGATGCAATAGGTCGAGCATTTCCTGTCCAGTCGCCGCTGTGAACGCCTGTGCCCACGCTTCCTCGGCCTGCTCAACCGTTGCGAAAGTGCCAGTGGTCAATGTTGTTTCTCCTCTCCGACAACTGAAGTACGGCCCGGACCCCGCCAGTGCAGGCGCGACGCCGGTCCCGCGACTACCACCGCTACGGATCGCACCCTTGTCGCAGGGTATTCATGTGGGTTGATCCACGAGGACGCACGGATAAGGTCATATCTTATCTGATGAACGTTCATCGCACGATATTCCGTTCACTCAATCACGGCAATCGGCCGCGGCCGAGTGCTTTCAATACCCAATCGGCAAGCCGGCGTAGTTTTCCGCCAGGTCCGCCGACCCCGAACGACTGGTTGCAACCCAAGCCAATTGGGACACCTGCAATCGGGCGTCGAACGAATTCATTCCCCCGGCCGTGTCGCCGACGTGCAGCATGGTGGTCATCCACCACGAAAAGTGCGTGCACCGCCAGACTCGGCGCAACGCCGTTTCGCTGTAAGCGTCGGCCAGCGAAGAGTCGTCCTTGCGCAGCAGTGCGGTGAGCGCAGGAGCCAACAGCGCGACGTCGGCCACCGCGAGGTTGAGGCCTTTTGCGCCAGCAGGTGGCACCGTGTGAGCGGCATCGCCCGCCAAGAACAGCCGGCCGTATCGCATCGGGCTTTGCACGCGGCTGCGCATGGGCAGGACGCTTTTGTTGGTGATCGGTCCCGGAGTGAGCTCCCACCCGTCGTGTCCGTGACCCAGCCTGACCCTGAGCGCATCCCAGATCCGTTCATCGGACCATGACGTCAAATCGGCGTCGTTGGGCACCTGTAAATACAACCGACTCACATGCCTGGACCGCATGGAGTGCAGTGCGAAGCCATCGGGGTGCCAGGCATAGATCAGATCGTCGGTTGACGGCACTACGTCGGCGAGAATGCCGAGCCAGGAATAGGGATAGTCATGCGCCCACGTTTGGCGGACCTTGTCCGGTATGGCCGCGCGGCTCGGCCCGTGTGACCCGTCGCAGCCGGCAATGACCGCGGCATCGACGCGGACCAGCTTGCCCTGCGCATCGGCGAACGTGACATACGGTGCGTCGCTCTCGACATCGTGGAGAACCGTGTCGGTGACACCGTAGAACGCCGGCTGGCCGTCGGCCTCTCGCGCGGCGACCAGGTCCTTCGTCACTTCAGTCTGCCCATAAACCCATACACTTCGTCCGACCAAATCGACGAAGTCGAGATGATGGCGTTCGCCAGGCCATTGAAGGTAAATTCCCCTGTGCTCCAGTCCTTCTCGACGTAGTCGGTCGCCCAGGCCGACTTCATCGAGGAGGTTCACCGTCGACTGTTCAAGGATGCCCGCGCGAATTCGCGACAGCACGTATTCCTGCGAACGGGTTTCGACAATCACCGACTCGACGCCTTCGGCGCTGAGTAGATGTGACAACAAGAGCCCGGCAGGACCGGCGCCGACAATCACCACTTGCGTGCGCATGCGGGGTAAGGAATCGGTTGTCATAGACATGATTTCGTAGTCTTCACGACGTCTGGTCGCCCTCCAGATCGGTGAATACTTCCTGCGCGATCCGAAACGCGGTGTTGGCATCGGGCACTCCGCAGTAAACGGCGTTTTGGAGCAGAATTTCCTTGATCTCATCACCTGATAAGCCGTTGCGCAGCGCCGCATGGAGATGCATGGCCAGTTCGGCGTGGTGCCCACGGGCGATCAGAGCCGTCAGCGTGATAATCGATCGGGAGCGCAGATCCAGCCCCGGTCGGGTCCAGATGGTTCCCCACGCGTATTCGGTAATCAATTGCTGAAAGTCCGCCGTCAGATGACTGATCGTGGCGTTGGCTCGATCGACATGCTCATCGCCGAGCACGGCACGACGCACCCTCATCCCGCGTTCAAAGCGACTGTCCCCATTGGTCATCGAGGAGCCCTCTCAAGTAAAGATGTGACCAGCTGAGCAATCCGTCTAGGCCTTTCCGCCGGGGGCAGGTGTGCGGCACACGGCAGCTCGATAAAGGTGCCATCACGGACACGCGTTCCCAGTTCGAGCAACGATTTCGGCGGCGTGGCGACGTCACATGAGCCTGCGATCGCCAGAACCGGGACCTTGATGCGTGCCAGTCGGTCGCGTACGTCGAATTCCGCGAGCGCCTCACAACACATCGCGTAACTTTCAGCGTCAGCATTCCGCAGTGATTCGAGCAAAGCAGTCACTCTCTGGGGTTCGCGTTCGTCGAATCCCGGTGCGAACCAACGCTGTCGCGCCATTTGCAGCATCGCGGCCGTACCTTCGGAACGGACGCGTTGCGCGCGCGCTCGCCAATCAGCAGCTGCGCCAATCACCGCACCCGTGCAGATCAACGCCGCCGCCGAGACACGGCTAGGGGCGTCGAGCAATAAGTGGAGGCCCACTGCTCCGCCAATAGACACGCCGGCATAGGCGAATGTCCCGGCACCCCATTCGGACTCGATTGTTGCGGCCACCGCTTTTCCCACATCGGCGATGGTGAAGGGCGCGCGCAGTGAGACACTGGCACCGTGTCCCGGCAGATCCCATCCGACGACGCAATGGGTCTCGCCGAGCAGCTGCGCCGCTGAGGTCCACAATGCCGCAACCGAAGTACCGAGTGACGGGCCGACAACCAAAAGCGGTAAATGGTCCGCTCCAGCCAAATGAGTACACGCGATTCGAGGCACGGTCATGACTTATCCTTCAACAGGTGCTGTACCCGGTCGACCGCCTCGTCGATTACCCTATCCGCAGCACCTCGATACGATGCCGACGGCGGCATGCCCACCATCTCGGCAATACTGTGCTGTTCTGCGAGCACTCCATCATCGGCAAGATGCTCCGCCATCCGCGTGGGGTCGACCTGAATGTCGCGGAGGAGCTCCGTGCATTGCGAGCCCGCGACGAGGGTGCGCCGCGCCAACGTTCTGAGCGTGTCCCATTCGGCATGCCAGGCACCATCGGGTCGCTCGTCATTGGCAAGAGCAGCCGACGTATGCAGCGTTGCCGCCAGGGCTGGGGAGGCGATCGCGGCACGTCGAATCAATATGGACAGCACTGGATTTTGCTTTTGTGGCATGGTTGACGATCTGCCGCGGCCAGCAGACATCAATTCGCTGACCTCCCCGATTTCAGGCCGGGACAGGGTAACCAGGTCAGCTGCGATGCGGCCCCAAGCGTCAGTGCAGCCGGCGAAGGCATCGGCAGCTTCCGTCACCACAGATCGCGAGGTATGCCATGGCGAGCTGAACGAAAGACCCAATGCGTCGGCAACATCATGGACCAGGTCAAGAGCGATCGCTGCGGCGTCGCCGGGTATTGCCCGCAACGTCGCCAGCTCGGCCGTGGCTGCGAGGGTTCCGGCCGCTCCTCCGATCTGCACTGGCGTGGAGGCTGTATTCAGCCTGCGGTAGGCATCAAGGAGCCCGCCTAGCCAAACCGACACCTTCACGCCAAAGGTGGTCGGAATCGCGTGCTGCGTAAGGGTTCGCGCAACCATGGGCGTGTTGCGATGCTTGTCAGCCAGCGTTGCCAAAACCGAAACTTGTTGCAGGAGATGACCTTGCAATTCGGTGATGACCGCGCGGACGGACATGATCAGCGAGGTATCGATGACGTCTTGACTGGTGAGTCCGCGATGAATCCAGCGGCGCGCGTGCTCCGGCGCTTGTTCGCGCAACAACCCGACCAGCTCGATCACGGGGTTGCCGCAGGCCTCGGCGCTGACGGCCAGTCGAGCACAGGCATCGGCCGAAAGCATTTCTTGGAGATCGATTTCGACCAATTGCTTGGGAGCGAGGTCGTGTGCGGCCAGCGCGTGCAACCACGCTGTTTCGACGGCGACCATGGCACGCAGTATCGCGGAATCCGTCATGAGACTTCCCGCTCGGTGCTCACCCGGCCAGAGCAGGTTTGTCATCCGTCGACGAACCTGAGAAATGTGGTCTCGTCGTCGCCCTGCAGCCGAATATCGAACCGATACCCGTCAGACTCTGCGACGCAGAAGAGGGTTCGTCGGCGCTCCTGAGTCAAATCGCACAGCAACGGATCCGTCTCGAGACCGTCCCCAGGCAGATACGCACGGGTGAATAGCCTGTCCAATAGTCCGCGGGCGAAGACAGTCAGCGCGAAGAAGGGCGGACGCCCAGGGATGACGGCACCGGGCGCTACGGTGGTAAAGGTGTAATTCCCGCTGGCATCGGTTGCGCAGCGGCCCCAGCCGGTAAACGTCCATCCGTTGCGGTGCAGGGATCCGGGCTGTGACATCACGTGTCCCGCGCTGTCGGGCTGCCACAACTCGATCAGCGCATCGGGTACCGGCCGGCCCGCGCCGTCGTAAACACCTCCGTGCAAGCGGATAGCCTCTGGCCGTCCAGGCATCGCCAGGCAGTTATCGTCGGGAAACTCCATCGCGTAGCGGAAGAACGGGCCCACCGTCTGCCCTGGGGTCAGCAGATGACTAGCCATCATCGTCGCCGTTTTCCATCCAGGTCTGTCGCCCTCCGTTCAGCACGATGTCCCACCGGTATCCCGTTGCAAACTCCGATACCGAGATGTCGTGGTCGTAGTGGGCGATCAGCCGATCGCGTGCGGCGGGGTCGCGAACCGACTGCGCGATCGGGTCCAACGCCATCAGTGGATCACCCGGGAAGTACATCTGCGTGACGAGACGCTGACTGAATAACCTTCCGAAAACGGAGAAATGGATGTGCGCGGGACGCCATGCATTGTAATGATTGCGCCACGGATAGGGTCCCGGCTTGACTGTGAGAAAGCGGAAGGTGCCGTCGGGGCCAGTCAGACACCGACCCTGCCCGGTGAAATTGGGATCCAGGGGTGCTGGGTGCTGGTCTCCTTGGTGAATGTAGCGGCCGGCGGCATTCGCCTGCCATATTTCAATCAGTTGCCCGGTGAGTGGGCGTCCGCGCCCGTCGATGACGCGGCCGGCGACGATGATCCGCTCTCCCAGGGGTGGGCCGGAGTGCCCGATGGTCAGATCAGCGTCAAGCCGCGAAACGTCCTGATCCCCAAAACACGGTGACCACCGCTCGATCCCCTCCGGGTTCACTTCGTGCAGAGCGGCTTTGGGGTGCCGCAGGATGGCGCTTCGATAGGGCGGGTAATCGATGCGGGGTTCAAACTCGGATCGGCCGCCGCCTTCCCACTCCGCTGCGATTTCGCGTATCTCGGCGGAGATTTCACCCTGAGATACCAATCCATGGTGCAGCGCCACGCTGTTCATGAAACGTGACAATAAGCGCACCACCGCCGAGGGTCCCAGGCTAGACTTCCACTCAGTAGAAGAGTTTCATCAGACGCCAGCATGTGGAGGTGATGTGTGGCGGGAAACGCCTCACAACCCGGTTCGACTGTGGCATCCCGATTGCTGGCCCTGCTCGGATCATTCGATACCGGGCATCGACAGCTCGGTCTCACCGAAATAGCCAGGCGCGCGCAAATCCCGCTGCCGACCGCGCACCGCCTAGTAAAGGAACTCGAGGTATGGGGAGCTTTGGTCCGACGACCGACCGGCGACTACGTGGTCGGACGACGGCTTTGGGACATCGGCCTTCTGGCCCCGGTGCAGACCGGTCTGCGTGAGATAGCTTCACCATTCCTGCACGATCTATATGGAGCGACGCTTGCCACAGTGCACATCGCAGTCCGCGACGGCGACAAGGCCCTTTACCTGGACCGGCTCGCCGGCCATACCTCAGTGCCGGTAGTCAGCACTATCGGAAGCCGGCTCCCGCTCCATGCGACCGCAGTGGGCAAAGTATTGCTGGCATACGCACCGCCGACCGTTCAAAAACGTATCTTGGGCCATCTGACTCGGATCACCCCGCACACCATCGCTCACCGCGGCGTCCTGTCCACTCAGCTCGAGCGCGTGCGGCGCGACGGATACGCCACCACCATCGAAGAGATGTCGCCTGGCGCTTGCTCAGTAGCCGTTCCAGTCTTTCACGGCGACGAAGTTGTTGCCGCGCTGGGATTCGTCATGCCCTCACTCAGGGGCTCCCGGACAAGGTTGGTGGCAGCGCTCGATGTGGCAGCGCAGGGTATCTCGCGAAGCCTGTCGTCACAGGACAGGTCCGAGACGTAGCGTGACGGCGTGATGGTGGATCTCACCCAGGCAAAGACGTGCTCGGCAGAGACGGCTCGTAGTTCTTCGGGGGCAAGCGAAGGCCGTAGTCGATTCAATCGCTGATGTCCAGGCGGGCCGGGAATTGATACGACGCTCGGCATGGGTGAATTCCCACGGGGGCAACGCTTGTCATCCATGGAACGATACATCGATCATTACGGCGAAAGAACAGTGTGAAGCATTCAGCGGAACGATGACGGTGCGGCCACGTATGTCAACCGGACTAGTCGGGGGTTCATACCGCGTCGGGCAGGTCAGGGCTGGACTCAGATCAGTCGCTGTGGGAGTGACGTGGCAGCCCGAACCAGTTGCACACCGTAGTCATTTCCGTTCGGAGTGCGAATCGTGGTGTGGACGTGGAATCGCTCGGGCTCCGGATTCGACAGAGCGAGACCGGCATGATGGTCGAATTCAACCATGATGACTGGGCTTTGGATGCGGTAGTAGAAGACGGCGTCATCTGCGGTGCCGCCGATCCAGCAGAACCAGGTGTCATCGAGGTGTCTGCGAACGTCGTTGATACGGGCGGCCAAAGGCCCAGGGGGCTGGTAATCGAGGAATAGCTCTACGATTCGAACAAGTCGCTCACGCTGGCCGGGGGCGAGGTCGCGGGCATTGATCCCTTCGTAAGGGATAACTCGGTTGTCCTGGAAGCAACCTCCCAGGTGTAGTTCGTCGCCGAGAGCGATCCGGCCCGGCGGCATCTTGGGATCGCGCTTGTGGTGGAACAGGATCGCCTTGTCGGCTTGGTCGCGAGTGAGCGACTGGACAAGGTCCAGCCCGGCACGGTCCTGTTCGACGAAGACGATCGTGCCGGCATGCTCGCCCTCGTCGATTTCGTTGGGTTCTGCGCCGAAGAAGACTGGTGTGAAAACCTGCTGCTTGCCGAGAAACAGAACATTCAGGCACACATGGTGGCCCCAGAAGTTCCAGCCCCAAGGCTGGTGGAGCGACGGTGTGCCAAAGATGTTGATGTTGTAGCTGCCGACATTTATTGCGTTCGGGACGCCGACGATGTGACCCAGGAAGTCGTTAATCCGCATCAGGTCAACGATTTTTCGGTATCCTTTGTCGCTGACGCTTGCTTGAATAAGCGACATGACCAGCGCCAGCGTGGTGCTGTCTAAATCTTCCAGGCGAAGACCGTACGGCAGAAGGTAAAACTCCGGGTTCATCCATGCCCGCCAGACCCTGCTATCGAGGGGATGACAGATTTTCGTCCGGTCTTCAAGGGTCAGCGCTTTGAGCAGATTCTCCGCCGCCTCGGAAGCCTTGGCGGTGGGTGCGCCCTCGTCTGCCCCCAGCTCGAACAGCCCCTCGATGATGTTGCCGTCAGAACTGATGCCATTGAACGAAGTGCTCTCAAAGAGCTCCATCCAGTACTTGATGACGTCGCCCAGGACTGGTGTCTGCCGCATCACTTCGGCGTACTCCGTTGGGGTTAGTTTGTCGAGCCCGCTCAATAGGGGATGTTGGGGATATACGAAGTCCCTGAAACGTGCCGTCATACGCGTGGCCTTTTCGAGAAGTTGGTGGTCAATTCACTAACGTGACCTGGGGTCCGACTCACAGGTAATAAGTCCTCGATACGGAAGACACTACTGGTGGGTCTGGTTCGGTCGGCCACCCAAAACGGTCCTGGCACTCTGCGAAACGCCGGGCAGTAGGCCGGCTCCGAGCGGCTAGGCCGGTCCGTACCCGCGACATGGGGAGCATCAGCGCTGAGGGCGGGCGACCGCATGAGGGGAGGCGGCGCACCGAGGCAAGAGTTCATGATCCGACGAACTGGGGCTTTCGCTTTTGCATGAACGCGCGCTGGCCCTCGCGCACGTCGGCCGATCTGGCGCACGCCATTGCCAATTCCTCGGCGGTAGCGCGGTACTCGGGCGCACCATGCGATCTGATCGCCGCCTTCGCCGCACGTACCGATAATGGTGCGTTGCCCGCGATCGTGCCGGCCAACCCGCGCGTCGCTTCCTCGAGCGCTTCCGGCGCGAAAATGGAATTGACAATGCCAGCCTGCAGGGCCTCCGCTGCGGAAAACGTGCGGCCGGTGAAGAGCAATTCAGCCGCCTGGCCTGGCCCGGCGATACGCACCAGTGCGTGGATGAGTTCGACTGGATAGCCGAGTCCCAGGCGTGCTGCCGGAATGGCGAATTGGCTTGTGGCGGCGCACAGCCGGATATCGGCATAGCTGGCGATCGCCACGCCCGCGCCAAGACAGGGGCCGAAGATCATCGCTATTACCGGCTTGGTCATGGCTGCCAATGTATTGAACAGTTTGTCGGTGATCTCATCGGCCCTGTGTTTCGCCTTTTGGCTATTCTGCTGAGCATCGAATTCGGAAATGTCCAGGCCCGAGGCAAACGCCGCGGTCCCCTCGCCCCTCAGGATGATCGCCCGCACGGCCGGATCGACGTCCAAATTGCGCAAGCTCTGTTCCAGCTGCTGCATCATGGTCGTAGACAGGGCGTTACGGCGCGCTGGATTGCTCATCGTGACCCACGAGATCGCGTTGTCGATTTCGAAGCGGACAGTTGGAGTCGTCACAGTATCTCGTTCACGTAGGTGCTGCGCAACGCACCGAGGCCCTCGATGCGAATTTCGAACACGTCTCCATCCGTGAGTAACACGGGCGGCTCGCGGACAAGTCCAACGCCAGCAGGCGTGCCGGTCAGGATGAGATCACCCGGGTCCAGTGTCATGAAAGTGCTGATATAGGAGATCAAGTCACCCACGCTATAAATCATGCTGCTGGTGCGGTCGTCCTGCATGATCTCGCCATTGAGCAGGCCGGTAATGCGAAGGTCCGGACTGATGCCGCCAAGTCCTTCCGCGGGTACCACAACCGGCCCGAGCGGAGTAAGGCCATCCCATGCTTTCCCTGCCGTGCGCTGAGATGTCAGGAACTGGTAATCGCGTACCGAGCCGTCGTTGGCGATGGTGTAACCGAAGACGACGTCCCCGGCGTCCCCTGCGCTGATTCGCCGGCTGCGCCGACCGATCACAATGACCAATTCGCTTTCGAAGTCAACCTGATTCGACTCGGGCGGCAGTTGGATTTGGGCGTAGGGGGCGGCCAAGGCGTTGTCCCACTTAGCAAACAAGTCCGGATAAGGTGGCGCTTCCTGACGGCCGGCTTCGCTGACATGCGCCATGTAATTTTGTCCCACACAGATGATTTTGCGCGGCCTGGCGAGTGGGCTGAGCAGCTCGTGCGCCTCGACGCTGATTCTCGTGCCGGGGCGGATCTGTGACGCCTCGCCGTCGGCGGCCTCTAACAGGGCGGGAAGATCGGTGAAGGCAGCGCCGTTGACGGTGGCGATATGACCGTGCTGTGCACCCGGTTGGTACATGATCACAACCGGCGCGGAGTCTAGTGAGATTCGGCTCAGTCCGGTGCCCCCGTCCCAGGCGCTGTCTGGTGCCACGCTGATTGTCACAATAGTGACCCTGCGTTGGTGTCGGTGGCCGCCAACGCGATAACCCCGGCCGCTACAAGATCCTCGATTTCCTTCGGGCCATAGCCGAGTTCGGCAAGGAGCGCGGGCGCCGATTCGCCGAGCCGCGGTGCCCTACCTCGTGCACGTGGGGCGCCATCGGCCATGACCGGCGTGTTGACTAAAAGCGTTGCGCCATGCCGTTCTTCGTCTTGAGGGAACATCCCGCGGGCTTTGAACTGCGGATCACCGACCACCGCGTCGATCGAATTAACAGGGCCACAAGGTACTCCGGCATCACGAAGCCAATCGATCCAGTGGTCTCGTGGCTCCTGCATAAAGCGTTGGTCGAGTATTTCGGCGAGCTGCTTGCGGTGACGGAAGCGCTCATACTCGGTCGCGAATCGGTCATCCGTAGAGAGGTCGAGATCGAGAACCGCGCAGAGTCGCGGCCATGATCGCTCGACCGCGCCGACTGCGATGAGCTGCCCGTCACCACAGTTGAATGCCTGATATGGCGCCGCGAGACGATGCGCCGTTCCCAACGGTTCTGGTACGACGCCCGTCGACATGTAGTCGGCAATTTCCCATAACGACCACGAGGCGATGGTGTCGGCGAGTGATACGTCGACATAACCGCCGCCCCCGCCCGACCCAGCCCGCACCAACGCCGCCAGTACACCGATCGCCGCCCACATGCCCGCGCCAAGATCGGACACCGGAAAGCCGGCTTTGGCCAGCCGCCCGTCGTCACTGCCGGTCACGCTCATCAGCCCGCCGTAGGCCTGTGCAATCAGATCGATGCCTTTAGCGTCCCGCATCGGCCCGCTTTGGCCGAAACCGGATATCGAGCAATAAACCAGATTTGGGCATTCAGGACGCAGATCTTCATAGCCCAAGCCGAGCCGGGTGAGCACGCCGACACTGAAGTTTTCCACCAATACATCGCTGCGGCGTGCCATCTCGACCAGGATTCGTTTGCCTGCACGGGATTTGAGGTCGATTGCCAGGCTCTTCTTGTCGCGGTGAACCAGGTCGAAAGCCAATGCGCCGTTCGCGGGGTCGGCCGTACGCCGGCGAAGACTGTCGCCTTCGGTGGGCTCGACCTTGATCACTTCGGCGCCCATATCCGCCAAGATCGTCGTGCAGTACGGGCCGGCAAGAGCGCCTGTGACGTCGAGAACCCGAATCCCATCGAGAAACGCCCTGGCTCTGGGCGTGTCAGTCAACTGAATCCACCCTTCAAATACTGGATCGCGGTCCGAACTACAGACCAGTGGACCGTAATACGGTCGCACTGCATAACCTAGGCGCTGCAGCGCGGCGTCGTCAAGCGTGACGGTGCTGGACCGCAGCGGACTCGCTTGACTTGGGTACCCGGTCCACATCGTGGACCGGTCTGGTACGCTGACCTGACGATAAAAACCTGTTCGTGTCGAGGAGTTATATGCGGAGCGTTCGGACTGCCTTGCGCGTGCTTGAAGCCGTCTCCGAACTGCAACCTGTGGGCCTCACGGAACTGACCCGTCAACTCGGCCTGCCGAAAACCACCGTGCATCGCGGATTAACGAGCCTTGCAGAAGACGGCTGGCTTGAAGGCGATCCAGACGACAGCACGCGATGGATAGTCGGTATGAAGGCCTTCATTGTTGGCAGCACCGTGAGCAATCGCGGCAGCCTTCGTGAGCGAGCGCTACCCTTCATGCACGACTTGTCGTCCGACGTCGGCGAAACCATCCATCTGATGATCAGGGACGGCGATCAGGTTGTGCTCATCGAACGCGTTGACAGCCCCCACCCCGTCCGTGCCATCGCACCTTTGGGTGCGCGCGCACCGCTTCACGCCAGTTCCAACGGTAAAGCGATCCTCGCTCGTCTACCTAGCGACGAGATCACCCACTACGTACAATCTGGTCTCTCCGCTGTCACGGCACGAACGGTCACGCGGGCATCTGACATGTATGACGAACTCCAACTGACGAGGAAACGCGGCTACGCGGTTGCCGACGAGGAACTGCAGGAAGGTGTCGTCTCAATCGCAGCGCCCATTCTCGATTCCAATTCACGCCCCATCGGATCGGTCTCGATCTCCGGCCCAAAACCCCGTATGCCCAAGTCTGTTCGACCTGACTATGGGCGCAAGGTCCGTTCGACAGCAGAACAGATCGGTGGCTCATTGCCCGCCGTGTTCACGCGCTGACTATGGTCCCTCGCTGGCCAGCAAAATTCCAGACCACGTGGATCTAGCCGAAAGCCTCCCCCCATCCTGGCGGTGCGGTCATCACATCAAAACTCACCCCGGCGTGACCCGACGCGCCATCTGCAGGTGTGCCAGAAGCCATTGTCCGCCTTGACGAATCCACACCCGTGAAACCGCGGCCTGGATGACGAATGGTGGCGCATCCGGGACGAACTGGGCCCGGTACTCCTCAATGCAACTCACCGTTGCGGTGTCGCCGAGGACACGGACGGTCGAGTCGACGATCTGCACATGACGCGGCCCGGGTCGCGCCGCGGTGTCTGCGAGGAACCGTTCGGCGCCCTGAATCTGACCCGTGGGCCCGTGCACGGCGATGAACTCTGGGTGCACCAACTGCCGCATGCGTTCAGTGGTCGGCTCGGTAAGCGACTCGATCCAAGCGGCTTCAGCTTCTTCAATCGTGGTCAAGGTACGGACGGTCAATTACTTTGCCTTTCTTCGTTATACAGATGGAACTTGTCACCGGGTTACGCCGGACATGAGTGCCATGCCGTAGTCGCCACCGTTGGGTGCCCGCATGACGGCATGACGGTATGGATAAGATGATTCCCCGTTGGTGGTAAGTCCGAAAAATTGTCCCTTTGCCGTCAACTGCGTTAGGCCCTGCCTGTTCTGCCGGGGCGTTCATCAAAATCTCGTGGAAGGGCCTCAGCCCGCTGAACGGAGCCAGCCGAGCGGTGTAGCCGTCATGAATACTGGGCCACGCGGTCATTGATCTTCTCTCGCGGAACACGGGCACCCGTTTCACCAATGCGCCTTGGTATCGATATAGCTACGGACGGCCCGGCGGTAATAGCATTGATTGCCACGACTTTTCGGTTGTTGTACTTTGGGCGAGATCGGACTGTGTATAGACTCGCCCATCCGGTCCCAAGTATTTGCCCGTCGCAGGGTCGTAAGGGGCTACCGCCAGGGGCGGCGCGGCGACAGGTGCCTGTGGAGGCATCGCACCGGGCGATAGGAACGGCACACCTTGGCCCGACAGGGTGGCGTTCGGGTCGCCTTTCCAGTTGAATCCGTCGTTGAGCGGTTGATACTGCTCGTCACTGTTGCACAGCTTGGCTGTGGGAGCTCGCTTGCCCGGCACCCTCGCGCATGGAATATTTCGAGCACCTCGCACGTCTAACGGGGAATCCTTTGGTACCCGGCAGAATAGATCACCCTGCGGGCGGTCGGGATAGTCCTCCAGTGCCGGGGAGCGCTGCTGCTGGGCAGGTAGGTAACCGGTCAAGCAGGGTGGAGGGACGTTGATATTGATATTGAGGTTCAGGAACTGGGCGGCCCGGAAAGGTCCAGCCGCAGTCTGGTTGGCCAGCGACGCGCCATTGCCCTGATTGATGATCTGAGGAAGCAGCACCAATACCTGCTCGATATTGGGGTTATAGACTAGCGTGATTTCGCCGAGACTGGCGAGGTTCGTCATTAAGATCGGCAGCGCCGGTTTCACCCGGTCGATGAGCTGCCAAGCTTCCTGCGTCGCCGCCGGTGCCTTTTGAAGCACTCCGGCGAGGGCAGCGTCGCTGCGGTGAAGTTGTCCAGTGACCGTAGCAAGGTTGGCGGCCCACGCATGGATGGAGTCAGCGGTATCGGTTTGGGAGTCAAGAAGCGTCGGGCTTTGGTCGATAAGTGTAGTGATCGAGTCAAGGTTGTCGTGTGCCCCGACAGCAAGGGCCGTGCCGCCCTTGATGATCCGCGAAATCTCGGGGCCTAACCCATGCACCGCGGTGTACGCTTCCTCGACCGCGACTTGGAGGTTGTCCTGAGGGATCGCCTCGAGGCCAGCATTCACCGTATCCAGGAGCCGGTCGACGGGAAGCGGGACTGACGTTCGATCGCTGGTGATGACGTCACCGTTCTTGAGCCTCCCAGCGGCTGCCTCACCGGGCACCAGGGCGACGTATTGTTCCCCGATCGCCGACACACTGTGTATCTCGGCCCTGACATCGGCGGGTATAGGTACATCGCTTTTCAGTGACAGCACCGCGACCACCCCACGGCCGTCCAAGGACACGCTGGCGACGCGCCCGACCTCTGTGCCTCGGTAGGTGACGTTGCTGGTCGCATACAACCCGCCGCCTTCCGGTAACTGCACTGTGACGGTGTAGCGGCCGACACCGAGCACCTCGGTCGGAATTTTCATGTAGCCGAACACCATTACTGCCCCAGCCACGACGGTGATCACCGCCACGATCACCAGTTGAATTCTGATACGCCGGTCCAGATGCATGTCACGGCCCCTGGTCGTACTGGTATGGGTTCAGCAGCGGATTGCGCGCCGTGTAGGGGCTCGGCAGCTGCCCGAGGGTGCGGCCCCACTGAAGCTCAAGTTCAGTCAGGTTACCCTCCCACCGGGTGCCCGTGAACAATCCGGCATCCAGTCGGCTCAAAGTCAGATCGATGATACCCGTGATGTTTCCAAAGTCCCCGCGCATCCAGTTGGTGAGCTCCTCTTTGGTGAACGGGATCGTGCTGAAAAAACTGAGCGAATGAGTCAGCGCAGGCCCCGCATCAGCCAGCGACTTGAGCACAGGCCCCAGACTGTTGATCTCACTCACGAGCGACTTGCGAGTTTTAAGGATGGTGTCGGTGGCTAAGGCGCTGAACTTGCCAAGTTCGTCCAACGCGTCGGCAAGGTTGTGGCGTTGATCGCGCAGGGCCGCGATCGCGCCGGGCATTGTGTGCAGCGCCTTGTCGAGCACCGGCTGATTGGCCGAGAATTTGCCGGCCAATCGATTCAGGCTTTCCGTCGCTGCGGTGATGTCGCTGATCTGGTTGGTAAGCGCGCTCAGGCAATCATCGAGCTGGCCCATGATGTGGCCCACTTCGTTTGCCCTGCCATTGAAGGCGGTACCCAACGTGCGGATGATTTCCTGTAGTTGCCCTAGACCTCCGCCGTTGAGCAACATCGATACCGCGGCGAGGATCTGCTCGGTGGTGGGGTAGCTGCGCGCCGACGACAAAGGGATAACGGCGCCATTACGCAGCCGTCCCTGGGCCGGCTCATCGGCTGGTGCAGCGAGTTCGACGTGCAAAGAGCCCAACAGACTGGTCTGACCGATCGTAGCGGTTGTGTTGGCAGGCAGCGGGGTATCACCGCTGACGCGCATCGTCACCAACGCGTGCCAACCCTGTCGTTGGATATTGGTTACGGTCCCGACCGTGACATCGCCTACACGCACTCGTGAATTGCGTTGCATAGTGCCGATATCAGGCATTTCTGCCTGTATCACGTAGGAACCCGGTCCGCCGCCGGCGGTGCCCGGCAGCGGCAACGAGTTAACACCCTGCCACTGACAGCCTGCCAGCGCGCACAGTACCAGCGGCACCACAACAACCGCGACCGCGCAGCGCCGGATAGTAGATCTCATGACGGGCCTCCCGAAGGGAGCATCATGCCCGGCAGACCTAGTGCCGGGTTGGTGGCGGTGGCGCCAAATGCGTCAGCCGGCACCGCCGTGTCAGCGTGCTGCGGTGGTGATGGCGGTGCCGACCCAGGGCCCGGTGGCGGCGGGGCTGCGGGCGGAGCATGGTCGGGCCGCAGCCAGTCCTCGCTGTAGGTGATCTCGTTAGGCCTCGCCGTCGCCCCCACTATTTGATTGAATCCGATTGGGGGGAAATTGTATTCACGGTTTTTGATGATCGGTGCCAGATACTGCACGCACAGCTTGGCCGACCGTTGGGCGTTCAGTCGCGACGCCGCCTCGATAGCTCCGCAAATGAACTGGATCGGATTACTGAAGTTGGCGATGGCAGCAGTGCCGGAGACAGCGCCTTGAGCCGGTTGATACAGGTTGGCCACGTTGGACATGGTCGTCGGCGCCGCGTGCAGCAACTGCTCGACATCGTCTCGGCTGTCGTTGAGCGCCTTGATCACCGAAGCGAACTTGTCGGCGGCGCTGCCGATGGCTTCCCGATGCTGGGAGACAAAGGAAGTCACATCGCCGACGGCGAGGTTGATACTCTCGACAGCCTGCGACACTTCGTCCGGACCATTGGCCACTGCAGCGCTCACAGCTGCGAAATTGCCGTTGAGCCGCCGCAGGACATCCGTGCTGTCCCGTAGCGCCGAGACAAGAGTGGCCAGGTTCTTGACCGTCGCAAAGATGTCGCCACTGTGATCCCCGAGCGCTGAGAATGCCTGGGAAAGCTTGATGATCGTGTCGCGAATGTTTGCGCCTTGCCCTCGCAGGTTCTCAGCGCTGCTGTTGATCAAAGCGCCCAAAGTGCTAACGCCACCGGGCTCGGTCGGTTTAAGGGTTTCGGCCAGCGTCTGCAACTGGGCACGGAGATCATCCCATTCCACTGGAACCGCCGTGCGGGTTTGCGGTATCACGGTGTGGTTGCCTATCTTTGGACCACCGGTGTACGTCGGCGTGAGCTGAATAGCGCGCGCGGTGACCAGTGATGGAGCGATGATGATGGCGTTTGCGTCGGCGGGCACCGCGTACTTGTCATCGACCCAGAAGCTGATCTTCACACGGTGCGCCTCGGCTTCAATCTTCGAGACCTCACCGACGCGTATCCCGAGGATTCGTACCTCGTCACCAGTGAAAAGTCCGTTGCTGTTGTCGAAGTAACCCGCTATTTGCACGCGATGCGTGTAATCGACCGTCCGGACCGCAGTCACCACGCCACTGACGGCAAGCGCCGTCAGGAGCGCGGCCAGCGCGGTACGGGCAAAACGGTTCTTTCTCATTGTCCCCCCGTTTCACCGGCAGGCGGCGCGGTAGCTGACGGACCTGGAACAGGCGAAGGCGCAACCTCATTCGGCGCCGGGACATAGACCGGCCTCGGTGTGGGTTCCGTTGCGGATTTCCCTCCTGGCGGGATCGCCGGCGGCCCGGGGGGCGGGCCGCCAGGCGCGGGAGCCGGCGGCGGTTCGCGGTAGGGATAGCGTTGGTCTCCCGGATTGCCGGTGATCGCGTCCGGCAACGTCCGGCGCGGTTCGCCGCCCTGGCCGGTACGCGGGTAGGGCACTGGAAGTGGCGGCGTCGCCGGCTGCCCCGTTGGGGGATCGCTTAGCTGAGAGGGCAGTAGCACGTTCGGGTCAAGGCCCAGATCTGAGAACGCCGCGTCGATGAATGGTTGCAGAAATTGGCCCGGCAGCAGGTTGACGATGTACGTCTTAAAAAATGGCCCGGCCGACAGTGACTCTCCCAGCGCCAGCAGGTAGGGGTTGACCATATTGAGCGATTTCTGGATCTGCGCCTTGCGGTTGTCCAGGACAGTCATCACCGTGTTGAGGTGATCCAGCATTGGACCGAACTGTTCACGATTGTCTTGGACGAATCCCTGCAATTGATGGGCGAGTGCGGTGATATTGCCCGCGATGTGATCCAGTGCATCACTTTGCGCGCGTAGCTCCGCCAACAGCGCGTTAGTGGCTGACAGGAGGTTGACGATTTGATCACTGCGGTTGGCCAGCACGCTCGAAACCTTCTGGGCGTCAGCGAGCAAAGCGCGCAACTGGGTATCGCGCGCATCGAGTGTGCTGGCCAGTCGCGCTGCGCCCGCGATAGCGATCTTGAGATCGGGGGGGGTCTGCGAGAACGTTTCCGCCATGGTGGAAAGCGACTGCGACAAGTTGTTGGTCTCGAGTCCACGGATGGTGTTGTTCAACTCGGCCAACGCATCCGGCAACTGGTACGGGGAGGAGGTGCGCTCGGTAGGAATGGGCTCCGATAGCTGGCCGTCGCCTCGCGGAGTCACCTCAAGCACTTTGGTGCCCAACAGACTCTTGGTCTTGATCGCCGCTTCGGTCCGATTGCCCACTGCAATGCCTTTGTCGACCGTGAAGGTCACCTTCACCCGAGACCCGTCGAGATCGACGCTGTCGACCTCGCCGACCTCCAACCCTGAAACCCGCACTTTCGCAGCCGGCCGTAGCCCAGCGGATTCAACGAAGTAGGCGCTGAATTGATGGCCCATGTTGAAGATTGGCAGTCGGTGATACTGCAGCGCGCCGACTACCGCCACCGCTACGAGTGCGATAAACACGGTGCCGACGAGCACGGGGCGGCGCTCGTGAAGTGGTCTCATTTGAGGGAACACCGCCCAGTTGATTGTCCGGCGACCTTGATGTACACGGGGTTGCCGCCCTTCCCATTAACCTTCAAGAACAAGTCGCACAAGTAGTAACTGAAGAAGTCACCGTAAAGCCCCTGTCGAGCCAGCACCTTGTAGGAATCAGGCAGGGTGTCGAGCAGGTTGTCAAGGTAGTCGCGATCATTGGCGACAATTGTTGCGACACGGTCTCCTTCGTGGACCACTGCCTTGATTCCTGGCCGTGCCGCAACGAGCAGGTCGGCTAGCGTCGAGGCCGCCGCGTTGGTGTAGGCGATCCCATGCGCGACCTGTTCCTTTTTTGCGACCAGCCCACCGACGAGGTCGGACAGTGATTTGACTGCGCTGTCGAACTGCTGGCTTTGGTCGTCCAGCTCGCCGAGGATCGTTTTCAGGTTGGCGATGACATCGCCGATCAGCTGGTCGCGGTCGGCAAGCGAGTTGCTGAGCGCAGCAACGTTGTCCAGCACGGAACTGATAGTCGCGCCTTGGCCCTGGAACGCTTGGATCAGTTGTATGGAGAGCTTGTTGACTTGATTTGGGTCCAACGCGCGCAGCAAGGGCCGGAAGCCGCCGACCAGCGCATCTAAGTCGAGTGCAGGCTCGGTGCGTACGAGCGGAATGGTGGATCCTGCGGCCAGTCGCCTAGGATCCCCCGCTCCTTCCTGTAGCTCCAGATACCGGTTTCCTACGACATTCTCGTAGCGGATCACGGCCCTGCTTGCGTGGGTGAGGTGCACGGTGGTGTCGATGGAAAACTCCACTAGCGCAACCGCGCCAGCGCCAATCGATATGTGCTTTACCTTCCCTACCTCGACCCCCGCGATGCGCACGAAGTCACCGGATCGAAGTCCTGTCACGTTAGAGAACTGAGCTCTGTACGGGACCTCGTTGTCGAACCGCGACTGATTGAAGATCGCCACGAGAGCGAAGATGCCAAGTGCACAAACCAGCCCGAACGCGCCTAGCCGCCATATCGAAGCGGCGAGCGTCTGTCCGCGGGAATCCACTGTCATGGCGCTGCCTCTCCAGGCGGGGGCGGCGCCGGCTCTACCGATGGCGCAGACGGAGGCGGGGCAGCCCCAGGCGGCGGCGGATACAGGGGCTCACCTCCCGGGCCGTAGAGCGGCGCCCCGTAGGGCGCTGCACCCGGATAGGGTTCCGGCCCGACTGCCGGTCCGGGAATGCAGCGACGGATGCTGGGTGGCTCGGGCACGCCGCGAGTGACTGGCAGGTAATCCGCCCAACAAGGATGGCCGAGACCGGGATTGGGGCGGAGGTCAAGGCCTGTCCCCCATCCGGTATTGGTCACCAGGTATCGGACCGGCCAGTTCTTCGAGACGTCCGGCAGCGACCCGCAACCTGGCCTTCCACCTGGCCCACCCTTGGCCGCGATGATAGGCAGGTTATCCGGATACATGTACATGTCGTCGCCCCACGACAACGCCATGTCGAGGAACGCGGTTCGACCATTGGCACCATTAGACTCCCGCAAGCCGTGATCGAGCCCCCACTGCACCCCCTGGAATAGACAGGTATACGTCGGGCTGTAGCGCTCAAGCACGTCTGTCGTCGACTCAAGCGTATTGAGCGCTCGGATGAACGCGTTCTCATTGGGGCCAAGAAGTTCAGTACCGCTGCGCGCGAGCCCAATCGAGTTGAGCAGCACGGCGTTCAGTTGGTCGGCGTGGCTGGTGATGGTTGCACTGGTGACCGACGCGTTGTCTAAGACGGCGACGATGTCGTTCGCCGCGCCGTCGTAAGTGTCAGAGAAGTTCTTAAGTGACCGCCAACCACGGTCGATCGCCGGTAGTTTCGGATTCAGCGCGGTCAGTACCTCATTGGTGTCGGTGATCGCGTTGCCGATTGCTGCGCCTTGGCCACGTAGCCCGTCGGCAAGGGCGGTCAGCACAGCCTTGAGCTTTGAGGGGTCGATCCGCTTGAGAACGTTGACGATGTTCTCAAAGACGGTGTTGACTTCGGTAGTGACGTTGCGGGAATGCAGCACGGCACCGGCCGACAGGTGCTGCGCACTTGCATGTTGCGGATAAACCAGGTCGACAAACTTGGCCCCGAAAACCGTGGTGGCTCGAATCTCGGCCTCCACGTTGGCGGGGATGTACTTTAACTCGTCGGGCAGTATTTCCAGCCTGAGGCTGACCGGCCCGCTGCCCTTCGATACCCCGCCGACGTGGCCGACTTGGACTCCGAGCATCTTGACTTTGGCGCCCGATTCCATGACCAGGCCGGATCTTTCGGACATCACGGTTACCGGGACCGCCGATTCGAACGCGCCTCCGAACGAGGCCGAGCAGGTGAATATGAAGGCGACCGCGGCGAGGATCAACAGTACTGTCCACCAGGCGTGCGGCAAACGGCGTGACTGCGGGCTCACGAGGTGCTATCCGGAGAGGTTGAAGTTGCCGGACTGGCCATACACGGCAAGCGACACGAACAGGACGACAACTACTGATGTGACGAGGGAAGCCCTGACGGCCCTGCCAACGGCCTCACCCACACCAGCAGGGCCGCCGGACGCCGTAAAACCGTAGTAGGTGTGCACCAACATGATGACGAACGCCATCGTGATGGTCAGCAAGAAGGACCAGAGCAGATCTGAGGTTCGCAAAAAGGTATTGAAGTAGTGGTCATAGACTCCGGTGGATTGGCCGTAGGCGACGGTAGTGCCGAATCGCGCAGCAAGGAAAGACATCACGACGGCTACGCAGTACAGCGGGATGACCACGAAGACCCCGGCGACCAGCCGCGTCGAGGCAAGGAAGGCGATAGCGCGGATGCCCATCACCTCAAGCGCGTCGATCTCCTCGTTGATCCGCATCGCCCCCAACTGGGCGGTCGCGCCCGCGCCGATGGTGGCCGCGAGGCTGATTCCTGCGGTTACCGGCGCGATAAGCCGAACGTTGAAGTAGGCCGACGCGAATCCCGTGAGGGCTTCCACGCCGATTTGGGAAAACTGGCTGTAGCCCTGGACTGCAACCAATGCGCCAGTGGTCAGTGTCATGAACCCGATGATCACGACAGTCCCACCGATGAGTGCCAAAGCGCCGGTGCCCAAGCTCATCTGGGCGATGAGGCGCAGCATCTCCGTTCTGTAGCGGATGACCGCGTCACCGGTGGAGGTCAGTGTCTTGCCGTAGAACTCGGTCTGCGCACCAATGCGGTTCCATTCCGAAGCGAACCGCGACCACAGCTGACGCAGAGTCGGATACATACCCGAGGGAGCAGCAGTCGTCATAGCGTTACCTGCACTCCGACTGCGGTAGCGACGATATTGATGGCAAACAACGCCACGAAGCTGTAGACGACGGTCTCGTTGACGGCGTTGCCCACGCCGGCAGGTCCGCCCCCGACCGAAGTGCCCATGTGGCAGGCGATCAGGCCGGCTGCGAGTCCGAACAGCATCGACTTGATCCAGGCGATCACCACGTCGGTCATGCTGGTGATGGCCGTTATGCCGGCAGCGAAGGCTCCAGGCGTGACGTGTTGGACGAACACCGAGAAAAAGAACCCACCACTGATTCCGACGAGCATGACCAGTGAGGACAGCATCACAGACACCGCCGTGGCTGCGAGTACCCGCGGAACCACAAGCGACTTAATGGGATTTATGCCCATGACTCGCATGGCATCGAGCTCTTCACGGATAGTGCGGGCGCCCAGATCGGCGCACATCGCGGTCGCGCCAGCCCCAGCGATGACCAGAACGGTGACGATCGGCCCGATCTGGGTGACAACACCGTAGGCGGCGCCGGCTCCGGCGAAGTCACCCGCGCCGAATTCCACCAGCACGATGTTGAAAGTGAAGATTCCCAGCACGGTGAAAGGAATGGATAGCAGCAACGTCGGTAGCAGGGAAACCCGAGCGACAAACCAAGACTGCGCTAACCACTCCCTCCAAGCAAACGGCGGGCGCACCATCGCGGCGAATGTCTCCATGCACAGCCCTGCGAACGAACCGACCGCGCCGAGCGCCTTCGCGGCGTTGCGCGCCGGTGGAGGCAGAAGCAAGCCTGTTGTCATGACACCGCTTTCGCGTCTATTGGGCTCATACGGGCGCTTGGACGCTGAGGCTGATTGATCACTGCGTCTACCTTCCGCGACTCGAATGGTCAGCGACCCCGGGGGCGACTGGAGTTTCGTCGCGACGGTCAGCTTTCGCTGTTCATCAAGTTTTGTCAATGACTTGCGGCATAAAACCCCAGTTGCCAGGTCGCGACAGACCGTATCACAGTCTTACGGTCCGTATACCGGACTCTAGCAATATTGTTTCCAAACCACCCCGGTCACGGCCCGCGGCGGTTTAGGACAGTGCTGAAATGCCGAGCGTCGATGATCTGGTCGGCGCGATATGTCATGCCCTGTCGATGAGCTCGCCAGCGCCATCAACCGCGCGGATCGTCACCCATTCTGACCGGCCCCAGGACTCGGTGACCTTCGCCGCCGAGCGCAGTCAAAGAGCGGCGCGACGTTGGACTACCCTGGGCCGCAAGCTATCTAGCGCTGCCCGATCTAGCAGAGACCTATCTCGGAAGAAATGGAACGCGCTCCTCGGTTGGACGACGAATCATCGGGAGCACACTGGGCCTGCTAGTTGTACTGCCCAGGGTCGTTGGTTGAGATGTGACGACACGCTATAGCGGTCGTTGATGGTGAAGGTCTCCTGTCGTGGAGTGGAGCTGCTACCACTTCACCCGTAACGAACAGGAGACCTTCGTGGTCCACGCTAACGCTGTTTTGACTCCTCGGGGTCGGTTGATGCTGGCTCGTCGTGTCGTTGATGAGTGATGGCCGATCGTGCGGGCCGCTGAGCATTTCCATGTGTCGTGGCCGACCGCTAAACGTTGGGCTGTGCGGTATGCGGCGATGGGGCAGGCCGGGATGGCCGATCGCTCCAGCCGGCCCCATCACAGCCCTAACCGCACACCGCCGCCGGTGGTGCGTCGCATCGTGGAGTTGCGGTGGCGTCATCGACTGGCGCCGTTGGCCATCGCGTCGCGGTTGTCGATGCCGGCTTCCACGGTGCACGCTGTGCTGGTGCGTTGTCGGCTGAATCGCCTGTCGCACATCGATCTTCGGACCGGAGAGGTCATTCGTCGCTATGAACACGACCGTCCCGGTGCGCTCATCCACGTCGATGTGAAGAAGTTGGGCAATATCCCCGACGGTGGGGGCTGGCGATTCGTGGGACAAGCTCAAGGATGGAAGAACCGACGTGCGATGCCCAACACCAAACGCAGTCGACACCGTAACGAGTTGATGGGGCATGGCTTCGTGCACACCGTGATTGATGATCACTCGCGGGTGGCTTATGCCGAAATCCATGACGACGAAACTGCGGCCACCGCGATCGCGGTGTTGCGACGGGCCGTGGGCTGGTTCGCCGTCCGTGGTGTGACGGTGCAACGTGTTCTCTCCGACAATGGCTCGTGCTACCGCTCCCACGCCTGGCGCCACGCCTGCGCTGAGCTGCACATTGTGCCTAAACGGACCCGCGCCTACCGGCCTCAGACCAACGGCAAAATTGAGCGCTTCCACCGCACCATGGCTGCCGAATGGGCCTTTGCCCGTCATTACCCCAACGAACGCACCCGCCGCTCAGCCCTTCCAGCGTGGCTGCACACCTACAATCACCACCGGCAACACTCAGCGATCGGCAAGACCCCACCCATCACGCGGTTGACCAACCTGCCTGGGCAGTACAGCTAGTCGGGCAAGTTGCACTAGCCTGGGGCTGGTTTCGCCGGCTGAAGAGGCGCCGCCGCCGCCGCTGCACATGCAACAGCAACCCCAGCACGCGCTGCGGCCCGGGTCAGTCTGCGCAGGCGCTCTGTCCACGCACCTGTACGCACCTGTACGCACCCTAGACGGTGACGCTCGCTCAGCACTGGGCTTCTCGCCCGCGGGTAAGTTCCTCGCCGCGACCACGGCACCACTGGACAAAGCGGTGTTCAAACGACAACGACCAGAATTTTGCCCTCGGTGAAAATTCCGCACTCGCGATGCCGATTCATCAGCGGGGCTTACTCATTGGGCGACCACCAGCCTATCTGGCGGCCGCGCGATTCGTCGCCACGACGCTCGCGTCAGAATCGGTTTGGGCCAACAGCACCATGGCGTTCACGGCGCCGCGGCGAGCATGCGGGAAGCGACTGAAGCGCGAACTTGCGCTTGCCACCCGCCGAGACATCAGTTTCGAAGCGGACTGACACCCGTCATCCCCACGCAGCCCACCCGCACGGCTACACGGTGTAGTGGATATGGGTAGCGACCAACCACCCGACCCTGACCGACGTGGTTCGCGCCCATGCCTGCGTGGATTCTCCGTCGCCGGTTTGCGCACGGCAACTCGGCGCATAAACCAAGACCGCGACGTACCGGTCGGAGCGGTGGCAGTTCCTCACAGGCTGGATGTTCACTGCCACACAGACTTAACGGCCTTCATGGCATAAATCGACGCGGTGCGTGGGCCAACAGGGCGCAACAACCGGCCTGTCGGTACGCGCGATCAAGGTTTTGTTCGGCGTCGAGACGCAGACATTGGAGCGAACGATTGAACGATCAACCTGGCGATGCTATGTCAGATGGCGATGCGCGCACCGACCAATACACAAATGAAGATCGAGGCTACGGTCGCATTTCCGCCACTTCAATTTGCTTGCCGAATATGGTCAGGCGCGCCCAGGGAAGGTAGCCGTTTGGATCCTAGAATGTGCCGCCGAAACGCTTGACATTCAAGGCAATGATGAAAAATCCGGTGAGCATACACAACAGGATGCCAGCGCTGACAACGAGGCTCTTGGTGCTTGGAGCAACCCAGATCAGATAAAGGTCAAGCAGCCCCAAAAGGGCGTAACTGAACGCCTGCCACCCCACGTGGTGGCGCGCATGTCCAGTCCACAATGGATTCGTTGCATGGGTACGGTTGAAGTCCGCAAGCATCGGTGCTCCGGTAATCACTACGGTCGAGAACGTCAGAAGAATCTGGGCCAGCATCAGTTAATTCCCTACCCCTGCTTAACTGGTTTAGCGCGCGTCGGCGGGGCGCACTTACCCGCCGACGCGACTTACGTCGGATTGTCGGCGATTTGGCGGATCCGCTCTAGCGGCAGGTGCTCGGAGTCTACAAAGACTGGCCTGTTGACACGACTACTCACCTTCCAGCCGCCAACAGCGACAACGACATACGACGTCTCGGCATCGGTCATCAAGATGGGTCTTGCCGATTCCTGTGGTGCGTCACCATCGCGGCCGTAAAGGCAAACGGTCGAACGAGTGCGAGCCGAGGTGGTGCTCCACTCCAGCAACGTAAAGTTGTTCACCGTGTGCAGGGTGGTTCTGGCTCCGGCTTCCCGACGGCCAGCGTAGAACTTGGCGATCGCCTGTCGGCCCTGCAAGCGCGCACCGGGCATACCGATTTCGAAGACGGCGTCCTCAGTGTAGTATTCCGGAGCGGCCTGGGCTGCATTGAAATCCACTTCCGACCAATATGCACACTCCAAGGCCCACAGCTGATTCCACAACACCGCGGCTTCCATTGCCTGTGCGTCCTTCATGTCAGCGGTCACACCGGCTCCCTTCTGTATTATTCGTGAACCGCACCCCAATGCTGCCGAGTGTGGTGAACATCGCTCGGGCGCTTCGAGAGCCATCTGGCAACCCCAGCGGCTTCGTGATGGATCCCGTCATAACAACCATGCCGGCCTCGAGCGCCAAACCGTATTCAGACAGATGCCGTGCGATGGCTGACACGACGCTTAGCGGACTACCCATGACTTCGGCTCCCGTCCCGGAGCCGGTGATACGCCCATCGACGGTCAGAACTACGCCTTCCAAGTGGAGATCCTGCACCCCACCCAACGACCGCGGAGCCCCAATGACAACGAGCCCATCGGTTTTCTGCGTAGCGATGGCATGCTGCTCGCTCCGCTGTTTGGCCACGGTCGACGGTGACCACGGTGCGATCTCGATGGCCGGACACAGTGCCCCGATCGCGCGGGAGGCATCAAGGTCATTAACATGCGGGCCAGCGAGACCTTCCGAAAGCACCACAGCGATTTCGCTTTCCACGTAAGTGACTCCGGGCTTAACCACATACTGCGCACCTTCGCGCGCCAAATTCGAAGACAGCAAGGTGCCGACGATCGGCAACGGCATCGGGGAATCACCAAGAATGTCTCGCGCAGCCAAGGACGTACCCGCGGCCTTGTATCCGATGATCCGATCGCCGCCGGCGACACGTTTGCGCATGTGCTCGAACTGGAGTTCATACGCGTCTGCGTACGTCATCTCGGGCTGGACACTGAGCACATCGACATGCGGTTCGGACCACGTGTCGTCATTCAACACTAGATCGACGAGGCCGTCGGAAGGCAATGATCCTCCTCAAATCAATCATGGCACAAGAACGAGTTTTCCTGTGGTACTTCTAGATTCAAGAGCTCGATGCGCGGCTGCGGCATTGGCCAATGAGTAGCTGGCCGAGAGATGCAGCTTGATACTGCCTTCGGTGAGCCAACTGAACACCTCATCGGCGCGTTTCGTGAGCTCCGCTCGGGTCGCTACGAAGTCAGCCAGACGCGGTCTGGTGAGGAAGATGGAGCCAGCGTCCGCCAGCTCATGGACATCCACCAGCGGAGTCTGGCCTCCTGATGCGCCGTAGAGCACTACCATGCCGCGCCGACGCACGCAGTCCAGGCTTGACCGAAACTGCGGGCCACCAACACCGTTGAACACGACGTCCACTCCGCGACCATGAGTGAAATTGCGCGCTGCGATGGCAATTCCGTCGTAGCCAACCACAACATCCTCGGCACCCGATGCGCGAGCGTGCTCCACCTTGGCTTCATCGGAGACAACGCCGAGCACCCTGCCGCCATGCGCGGTGATGATCTGCGTCAGCAAGCGCCCCACTCCGCCGGCTGCCGAGAAAACCAGGGCGCTGTCCCCGGGGGATATGGGACCCCAGACCGAGGTTGCCAGATAGTGTGCGGTAAGACCCTGCGCAAGCACTGCCGCGCCGTCCGTGGTTTCCACCGCCGGCGGAACATGTACCGCTTGCGCTGCCGGGACAACCGCGAATTCGCTGTAGCTTCCATCGGTGTTTGGCCACGCCACCCGATCACCGACGCTGAATTCAGTAACATCGTGCCCTATTTCGACCACCACGCCCGCCCCCTCAGTTCCCAGCCGCAGGGGTGGAGGCGGCATCGATGGGTAGGCGCCGCGACGCACCATCACATCACGGAAGTTCACGCCGGCGGCCTGCACGCGCACGACAAGATCGGAAGGGCCCGGATGGGGGTCAGGCTGGTCCACGACAGCCAACACATCAGGCCCACCGAACTCTTTGACCACTACGGCACGCATCAGCGGTCTACCGCCAACGTCATATCCGTCGGCGGCTCAGCGGTGAACTCGAAACGCAAGTCCTCAAGCCGGTTCCTGTACCCCGCGCGACTTCTCAACTTGACCTCCTCATAAGGCACGGACCATTTCGGACAGCGCGGCCAGCCGCGCCGCGCATAGCGAATTTCGGCGGTCATCGCCGGAATGACGAATACAAGGGTGCATGGCGCCTTGCCTTGGCGGCGTGCGGCCGTACTTCCGTAAAGTTTTTCGTCGAAACTCAAAGGGCGTTTGACACAGAAATATCCGCAACCGTACCATCGGCATGGTCCGTGCGACGGACCATTGGTCTGCATAGCAGAACAATATACGCCGGAAAGCCCGTTCGTAAAGTGGCGACCGCCTCGCTGCGACGGCGGGTACTACGGCCCACCATGACGGCAGTCGACCCGTCGCCGAGACGTAACAATGGGGCCCAGATTGAGCGATCATAAGCTGGATGAACTCGGTTTTTACCTACTGGCCGGGGCTGACGCGGACCCTGCGAACGTCATAGACGAGGCACGCCGTGGCGAAGAACTGGGATTGGGTACAGCGTTTCTTGCCGAACGTTGGAAAATGAGCGCCGAAGCCTCCTCCCTCTCAGGTGCTGCCTGCACCGCTACAACTCGGCTCCGCATCGGCATCGCCGCCACCAATCACAACCTGCGACATCCGGTTATCACGGCCGCGTGGGCGGCAACCCTGGACCGACTGTCAAATGGACGGTTCATCCTCGGAATCGGTCCCGGCGTCGCCGCGGTATATCGCTCATTCGGGCTTCCTCCGGTAACCACGGCGCAAATGCGCGACTGGGCAGGGCTCATCCGGCGTCTCTGGCGAGGCGAGACGATCCGTGACCATCACGGGCCAGCCGGCGATTTCCCCGTGCTGCGGATCGACTGCGCGCCGATGCATTCGACGATTCCCTTGGCCTTGGTCGCCTTCCACGACGACGATCTCGCGCTTGGAGGCGAACTCTTCGACGACGTCGTCCTACACACCTTCCTTGACGAGGAAGCGCTCACGCGCGCGGTCAAGATCATCAAACACGCCGCCGTCTGCGCTGGACGTGACCCGGCGTCTGTTCGCGTGTGGTCATGCCTGATCACGGCGGGAGATCACCTACCGGAAGAAGTTCGCTTGCAGAAAACCGTTGCCCGGCTGGCCAACTACCTGCAGTACCTCGGTGACGATTTTGTCGCTGATTACGGTTGGGACCCACTCGTGCTTCGCCGATTTCGTGCCGACCCAGTCGTCTCCTCGTTCACCGAGCCGATCGAAAGTGATGCGACCCATGATCAGCTCAGCCACATCGCCGAGATTCTTCCGACCACCTGGTTCGACTCAGTGGCAACGGGCAGCGCGCAGCAGTGTGCCGCACGCATCCGGCGCGAATTCGATTGCGGCGCCGATCGAGTAATTCTTCACGGCGCGACTCCTGACGAACTTGAGCCGATCATCGCGGCGTATCGCGCCACAAGCCAGGGAGCCTGAACCGGGACACCGCTTGGGTCAGAGTGAAGACCGCTGACCTGACCTCAGGTTGACGCGCTTATCCCCGTCCCACATCGACGCGACCGTGGGCCGGTGACTGGCCCTATGCCGTCACTGTGCGGGTGGTTGGTAGCCTGCGGCCGAGTTCCTCAGCTGCCAGATCTGCGCTGGGCACAGCAAATTAACCGCATACGAGACAAGGTAGTTGGCCGCAAATTCGTCGTTGGGCATGACGTCGCGCTTCACATCGCCCATGATTTGGGCATAGCTCGCGTTCCCGCGGAGGTTGTCACAGATTCCGTAGCCATACTTGACGGCTTCGTCGGGGTTCGCGAAATTGTAATGGCGCCGCACCATGACGTCATACACATACTCCACTTCCGGTGCCGGCATTGCGTTCGCCCGCGCCGGTAGCACCTGTGTCGCCCCGCCGACGGCAGTCGCAACGAGGACTAGGGCGGCGAGCCACCCGCCGCTGTTGGTGGCTAACGCGCCGGCACACCTGCATCGTTGCAGCAGGCGCGCGCGCGTCGGTCCGTCGCCATCCCCACTCGCTCGGTGCATATCGCGTTCGAACTCGTCGTGTCGGCTGGAGTCGAAGTACGAGTTCATGCGATTTCCCAACTTGAAGCGATTACTCGGGTTGAACGAACTTGCCCTATTGCGGCGCATACGCCGGCGGCGGGTAAACACCCCGCAGGATCCACGGAAACCAATCGATGCCGAATTCGATTTCGTCGCTAGCGTCATAGTCGGGGAAAGGGTCGAGCGGAACATTCACGCCCTGAGTGTTGACCGGCTGGTCTGGCTGCCCGTAGACCGCAACCACAACGGTGCGATCCAAGCTGTTCAAGGACCACACGCCCATTTGGCTGTTGGCACAGTCGGACATGACAGCGAAATCTGCGGAGTCGTGATACCAACCGTTGAGCAACTCAAGGTTGCTGATCGCAAGGGCGGGGTTGATCGCCACTGTCTCGGCCACCTTACCGTGGTAGCCGGCCGCATTGGCGCGGTCTTGTGGGTTAGATCCGTCTGAGCCAATATCACCGTCAAGAGCACGGTTGTTGAGCACGTCCTCGGCGTGCCGCTGCGCTGCGATTTGAAGTTGCGGGTTGGGCCTGACCTGGTTCAGGCAGCCAGCCTGACGGTGAATCGTGTCGACGTTGGCGATGGCACCGTCGTTGAGCCGCTTGTTGTTTGGTATGAGTGTGTTGTTGTCGTTGTCTGCATGGGCGACGGGCATGCCCAGGAGCGCGCCGGCAGCCAGAACCAAGCCTGGCATGGCAAGAGGCCTGCGATGCATGTCGATCTCCTCTTTTAAATCGCCACGCGGGATGGGTGTCGCGTTGCGCGGCGGGCCTTGCACACTAGATGGGCTCGAACTGTGAAATGAGCCAACGCCCGTTGATCTTGTCGAGGATCACGCGAACGGTGGATGCGGTGTCAGTTGGTGCATCATCACCGACGGTGACGGTCTGATCGACGAAAGCCAGGACCACCGCATGGTTTTCGGTTGCCGATACCGAAGCGACACCGGACACCTTAGCTACCGCCGAGATCTTCCTCTGTTTGGCGCCCGGAATGACGACATCACTGATCAATCGGGTGTAGTCATCGCGAAATTTGCCGGTCATCCGATTAGCCGCGGAAACCAAGTCCTTGTCCACCGTGTCGGGACGGTAAGAGAGCATCGCGATGGTGTTTTCGCTTGCTGCTTGCGTCGACTGCGCAGCCGCTGCGCGCGACAACTCTGCTTTACCACTCTGCCATTTCAAATAACCTGCGCCTGAGCCCAGGGCCAGGGCCAGGGCTGGCAGTAGCCCGCAGGCCACCATGCGTTTCCACGAGAATCGGTCGCCCAGCCCGGCTGGGTCTTTAGCCGTCTCGGCCTGCTCGGCTTCGTCAGCCGCGTCGGCTTTGCCGTGAACGTCGCCGTTGTCGTTGCCGTCTGCCACCGCGTCGTCGGGAGCCGACGCTTCTTCAGGTTGAGCCGGCGGTGCGCTCGTGCTGTTGTCGCTGTCGATCGGCACTTCGCGCTCTAATTCGGTCGTCTTGCTGTGGCTCATGGCACAAACTCAACGTCGGACACCTTAGCGTCGTCACCGACCCGCTCGACGCTTATCCTCATCCGCCAACGGCGCGGGACTTGTTCCGATACACCGGCATTCGATGTTTTCACCGACACCGCGATGAGTACCCGAGCTTGGTCGCCTTGCTGCGATTCCAGGCCTGCCTCGGAGATGGCGCCTTGCGTTTTTGACTTCGCTTTCTTAACAACCTCGATAAACGGCTGTGAGCGCTTCTTGAAATCATCGCGGAACGCGCCCGTCGATGAATCCAGGATCCGCTGCACGTCGGTGTCAACTTCGGTGTAATCGATGGTCGTCAAGTTCAACGCGCCTTGGCGCGCGACTGCGACCCACTGGTTACGTTGCGCGTGCGCCTGTCGTGTTTCGTATGTGCGGTAGCCCAACCAGCCAGCCAAAGAGCCCACTGCGACCACGACGGCAGCACCTACGACGATCGCGGACCTCAAGCTCGAAAGACGGGTCCGGCCGCAGCGCTTGACGTGCTGATCGGCGGGATCCTCGGTGTCGGTCGCTTCGATCTGGCTGTGCTCCTTTTCCTCAGCCGAGGATTCCTGCGCCAACCCAGCATCCTCCGCTTCGGAAGAGCCGTTTAGACAACGGCCGTCGGTACCAGCAAGCTTTGGCATTGTCTATTCCTTTCCGGCACCACGCGCCGGGTTGCTTTGGCGGTACCAGCACCCAGTCGGACCAACGTATTTGCCAGAGGTTGGGTCATATCCGGACGGCCGTTACCGGGCGGACACCGGCCGATGCCGAGATTTTGCGTTGCTGGCCAGTCAGGTGATGTCGCCTCTGGCGACGAGGTCTTCTGCGAAGATCCTTCCTCGTTCGACGGGTCGGCCAGCGACGGTAGTGGCAAGGCTGCGTAATTGGACGGCATCCCGTCCTGGCTGTGCGCGAGTCCACCAAGACGCGCCCGTGACCATTCGAAGACCCTTCCCCCACTGGCCGCGACAAGCCGAAGTAGTTTCTCGCCGGGACGGGACGGATTGACTGTCGGTTGACCGTCAGCATCGCATCGCCCTGAAGTGAGGAGAGCGTCCCACAACATTGTCATGCCTTGTCTCCCCTGACAGTTCGCATGGTCCGTAATGTGGACCACTATTCCGTAAAACGGCCTGAGGTTAACGTAGCTAGGGTGCGCCGCAGCGTCAAGCGACGAAATTCGATCTACCTGTCGCGGTGACACTCCACCGTCATTGGCGATGTCCTCGATGTCGATACGCGTCCAGAGGCCACCGGAGCCACCAATGGGCCGCATTGCATCAGGAGAATGCCGTAACGACGTGTTAGGAGGCGCTTGCCAATGCGCACGAGGCGTTAGTACGCCGAGTAGCGCCGCTGCTGGGTCCGCTGACTTGCGACATCATGTTCGTGCAGTTGCGGCGCGCGGTGGAGGGCGAGGAACTCAGTGCCACCGAGCGGGCAGCCGGCACCGCGCTGCCTGGGGCTCGCCGACTCACCGTCGCGTTCGCCGACATGGTTGGGTTCACTCGCCAGGGCGAGGCGGTACCGCCGGAGGACCTGGTGGGACTAGTTGAACGCCTGGCCGCGCTAGCGCGTGAAATCATCGACCCGCCAGTGCGATTCGTCAAGACGACCAGTGACGCGGTGATGCTGATCTGCCCGGATCCCGTCAAGTTGGTTGACGCGATGTTGGATTTGTCGGAGGCTGCCGGCCGCGACGCGAAACCGCCCGAACTGTGGATCGGTATTCGCGTCGGGTTGGGCGGTGAGCCGGGCTCGGGACTGGTTCGGCAGTCCGGTCAACGTAGCCAGTCGTGTCACCGAAGTTGCGCCGCCGGGTGCAGTACTGGTGGCAGGATCGGAATGACATGCGATCAGTGACGCGCGCCAGGGTTCGCGTGGTCCTTTGCCGAAGAATCCCGGCTCAAAGGCGTACGCGGCCGAACGAACTGTGCCATGCCGGCCGCGCGGCCAACGATGGCCTAGAGAACGCTTAGGCATCACACATTCCAGGGCAGGCAGTTCGGTCACATCGCCGGTGTGAGCGCATTACCTCGCGTGAGTCTGCGCGCCGGCCATCCGACCACCACGTCGCCGGCACACGTGTAGCCCCAAGTCGCACTGCGGTCGATGCTTCGGTTCATCTACCTCGCGCCGAAGTGTTGCCAAAGCGCATCAGCCAAAGCATCCAACGGCATGCACACCTCCCGCCGTCGCGGTGGGCCACGCCGCAGTGACGCTACAGCGGCGATGAAGTGTCAAAAATATTCATCATCACTGGTCATCCTGTTATCCTGGCGCTCTGATCGAAGCTCGGCCGGGTCGTCATGCCGCAGCGGCTGGCGATATCGATGAGTGTTCGTGGCCGCAAGCCGGTGACGCGATGCAGATGCGACCCACGGGTGCAGACCAATAGGAGCTAGGAGGCGCGATGAGCGCGAACGCGCGCGACGTCGAGCTGTTGATCAATGGAAGGTGGACCGCTTCGAGCTCCGGCCGTACCGTTGTGAACACGTCGAACATTACGGGTGACGCCATTACGACAGTGGCTGCCGCAACCGTGAGTGACGTCGACGCTGCCGTGGACGCCGCCGCGGACGGGATGGAGCAATGGGCGGGCGCCAATCCGGGTCAGCGACGAGCATTGTTGGAGCGCGCTGCGCAGCTGTTGTCCGAACGCAGCCGACAAATCAGCGCGTTGATGGCTTCGGAGATGGGCGGCGTCATCAGATGGTGCGGGTTCAATGTCGATGTTGCGGTTGGCATGTTGAGAGAGGCCGCAGCGCAGACCTACTCGACGGTGGGTGAAGTCATTCCATCCGATGTGCCAGGGCTGACGGCCCTCGGTCTGCGCCAGCCTGCCGGTGTCACCGTAGGTATCGCACCGTGGAATGCGCCGCTGATCCTGGGAGTCCGTGCAGTAGCGATGCCACTGGCCTACGGGAATACCGTCATTCTGAAAGCCTCCGAACAGACTCCAGGCACCCATGCAGAGATCGCCCGCGCGCTCCACGACGCCGGCCTGCCCCCCGGCGCGATCAATCTGATCACCAACGCCGCCGAAGACGGACCCCAGATCGTGGAGCGACTCGTCACCCACCCGACGGTGCGCCGCATCAACTTCACCGGTTCTACGCGCGTAGGCCGCATCATCGGTGAGTTAGCAGGAAAACACCTCAAGCGGGTGGTGCTAGAACTCGGCGGAAAAGCACCGATGCTGGTGCTTAGCGACGCAGACATCGACGGTGCCGTCGACGCCGCGGTCTTCGGTGCGTTCATGAACCAGGGGCAGATCTGGGTGGCGGGATCGTGGGGGTCGCCCACCACAAGTGATGCTGCGCGCGCGGCCAGCTTGCTGGTGAACTCGTCGCATAGCTGCGAGGCGACCACGATGCGCTCGGTCGACATGCAGATCTGCCCCTGGTTCATGAACGCACCGAAGACCGCGGCGTCGACGGCACCGTCGATGTCTGCGTCGCTAAGCCC
>NZ_LZKU01000061.1 GCF_001672975.1 Mycobacterium sp. 1465703.0
GCCAGCACGCCGCGTCGGGCTCGGCCGCCGACGGCTACGCCAAGCGACTCGACGAAGTGCGAAAGGCCAGCGCAGACGTCGACAAGGCCGAAAAGGAATACAAGCGAACACTTCTCGACACAGAAGCGACGCTAGATGACGTCAAGGCCGCCCACGACCGGCTAGGCGACGCGCAGAAGCGACACGTCGACGCGACCAACGCCGAGCGCGACGCACACCGCGCGCTGGGTACCGAAATGTCGATCGGGCAGCGCGTCATGCGAACGATGTCGGACATACTGCCCAACCTCGAACGCAACATCACCCGGCTTTCGACCGTCACGCACGACGCCGAGCAGAAGTCGAACGGGCTGGCGCGCGGTCTAAGCGGCGTCGCTCGTGTTGTCGCGTTGATTGGACCCGAAGGCCGGGCCGCTGCCGGCGGGCTTGAGCTGGTATCGAAGGGCTTCGACCGGGCTGGCAGTAGCGCGAG
Source organism: Mycobacterium sp. 1465703.0 (assembly GCF_001672975.1). Lineage (GTDB taxonomy): Bacteria > Actinomycetota > Actinomycetes > Mycobacteriales > Mycobacteriaceae > Mycobacterium. Next base: position 473 of record NZ_LZKU01000061.1, read on the forward strand.
CGCCGGCGGCGAGCACGTGCGCAACTTCATCCGCGACCTGGGCAGTTTCGAAGTCGCGTTCGGCAAGATCGGCGGCCTATCGCTGGGCTTGCCCGCACTCGGCGGCCTGGCGAGCATCGGCGGCGCGGCCGGCGTGCAAGGCATCGTCGAAGTGGCCGACGCGGTGCGCCAGCTTTCCGGCGCGCTGTTGCTGTTGCCGGCGGCCGCCGGCGGCGTCGGCGTCGTCATGGGCACGATGAAGATCGCGTTGCACGGCGTCGGCGACGCGCTCAAAGACATGATGGCCGACGACCCGAAGAAATTCCTCGACGACATAAAGAACATGGCGCCGGCGGCCGCGCACGCGATGTTGCAGGTCGCGCAGTTCCGCGACCAATTCAAACTCGGCGGCGCCGCAGTGCAAACGTCGTTCTTCAACCAGATCAACGCCGACATTCAACCGCTGATTCAGACGTGGTTGCCGGCGCTGGTCGCCGGCGGCAGCAAGGTCGCCGGCGTCATGGGCGGCATAGCCGACCAGTTCGCGAAACTGCTGATGCAACCGCAGATGTTGCAGGCGTTCTCGACGTTCATCGACAACATCAGCAAGGGCTTGCAGGCGATGGCGCCGGCCATGAAGCCCATGCTCGACATCTTCACGCAACTATCGGTTGTCGGCTCGTCATTTTTCGGCCAAATCGGCGGCGAGATAACGAAACTCGCGACCTACGTCGCCAACATGGTCGACAAGGCCGCCGGCTCGGGCGCGCTGCAACAAACAATCCAGACGGCCATCGGCGCTTTCGAGCACCTAATCAACATCGTCTTCGAATTCGGCTCGGCGTTCAACGACATCATGAACATCGCCGAAAAGTTCGGCGGCGGCGGGCTTCTCGGCTTCATCGACCAAATCGGCAACTCGCTGGCGAACTGGACGAAAAGCGACGCCGGCCAAAAGGCGCTGACCGACTTTTTCACGACGCTACGCACCGCGACCGACGCATTCTTGCCGATCCTAGGCCCGCTGTTGAACGGTCTTGTGTCGATCGGCACGGCGTTCACTCAGCTAGGTATCGCCACCGCGCCGGCGTGGGTCGAATTCTTCAAGACGTTCGCCTACGAGATGCAAAGCGATCTGGGCCCGGCGATTGTCGCGATGGGCCCGGCCATCAACCAGTTCATCGGGTCTATGACCGATACGTTCCGGCAGCTAATCCAGACGGTCGGCCCGCAACTGCCGAAGATTTTCGAAGGTCTCGCGAACGCGATGACGGCGCTTTTGCCGCAGATACCGCAGCTCGCCGCGCTGTTCGTGTCGCTGGTCGAATCGGTCGGCCCGCAGTTGCCGAAGCTGTTCGGCGCGATCACTCAAGCACTGATCGACTTGGCGCCGCTGATGCCCACGATTGTCGGCTTCATACGCGACTTCGTTTCTGTCATAACGCTTTTGATTCAGGGCGGCGACAAATCCGAGCAAGCGTTGTCGACGCTGGCCAACGGAATCATCAAGGTCGGCAGCGCGGTCATCGACGGGCTAGAGGGCAAGCTAGGCAAAGACTTGCCGCAGAAGGCCGAAGAATGGGGCAAGTCGCTCGTCACCGGGCTCATCAAGGGCATGACGTCGGGCGGCGTCATGGGCTTGCTCGACGGCGCGGCCAGCTCGCTCGTCGGCGGCATCGCGAAGTGGTTCCAGTCGTCGCCGGCCAAGGTTGGCCCGTTCTCGGGCTCGGGCTACACCCTGATTCGCGGCCAAAAGATGGTTTCGGACATGGCCGCCGGTATGTCGTCGGCGCAACCCGCGATCGAAGCGGCGGCCAAGTCGACGGCCACGGCCGCCAGTCGGGCACTGAGCTCGGGCGGCGTGGGCA
>NZ_LZKU01000062.1 GCF_001672975.1 Mycobacterium sp. 1465703.0
CCTCGAATCCGGGAAACGCCGGTTGGCATTGGATCACCTGCCACGGCTGGCACGTGCCCTGTCAGTCAGCACCGACGAGCTGTTGCAGGCGGCGCCGACGCAAGACCCGCGGGTGCGCGGCACCGCGCACACCCACCACGGCGTCACCTATTGGCCGCTGACCCGCCAGGGCCCCGCCAGCGGACTGCACGCCTTCAAGATCCGGGTCAGCGCGCGGCGCCGCACCCCGCCCACCGACCTGCCGGTACACGAGGGGCAGGACTGGATGTATGTGCTTGCCGGCCGGATGCGGCTGATCCTGGGCGAGCGCGACTTCACCATCGGCCCGGGCCAAGCCGTCGAGTTCTCGACGTGGACGCCGCACTGGTTCGGGGTGGTCCGCGAGCCGGTCGAAGCCATCGTGATCTTCGGACCGCACGGCGAGCGGCTTCACCTGCACAGTTGATCCGGCTCAGACCATTGCCCCTCGTGTACCGGCAGGTCGGTGGGCGGGGTGCGGCGCCGCGCGCTGACCCGGATCTTGAAGGCGTGCAGTCCGCTGGCGGGGCCCTGGCGGGTCAGCGGCCAATAGGTGACGCCGTGGTGGGTGTGCGCGGTGCCGCGCACCCGCGGGTCTTGCGTCGGCGCCGCCTGCAACAGCTCGTCGGTGCTGACTGACAGGGCACGTGCCAGCCGTGGCAGGTGATCCAATGCCAACCGGCGTTTCCCGGATTCGAGG
>NZ_LZKU01000063.1 GCF_001672975.1 Mycobacterium sp. 1465703.0
GTTGACCCCGGTTCCCATCGTCGACCTGGTCCGGCAGGTCGTCGCGAAGGTGCCTCTACCCGTGATGGCTACCGGCGGACTGGCCACCCCTGCTGCGGTGGCCGAGGTGATTCGCGCGGGTGCGACCGCGGCCGCAGTGGGAACGGTGCTGCTGCGTGCCACCGAAAGTGGTGCTTCGGCCACCCACCAGGCAGCCCTGGTCGATCCCGCTTACACCGAGACGGTGCTGACCCGGACTTTCACCGGACGCCCGGCCCGCGGCCTGCGCAACGCCTTCATCGACGCCCACGAAGCCGAGGCGCCGCTGGGTTATCCCGCCATCCATTACCTGACCAGCCCGCTGCGCAAGGCCGCCGCGGCGGCGGGAAAGCCGGACTACGTCCACCTGTGGGCGGGCACCGGATACCGGCAGGCAACCGCGGAGCCCGCGTACGACATTCTGCGCCGGTTGGCATCCGACCTGTGATCAGTCAGTATGCGAACCGGTTCAGCACGTCGTAGCTACGACCGGCCGTCATCCACATCAGCTTGTAGATCAAGCGCACTGCGGGTGATGGAATTCTTTCGTAGCCGGACAGCGCAGGCGACTGCTCGAGGAACCGCAGCCGGGGATTCCAGTCCGCAATCGTGCGCGCATCCCGGATGCCCCACTTGATGATGCCCCGGGTGAAGCCCTTCGAGAGCAGTGGCGCCAGGGCCGAGAGCGTGTCGAAATGCATTTCACCACCAGCGAATCGGTCGATCAGGCGCTGCAGCAGCCGACGGACTTCGTCCTCGTGCAGGTACATCAGCAGGCCCTCGGCAACGACGAGGGTGGGGCGTCCGGTGGGGATTTGGTCCAGCCACTGCACTTCGGTCACCGACGAGCCGATCATCCGGTAATGCGCGGTGTCGTCGTATAGCCGCCGGCGTAGACCGATCACACCCGGCTGATCAACGTCGTACCACGAGGCCGACGGCGGTACGGCCAGCCGGAAGGCGCGGCCGTCCAGGCCGCAACCCAGATGCAGCACAACGGCATCCGGATGACGGGCAAGGAAGTCGGCACACCAGTCGTCGAGCTGTTTGGCCCGCAGCGCAACCAGGTACTGATTCGAGGCGGGGAACGACGACCGATGGATTCTCTTGAAGTCATAGTCGATGCGATCCACCGCGTCGGCGGCCGCCGTATCCCCCAGAATCGGCTGCGCCGAACGGCTTTCATAAGCTCGCAGGTACAGCGTGACGAGGTTCGTCCACTCCACCGAACCCCAGCGCACGGAACTGCAGTCGACTTTGTCCGTCGTGGTCATGGTTGATTCCTTTTCGTCCGATATTCGGTCCACATCTGCATGAGCTGATCGCCGTAGGCCTGGGTGCAGAACTCGCAGAAGTCGCGGAAGTCTTCGACGCGCTGCCGCTGTTCGGCGCGGTCCTCGCCCAGCACCGACAGCGCGAACTCTGCGGGTTCGATGCCGAGCCTCATCAGTGACAACTGCGTCTTGAGAACGCTGGTGAACCCGCCGGGGGTGACGCGGTAGAGGTGCTGACGGTTCGAGCTGGGCAGCCGCTCGACCATGCCGCCGTCCAGCAGCTGGCGGGCCACCGTGCTGATCGAGGCCTTGCTCACCGATAAGCCCTCGGTCAGCTGGGTCAACGACTGCTGCGGTGGATCACAGATCAGCAGCCAGCCATAGACCCGGCCCATGGTGCGGGTTGCACCCAGGAGCTCGAAGAACAGCCCGAGACGGTCGACGAACTCGGCCTCTTCCGGCGACATATGCCATCCAGTTTGTTCAGTACGTACTAAACGAAACGAAACTTACACTGATCGACCGGTTCATGGAAAGGACCGGGCCCGCCGAGCGTCAACTCACCGCGCCCTGCGCGGATAGGGTGCGCATGTCGCGTCGCTGACACACCCCGGCCGCTCTTCGAGCAGCATGTGCCCGGAGTCGGGCTGGTGCAGGTGGGTGGCACCCGGGATCGCCGCCGCCATGTCGCGCGCGTGCGCGGCGGGAGTGGTCCGGTCGGCACCACCGCTGATGACCACGGTGTTGGCGCCGATGGTGGCGAGCGCGTGGTACGCGTCGTACCGCTTCAGGCTGGGCAGAAAGCCGCCGTGGTCAACGGGGTGGTGCGGATGGCCGACACCGTCAGTGCTGCCGCACCCCGCCAATCGGCACCCGAGTATTTGGCCAGGCCGTCGCACAGGGGGCGGACCAGTCCGTTGATCGCCCGGTCCATCGCGCGGTGGGGAACGTGGTGGACGATTTCGAACAGCATCTCGGTGGCGCGCGTGTTCAGCAGCCGGCCGAGGCCCCGCTCGGCGAGCCGGCCCGCCGCGGTGGCGACCAGGACCAGGCCCTTCGGCTCGACCGGACGATTGGCGGCGGGACGGCCGAGGTAGGCCAGCGCGGTCATGCCCCCCATGGAGTGACCGGCCAACGTGAGCGGCCCGGTGACTCGCAATGCGGTGAGAACCTCGGCGAGGTCGTCGGCCAGCCGGTCGATGCGGTAGGTGCGCATGTCGGCACCGGTCGATTCGCCGTGGCCGCGGTGGTCGTAGGTGATGATCCGCACGCTGCTACCCCACCGGCGCAGCAGGTGCCGAATCTGCAGCGCCCAACTCGACTGGGTCAAGCAAAGGCCGTGCAGCAGAACGATGGTGTGTTCGCGGGCAGCGGGCGAGCCGTAGTCGCGGACGGCACGCCGCACACCGTCACTCGTGGTGACCGTCCGCTCGACATAGCCGTCGCGCTTGGCCTCCAGCCGCCGCGGTGGCGTCACATTGGTCGAGCGGTACGCGTTCGATCCCGTAATCAGTTCTGGCTCAACGAACATGGCGAACTCCTGACCGGTAACGATGCCGAGGGGGGTCCCGGCACCTCGTTGCGATCGAAGTTACGGACCGACGCGGGCCATGACTCGCTTGTGCGCGATAGCCACGCAACAAGCGATTTTCGCAGTTTTGCGCATTGTGCTCGGGCGACGCGTGCGCCCGGTCAGAACGCCTCGGGGTCCTTTTGCACCGCAGCCTTAACCGGGTGCCGGTATAGCCGAGAAGCGTTCTCCCCGCTGAATTTTCGGATGACATCGGCCTGCGCAACGCATTCATCCACTCCCACGAAACCCAGGCGCCGCCGGGTGAAGACCTTGGACATCAGTGGCCCCGGGGCCGAGAGCGTGCCGAATGCATTGCGCCACCGGCGAATCGGTCGATCAGACTTGCAGCAGCCGACGCACTTCGTCCTCGTGCAGGTACATCAGCAGGCCCTCCGCGACGACGAGCAACGACGAGGGTGGGGGCGAGCCTAATCTCCCTTGCCGCCATTGCCCTTACCGTGGCCTTTACCAGGGCCATGCCATGGCGGGGCGGGAGGCTGTTGCGTTGGCAAGGGTGGTGGCGGCTCGGGATTACTGACCGGGACCGGCGTCGGCGGGCTGTCCGGCGTACTGGTCGTCACAGGTTGGGTAGGCGCGTGCGAGGACGACGCATCCAGCGCAAACGCCAACGGGATAACGATCAATACGGCCAACACTGCCAGGGCGGCTAACACCTTCCTTCTGCGGCTAGGTGCAACCAGCGCGGGAACAAACGTGTTTGTGACGAAGCCCGGTGGTGGCACTTCCAGCACCTTGGTGGCCGGGCGCAGCGGCGGGGCGACCGGCGGGCCCGCGGGGCCCACGGTCCTGCGCCCGCGCAGTGCGGCGCGCATCTCCTCGGCGCTGCCGAAGCGCTGTCCCGGGTCGGGGGCCATCGCGCGTTCGATCACCGCGATCAAGCCGGGATCGACGTCGGGTCGTAGCCGGGCTAGCGGCGGCGGCCGTCCATGCAAAATGGCGCCGGCCAGTGCGGCCACATTCTCCTGCGGGAACGGGCGATGTCCGGCAAGCGCTTCGTAGCCGACGACGCCCACCGCGTAGAGGTCATCAGCCACGCAGGCGGGCGCACCGGCGATCCGCTCGGGGCTCAGATAGGCGATCGTGCCCACGATGTTGCCGGTGAGCGTGTTGGTGGCCTCTGGGGTCTTGGCGATCCCGAAGTCCGCAACCTTCATGACCTCGCCCCCCGCTGCAAGCAGGATATTTCCCGGCTTGATGTCGCGGTGCAGGATGGTCGCGCGGTGTGCTGCGGTCAGCGCTGAGAGGACATTGTCGAGCATGGCATAAACCCGCTCCGGCGCCAGCGGACCGCGGGCTATCTGGTGAGCGAGGGTTTCTCCGGGCAACCGTTCCATGATGATGAACGGTGTGCCGTCGTGCTCGCCACTGTCGTGGACGGCGACGATGTTGGGATGGTTGAGTGCCGCGGCCGCGTGTGCCTCGGCGTCAAATCTGTTCCGCGCACCGCTCTGTGCACTCACCGCGGGGTGCAGAAGTTTGATGGCAATCGGCCGGCGCAGTCGGTTATCCCACCCGTCGCGAACGTCGGCCATGCCGCCACGGCCCAGCCTGCCGCGCACTTCGTAGCGGCCGGCGAGCAACACGAGGGTATTCATCGACCTGCCAACTCTGTGCAACTTCGGTAACGATCGTGCGCTCGGCGTAAAAACACCGATCGGTGGTTTACCCAAACACCGGCGGCCCAAAACGCAGACGGGTCGGATCGGGCCTCTGCCTGCGAGAACGCTCAGAATGCGTTGGGGTTCTGTTGCACTTCCACCGGCACCGGGTGCTGGTACAAGCGGGAAGCGTTCTCCCAAGTGAACTTGCGGATCGCATCCTGCGGCAGATCACCGATTTCTTCGTGGATTGTTTGTTGGGTGTGCGGCCAGGTCGAGTCGCAGTGCGGATAATCGGCCTCCAACATGATGTTGTCCATACCGATCCGGTCGCGCTGAACGAACGACGACTTGTCCTCCACCGCACAGAACCAGAAGTTACGGGTGAAAACCTCTGCCGGAGACAAACTTTCGCCAAGAGCCTGCCAAGTGCCGTACATGGCGTGATAACTGAGCATGTGATCGAGGCGATCGAGAAGGCCTGCGACCCAGCCGATTCCGCCCTCGGATAAACAGATCTTGAGGTCCGGGAATCGGCTGGGTAATCCGGAGTACAGCCAGTCGACCGCCGCGGAAATGGCGTAGGCGAAAAACAGCACCCCCTGCACGTCCGGTGGCGCGTCCGCGGTGGTGGATGGCGACGATCCCGACGATCCGATGTGCAGATTCACCACGGTGCCGGTCTCGGCGCACGCGGCCATCATCGGATCCCAGTGACCGGTGTGGATGCTGGGCAGGCCCAGCATCGCCGGATTCTCGCTGAACGTCACGGCGTGAAAGCCGCGCTCGGCATTCTGGTAGATCATCTTCGCGCCGAGTTCGGGATCGAGCAGCCACGGCAGTTGGCAGGGAATGATGCGGTCGGGATACGACCCGGCCCAAACATCGAAATGCCAGTCGTTCCAGGCCCGGACGGACGCCAGTGCCAGGTCGCGGTCCCTGGTCACTTGCTGGAGTCGTTGCCCGGCGAAGCCGGGCAGGAACGAGGGGAAGTTGAGCGAGGCGTAGATGCCGTTGAGGTCCATGTCTTTGACGCGCTCATGGATATCCCATGCACCCCTACGCATCTCGTCGAATCGCACCGGCTCGAAACCGTACTCCGCCACCGGACGTCCGACCACCGCATTGAAGCCGACGTTGGGCAGTTCATTGCCGTCATAGACCCACGTCTGTCCCCCACCGTCGGTCTCGACGACTTTCGGCGCCCGGTCGGCGAACTTGCGGGGCAGCCGACCGGTGAAGGTGTCCGGCGGTTCGACGATATGGTCGTCCACCGAGATCACCGTGTAGTGACGCGGCGCCCGGGGCGGATCCGGCAGAAAGGTCACCGAACGCTGCGCGCCGGTTTTGGCGGTGGTGAAGTTCAGGTCGGTGGCCAGCTCGTCGATCGATTTCACTCGTCAATCTCCTTGCCGCTCAATTGAGTACGCCGGCATCGGCCTTGATCGTCATGCGCGCAGCCCCGGCCCAGTACACGTCGGCCGCCCGTTCGATCAGCGACCGTTGCATGCCGGCCATGTCCGACCAGTTCATGACCACCGGATCCTTGCCGGTGAGCAGCACGTCATAGGCCAGCTTGCAGACCCGTTCGATCGATGCCGCGCGGTACACGGCTTCGGGCAGGTTGCGGCCGGTCGCGATGACGCCGTGGTTGGCCAAGATCGTCAGGTTGGCGCCATCGATGCGGGCCGCCAAATCCGCGGCGCGAGCGGGACTGTCGATTTCGCCGTCGTAGCTGTCGATCAGGCACAGGTCGTCGAGGAACAGTGCACCGGTCTGATGCACCAATTCGGGCAGTCGGCCCAACGCGGCGAGCACACAGACGTAGTAGGGATGGTTGTGGATCACCACTCTGGCGTCGTCGCGCACCCGGTGCAGTTCGGTGTGGATATGGATGGCCGGCGTGACGTCCCAGCGTCCGCTGATCACCCGAGCGTCCTCGTCGACCACGCAGATGTCGGATGCGGTGATCTCCTGCCACCACAGTCCCCACGGGTTCACGAACATGTCGGTCTGGCCGTCGCGCTGCCAGGTGATGTGTCCGGCCATGTTCTCCGCGAACCCGATGCCGGCCAGGTGACGAAAAGCGATTGCCAGCGCCTGCTCGTCGGAGAGGTCGACGCCGATGGGGGGAACCACCGACGGCGCCCAGACTTCCAACCCGCCGCGTCGTGCATTAGGAGCGTTCATAACCGGCCTCCATTCTGGCTCCAATATCCTCGCGCAACCGGCCTTTGGCTATTTTCCCGCCGGATGATCGGGGCAGCTCGTCGACAACGATGAGCCGTTCGGGCAGCAGTTCCTTGGAAACTCCCAGCGCCAGCAGGTGTTCGACGAGGCGGGGTAGGTCGACCTCGGCGGAGTCGGCGAGTTCGGCGTACAGGCAGACCTTTTCGCCGAACACCGGGTCGGGCATGGCGACCGCTGCCGCTATCGCGATCGCGGGATGTGTCATGACGGCGTCTTCGACCTGGCTTGCGCTGATGTTCTTGCCGCCGCGCAGGATGAAATCGGACGTGCGCCCGGTGACGCGCAGGTAGCCGTCCGCGTCGATTTCGCAGATGTCGCCCATCCGCATCCACCCGTCGCGGGTGAACAGCTTGTCGTGGTCGGTGCCACCGAGGTAACCGAGGCTGGTCGCCGGACCTCGGCAGGCGGGCTGGCCTCGTCCCGTCGCGGTAACGTCGCGGTCACCGTCGAACAGCCGCACCGACATTTCGGGGATGACGCGTCCCCCGGTGCGCAGCCGGCGGTCGCGGGAGTCGTGGACGGTGGTCGCGCTGAGCATTCCGGTCTCGTTGGAGCCGTAGAACTGCAGGATTTTGGCTCCGGTGAGTTCCTCGAATTCGGCCGCGGGCCGATACGGCAAGGCTTCTCCGCCGGTGTAGACGATGCGCAGCGAACTCAAGTCATGCCCGCGGCTGGCCGGGTCGGCCATCAGCATGGTCAATTGGGTGCTGACGCAACACAATACGCTGACCTTGAACCGGGCTATCGCCTCGCAGGTGGCGGTGGTGCTGAACCGGTCCAGGATCACCGCGCCGGCACCGAGGTAGATCGGGGTGGTGTGGCTGGTCCACAGTCCAAACCCGAACGGGGTGGGTATCACCGGCAGGAAGATGTCATCGGGCGTCAGCAGCCCGCTGGCGACTGCCTTCTGGTGGAAGTAGTGCCAACGGTTCTGGGTGTGCACGACGCACTTGGGCAACCCGGTGGTCCCTGAGGTCGAATTGATCAGGAAGACGTCGTCGGGGCCGACTTGCGCGTCTGCCCGCACGGGCTTGGGTTCGGCGTCGACGTCGAGGCGAAGCATGCCGGCGTCGTGGCTCAGCACCACCCCCGCCACCCGCAGTTGATCAGCCACTTCCGCTGCGGCCCCGCTGCGCGGAATATCGCTGATCAGGATTTTCGGCTGGGCACTGCGCAGGATCGCCAATGCTTCCCGCGTGCCGGCCCGCGCGCCGATGCCGACGACTACCGCCCCGCAGCGTTCGATGGCCACGAACAGCACATGAATGGCGGCGCAGTCACCGTGCCACACCGCGACACGGTCACCGCGCGAGATGCCGGCGCCGGCCAGTTTTTCCGCTAAACCGGTTGCCGCAGTGTCGAATTCACGCCAGGTGAATGCCGATCCGCCGTGGTCCATATAGGCATGGCGATCCGGCGACCGTTCGGCGTTTCGGCGCACCGCATCCGACAGCGTGAAATCACACCACCAGCCGGTAGCACGAAAGCGCGCCAAGTCCTCGTGGGTGAACGCCGGCGAGCCCACGGTCTCCAGCTCACCGGCACTCATCACCAAATAATAGGAAAGCCGCGCGTACTTCCGGCGTCAGGGATTATGCGGGGCGTGGGCGGCGTGTTGCGGATCGCCGGCACCATCCGGGGGGTGCGGGGGCGGCTTGTGGCAGTTGCGAGTGCATCCGCAATTCAGGCCGATGATGCAGCCGCCTCCGCCGCCGACGGGTTGCACAGGCAAGGCGCCACCCGGAGCCGGCGCCGGCGAGGGCATTACCGCGGACGAGGCGGTGGACGGAGCCGGTACCGGTGTGCCGCCGGGCGAGAAGCCAGCCGCCAAGGCAAGCGCGACCACGCCGACACTCAAGGCGGCCGTTGTTCTGGAGTTTGGGCTCTTCACTAGCTGCAACGGTAGTTGCCCTTCGGTAGACGCGCAGGTCAAGCGGCCGGTCCTAGGCGCACTCCAAGGACCTTTCGAGGCGCTTCCCAGGGAGTAACTCGGCAAGCGCGGCTAACGCGGCGCCCTCCGCGTCCGCCGACATAGCACTGCCACGCGGACGGCGTAAATGGCGGCGCTGATCGCGAACATCGCGGCGGTCAACAGCAGCCACCGACCGAGAAATGGTTCCTGAGTCTGACCGGTCGCGGCGCGGTAGGTGGCAGCGCCCTGTTTGATGATGCCGGGGAGGAACACCAGCAGTGTCAGGCTTGCGCCCAGTGTGGGCACCCGGAAGTAATTGAGTACGGGCACGCGGGCGCCCGCGCGCTCCAGTTGCGGCTGTGCACGGTTGCGTGACAGCAGCCGGTCGAGGCTCGCATAGACGGGGAACAACACCAAGTCGTGGGCGATGATGGCCGCGGCGAACCACACGATGATCGACTGCCACCAGACGTGCGGATTCCACAGCGTGACCGGTTTGATGACGGCGATGACGTAACCGAGCAATGCGAAGCCGGCGATCATCGTCAACAAGTGCAGCGGGTGCGATCCGTAAATCCTGGCGAAGGCGCTACGCATGGGTGGCCGTCCGAAAAGCAATGGAGGCCACCCATTTCGTGTTGTGCACGCCGGGTAGCGCGGGCACGATGACCCGCGCGGGGAAGCCGTGATCCGGCGACAGGTCGGTGCCGTTCACGCGCAGCGCCAGCAGCGCGTCCGGGTGCAGTACCTGATTGCCTTGCAGCGTCGCGCCGGCGAAGGCACCGGAGCGTTCCAGCGACGACACCCGCGCGGAATCCGGTGCCGGCACGCCGGCCAGATGGGCGAGGTCAGCCAGTCGCACGCCGCTCCAGGTTTGGGTGGTCGACCACCCTTCCACACAGGCGATCGGCAGTACGGCGGTGTGCTGCGGCATCGCAAGCAGTGCGGCGCGGTCCAGCATCACCGGTCGCGGACCGCCGTTCAGGGTGAGCCGCCAGCGCTCCCCTGTGTCCCGGGCGGAGATGCCGGCCGCGGTCGCCGTCCGGTTGATCTCGAAGTCGTTGGGTCCGTTCCCGCGGGTGCGGCCCCGGGGCAGCAGCAATGCGGCGGGCCGGGCGTAGCCACCCAGCGTCTGCCCGGCGGTAAGAATCGCCAGAAACAATGCACTACCGCCCACCAGCGCCAGGGCGCCGCGGCGGCTCATCGTCGCCGGCGCGGGATCGGCGGCGACGAGACCGTCGGGTTGCCAAGGCTCGGCTTTGGTGGCGGTGCGCCCGGTGCGCAGCACGTCGCGCAGTGACATTGAGCGCAGCCCGGACCACATGCGCGGAACCTTGATCACGACGTGCATGACGAACCCGATGATGAACACCCATGCGCCGAAATAGTGTGCGGTGTAGAAGCTGAATCCGAAGATGTAGTCGTACTGGATGTTCAGCACGCCGGTGACGGTCTCGAACAGGATGCCGCCGACCAGCATGAGCAGCGAAATCCGTTCCAGCAGTTGGGCAATCGACCGTACGGGCGGCAGCACGAAAAGCCGCGGAATCACCGACCACAGTTTGGCCAGCACCACCGGGATGATGATGAGTCCGAGCCCGACGTGCAGTCCCTGGGTCAGCCGATACAGCCACGGCGGGTTGGTCGGCCAGTCGAAGGTCGGCAATTTCAGCCAGCCCACATCACCGGGGATCGCTTGGCCGAACCGCGGTCCGTAGGCGATGTAGGACAGCAGGCCAGTGAGGATGACGATCGGCAGCGTCACCAACAGCACCGAACCCAACGCCGATGTCAGCCATGGCCCCCGCAACGGGCTGCGCCACAGCCGAGCGGGAAAACCGTTGCCGCCGGCATCGTTTGTCCGCTCAGCGTCTTCGGTGTCAGCGCTGCTGGTTGTCTCGGTTGCTTTCACGATCACTGATCTCCACGACTGGGCGGTGGCAACGGTTCAGTTCTAGCCCTGGACCGTAGGTCGGATCGTGATGTCGCCGATTTCGACATACTGGGGCTGTTCGATGGCGAACGCGATGGCGCGTGCCACCGCCTCCGGCGGCAGACCGAAGTCGCTCATGTTGCGTCGGATCTGCTCACGCATCGCGGCGTCGTCGATTGAGCTGTCGAGCTGGGTATCGACAAATCCCGGTGAGATCGACGTAGTCCTCACCGCGCCGTCGGTCGATTCTTGGCGCAGCCCCTCCATGACCGTGCGGACGGCGTTTTTGGTGGCCGCGTACACCACCATGTTGGGCACGATCTTCAATCCGGCCGTGGACACCGTCGTCACAAAGTGGCCGTGTCCCTGGCGACGGAAGACCGGCAGGGCGGCGGCGATGCCGTGCAACACCCCGCGCAGGTTGACGTCGATCATCGCCGACCAGCCGTTGACGTCGAGATCTGCGACCGGGCCGATCTTGCTGATACCGGCATTACTGACCAGTACATCCAGGTGACCGAATTCATCGACCGCCATACTGACCAACCGCTCGAGGTCCTCGCGGCGCGCCACGTCGGTTGGACAGGTGATCGCTGTTGCACCCCCGGCGCGCATCTCGGCCGCTATGGCGTCCAGGCGTTCGACGCGACGCGCACCCAGGACCACTCGGGCACCGCGTTCGGCCAGCAGACGGGCGGTCGCCTCACCGATCCCGCTACTGGCTCCGGTAAGGGCAACGACGCGTCGCTCGACACCGGACATCTGCTCAGGCTAGACGGTCGCCGAACGCGTTATGGTTCAGTCCTTGCCCCGCGGCGGCGGCTGCACCTCCACACCGGTGGACTCATGTTCGGGCCCGGCGGCCGGGTGTTCGGCCGGGACCCGGTCACGGAACCGGGTGCCCTCGCTGGGCCGCTGCCCTTGGGGCCGGCTGGCGTCGCTGCGGTAGGGCCCGGGCTTCGGCCGGGGCTTGCCGCCAGGGAAGGCGAGCCGCAAGATGGTGCGTTGCACCATCAGCCACTGCTTCCCGAACGGGCCGGAGTTGTAAGGCAACTCGTAGCGTTCGCAGATGTCCTTGATCTTGGGCGCGATCTCCGAGTAGCGACTGCTGGGCATGTCGGGGTAGAGGTGGTGTTCGACCTGATAGCCCAGGTTGCCGCTGATGACGTGGAACAGCGGGCTGCCCTCGATGTTGGCCGCGCCGAGCAACTGGCGCACGTACCAGCCGCCGCGGGTCTCGTCCTCGACTTCTTCGGGGGTGAAAGTGTAGGCCTGGTCTGGGAAATGACCGCAGAAGATGATTGCGTTCGACCACACGTTGCGGATCAGGTTGGCGACGGCGTCGGCACCCAACGTTCGCAGATAAGTGCTTTCCACGCCGGGCGCGGTCTTGTCCAGGAAAGTGGCCAGGGCTCCAATGCGACCCTTGTTCGACACCTTGCGCAGTCGCTTGCCCAGCCGTGACTGTGCCGGCTGGTTGATCCTGCCGCGAAAAGCCAACTGGGCCAGGCCGAATGCGCCGGCACTGATCAACGGCCAGCCGAGGTAGTCCTTGATGATCTGGGCGCGCGCCTTCCCGCTGATGCCCTTCAGGTCCTTGCGCACCTCCGACCACGGCTTCTCGCGTTTGCGTATCGCGTCGATGTCCATGTCGTGAATGGCCACACCCCACTCGAAGAGCAGCATCAGCAGGATATTGGCGATGGGCTGAAACAGGTAGCGCGGAACCCACTTCTGGCTGGGGTCTATCCGCAAGAGCTCGTAGCCTAGGTCCTTATCCTTGCCCTGGATGTTCGTGTACGTGTGGTGAATGTAGTTGTGTGAGTGCTTCCAGGCCTCGGCGGTGGACGCCGTATCCCAGTCCCACACCGAGGAATGAATGTCGGGATCGTTCATCCAATCCCATTGACCGTGCATCACATTGTGGCCGATCTCCATGTTCTCCAGAATCTTGGCCATGCCCAGACAGGCGGTTCCCAAGATCCACGCGGTTTTCGACCGTGATGCCAGCAGCAGCACGCGGCCTACCACCACGATCTGCCGCTGCACCGAGATCACCGTCTTGATGTAGCGTCTGTCCCGCTCGCCCAGGTCGGCGAAGACCTCGTCATGAATCGCATCGAGCTCTTTGGCGAGCTTTTCGATTTCCTGCTCGCTCAAGCGGGCCAGTGGACTTTCCGGTTTGGACTTCTCTACGGCGCTGGTCATGGGCCGCTCCTTTCGATCAAAGTTCGAGTTCTACGTCGCCTTCGGCGGTGTTGATGCAGATCCGGACGTCCTGTCCGGTCGGCTCGGTCACATCACCCGAGCGCAGGTCACGCAGTTTGCCCGACTTCAGCGTGCCGACGCAGGTATGACAGATCCCAATGCGGCAGCCGTGGGCGAGGTTGAGCCCGGCCTGCTCGCCCGCCTCCAAAATCGAAGTGCCGCCGTCGCATTCGACAGCCTTGTCGCTGTCGAGGAAGCACACCGTGCCGCCCTCGCCGGCATTGGCGTCGCCACCGATCTTGGGTTGGAATCGCTCGAAATGCAGGCGGTCTTGGTCGCCGTTGTTCTCCCAGTGCTCGATCAGCGCGTCGAGCATGTCGCCGGGGCCCGAGCAGAACGCTTCGCGTTCACGCCAGTCCGGGCACACCTCGTCCAGGTCGGCCGGCTCCAGCCGGCCCCGGTCCGACGTGAGGCGCAACTCCAGCCGCATGCGCTCGTGGCGGCGATCGAGTTCTTCCAGGGCGGAGCAGAACATGACCTGATCTCGCGTCCGGGCGGAATGAATGACGACCACGTCGCCCAACTCGTCGCGATGGTCCAGGCTGCGCAGCATGCTGATGATCGGGGTGATGCCGCTGCCCGCACTGATGAACAGCAGTTTGGGGGGCAACGGCTCGGGCAGCGTGAAGACGCCTTCGATCTCGCCGAGCCGCACCAGATCACCTGGCTGGATCTTCTGCACCAGGTAAGGCGACACCACGCCGCCGTCCACCCTCTTGGGCGTCACGCTGATCAGCCCGTCCTCGGGTAAGGGATCGGACGTCAGCGAATATGCACGCCAGTGATAGATCCCGTCGACCACGACGCCGAGCCGCACGTACTGGCCCGGCTTGTGGCCAGGCCATTCGTACCCGGGCCGGATCAGCACGCTGGCCGCTTCCGAGCCCTGCGCCTCGATCCGTTCGACCTTTCCGCGCAGCTCCTTGGTAGTCCACAGCGGATTGATCATCTCGAGGTAATCGTCGGGTTTCAGCGGGCTGAAAAGCCGCCGTATCGCGCGCAGGAATACTCGCCGTCCCCAGGGGACGTGGGGCTGGGCGCCGCGTTCAGCCATGGCGCAAGAGTACACAGTTGTGCACCGACGCTAAACATCAATTTGAATTATGGTGTTGCACAGGCGATATCAGCATATATCCGCGCATACAGATACGATCCATCCGTTTACTGACGGGTGTGTAATCGATTCTGGGATATTTGCCCCCGACACCCTGTAGTTGCCCTGGTCACCCGTCGCCCAAACGTTTGTTCAGCGCATTCTCGGCGGATCGGCGCGCGGCGCGGCGTGACGCGGGCGCCTAGTGTCGGTGAGTGTGCTGATCGGCTTCATACTCGCGCTGGGCTGCTCGCTGTGCTACGGGACGGCGACGGTGTTGCAAGCTGCCGGAACCCGGTCCGTGGAAGCCGGTAGCGGCTCGGGTGTCGACACCGTGCTGCTGCTGCGAGCGGTCCGGCAGTGGCGCTACCTGGCCGGGGTCGGACTCGATGTCGTCGGGTTTGCGCTTCAGGTGGCCGCGCTGCGCTTGGTCCCGATCTACGTCGTGGCGGCAGCGCTGGCCGCCTCGATTGCGGTCACCGGCGTGGTGGCCGCATGGGTGCTGTCGGCGCGGCTGTCCTCGGCTGAGTGGACAGCCGTCGGCGTGGTCTGCGTCAGCCTGGTCGTGCTCGCCCTGGCCGCTGGGCCCGGGCACTTTCGGCATGCGCCGGCCGGGATGGGCTGGGCATTGCTGGGCGTGGTGGTCGCGATCTTTATCGGCGGTGCCGCCGCCGGGCGGTTGCCCGACCGCGTGCGTGCACTCGCATTGGGGCTGGCCGCCGGAAGCGGCTTCGGCGTTGTCGAGGTCGGCGTCCGGCTTATCGATGCCATCGATCTGACCAACCGAGCCTTCTATACCAACCCCGCCCTGTATGCGGCGGCCGCTGGTGGCGCCGCGGGATTCCTGTTGCTCACCTCCGCGTTGCATCGCGGATCGGTGACCACCGCCGTCGCCGGAATGGTGGTGGGCGAAACGCTGGCACCGGCGTTCGTAGGGGTGGTGTGGCTGGGTGACACCGCGCGCGCCGGGCTCGGCTGGCTGGTGATCGCCGGTTTCGCCGTCGCCGTGGGCGCGACGCTGGTGCTGGCGCGGTTCGGGGAAGCACCGGCGGCCGCCGAGACCGGTGAGGCCACCCCGTGATTCATGCCCCTCTGACGGCGGATGCCGCACTGCCAGTAGTGTTTTCGTTCACCACGGCATAGCTGGTCCCCCGTGCGGGGCGCGTCCACAGTTGACCCCCCTGCGCGGTGGCGCCCGCGGCGATCAGCGCACGCTTGAGGACCTTGTTGGTCGCGGTCGCGGGGAGTTGATCGTTGATGCGCACGTAGCGCGGCCAGGCTTTCGGCGACAGGTCGGGTTGCGAGGCGAGGAATTGCTCGAATTCCTCCGGGTCCAAGACCGCCCCGGGCCGTAGTACCAGAGCGGCCATCACCTGGTCGCCGACCCGATCGTCGGGGACCGCATAGACGGCGACCTGGCTAATCTCGGGCAACCGCGCCAGGATGCGCTCGACCGGGCCGGCCGCCAAGTTCTCGCCGTCCACCCGCATCCAATCGGCGGTCCGGCCGGCCAGGTAGATCCAGCCGTCGGCGTCACGGTAGGCCAGATCGCCCGACCAGTACATCCCGTGCCGCATCCGCTCGGCGGTGGCTCCGGGATCGTTGTAGTAGCCGGCGAACGGGCCGGCCCCCTGGGTGTTGACCAGCTCGCCGACGGCGTCGTCGAAGTTGGTCAGCGCCCCGTGCGAGTCGAACGTCGCGATGTCGCATTCCCGCAGTGTCGTCGAGTTGTAGATGCTCACGCCCGGGTAGGGCTTGCCGATGGAGCCCGGCGGCGTACCGTCTTCGCGCACCACGATCACCGCGAATTCGCTCGACCCGAAGCTGTCCACTACCCGGCAGCCGAAACGCCTTGCGAATTCGTCGATGTCGCGATCGGTCGCCTCGTTACCGAAGGCCACCCGCAGCGTGTTCTCGGCGTCGTCGGGGCGTTCGGGAGTGGACAGGATCAAAGCCAGCGGCTTGCCGACGTAGTTCAGGTAGGTCACCCGGTAGCGGCGAACATCGTCGAGGAACCGCGACGGCGAAAACCGCGCCGGGACCATCGTGGCCCCGCTGCCGATGGCGACCGCCCAGCCGGCGGCGACACCGTTGGAGTGAAACAGCGGCATCGACAGGTAGCACACGTCGTCGGCGCTGACGTCGTACTGATAGATCAGGCTGGCACCGCACATGATCGCCATGCCATGGGCGAACCGAACCACCTTGGGGTCACCGCTGGTGCCCGAGGTGAAGATCATCATCAGGGTATCGACGGCGGCCACCTCGCGATGCGGAACCAGCGGTGGTGCCGCGGCGACGGCTTCGGCGTAGCGTCCGCCGGTCACGTCGACTACCTGAATACCGTTGAGGTCCAACCCATTGAGCAGTTCGGCATGTTCGGAGTCGACGAGCAGCATTTGGCAATCGGATCGCCGGATATCGGCCAGCAACCCGGTCCCGCGCCGCGTGGTGTTGATCCCGCACAGTACGTAGCCGCCCAGCGCGGCGGCGGCCATGGCGCGCAGCATGGCCGGCGAATTACCCAGCAGGGCACCGACGTGCAGCGGGCGTGCCGTGTCAGCGAGCGCAATGAGTGCGGCGGCCTCAGCCTCGGCTTCGGCGAGGTGCTCACGCCAGGTCCAGGTCCGCTCGCCGTGGGCGAGCGCCGGTGTGTCGTCGTGGCGGCGCTGCCGCAGCAGTTGTTGAACCGTTTCCAGCACTGGGTCATATCCTCATCGGTGTCGTCATCGCGTGGTCAACACCAGCCCCGGGTAGCCGTCTCGGGCCACCTGGTCGCAATGGCGCCGGTAGGCGCCGAACCCGCCGATGTAGGGCATGAACACCCGCTTCTTGCCCGCGATGTTGGCGCCCAGGTACCACGACGATGCCGCCTTGGGAAACAGTGTCCGTTCGGCGGCTTGGGCCACGTGTTCGGTCCAGGCCATCGCGGCGTCGCGGCGTGGCTCGACCTCGCTCACACCGAAGTGTCGTGCAGCCCTAACCAGATCGATGGCCCAGTCGACCTGAACCTCGGCGTGCAGCACCATATTGGCCAGCACCGACGGGCTGCCCGGACCGCTGATGGTGAATAGGTTCGGCAGACCCGGCACCATCAGGCCGAGGAAGGTCAGCGGCCCGTCGGCCCATACGTCGCGCAATCGCTCTCCGCCGGTCCCGCGGGGGTCGATCCGGGTCAGCGCCCCGGTCATGGCATCGAAGCCGGTCGCGAAGATCAGCACATCGCAGGGATACGTCGAGTCGTTGGTGCGTACGCCGTCGGCGGTGATCGCTTCGATGGGCTCGCGGCGCAGGTTCACCAGCCGGACGTTGTCGCGGTTGAAGGTGGCGTAGTAGCCGTCGTCGGTGCAGATTCGCTTGGTTCCGATCGGGTGATCGACCGGAGTGAGATCCGTTGCGACGACGGGATCGGTGACGATTTCCCGGATCCGCTCTTCAACGAATTCCCTGGCGATGTCATTGGCGGACAGGTCGCTGGTCTGGTCCGGAAAGGTCTTGGCGAACAGAACGCCGCCTTCGCGCCAGCGTTTCCACAGCGCGTCGGACCGCTCCGCCGGTTCGGTGTCGAGGGCGTTCTTGTGGTAGGTGCCGTGCGGTGTGCCCGCCGCCGCGTAGGCCGAGATGCGGCGACGCTCGGGGTACTGCTCTTGGATCTGTCGCTGCTCCTCGACCGAGAAGGGCCGGTTGGGCATCGGGATGGTGTAGTTCGCGGACCGCTGGAATACAACCAGGCTCTCGGCGCGCGCGGCGATGATCGGCGCCACCTGGATCCCCGACGATCCCGTGCCGATCAGACCCACCCGTTTGCCACGCAGCTCGGGGTCTTCGCGCGGCCACGCGGCCGTGAAGTACACCTCACCCGAGAAGTCTTCGGCGCCAGGGATATTAGGCCGATTCACCGCCGACAGGCAACCGGTTGCGCACAACAAGAACTGTGCGGCATATGTTTGTCCGGTCGCGGTGTCGACCTGCCAGCAGCCCCGCTCGAAGGTGGCGCCGGTGGCGTCGACACCGAACCGGTAGTGGCGGCGCAGATCGAAACGGTCGGCGACGTGCCGCAGGTAGGCCAGGATCTCGGGTTGGGCGGCGAAGCGTTCGGTCCACTGCCAGCTCTGCTGCAGTTCCGCGTCGAAAGAGTAGGAGTAGTCCACGCTTTCGACGTCACAGCGGGCACCCGGGTAGCGGTTCCAGTACCAGGTGCCGCCCACGTCTGGAGCCGCCTCGAGGGCGGTCACCGACAGGCCCGCCGAGGCGGCCCGGTGCACGGCGTAAAGCCCGGCGAACCCGGCGCCGATGACGATGACGTCGCTGACTTCGGTCACGACACGGCGCTTCGGCGCGTCGCCTGTAGCAGCCGGCGCAGGTCGGTGCAGACCAGATGCTGCGCCGACGCGGCCGGTGGAAAGGCTTGGATGGTCATGAAGCCGTGGAACAATCCGGGAAAGTCCCGGTGCACGACGGTCACGCCGTCGTTGCGCAACCGGCGTGCGTAGTCGCATCCCTCGCTGTGCAGGGGATCGAGACCGGCCGTCACGATCACCGCGGGCGGCAAGCCCGCGTGTGAGTCCGCACGGGCGGGCGCCACCAGATAGGGTGGGTCGAAATCGGTTCGCGTTCCCAGGTATTGGCGCCAGTACCACTGCATCGCCGCGCGGGTGTTGACGTATCCGGTGCCGTAGCGGTGATAACTGTCGGTGTCGAAGCTCGGATCGATCGCCGGGTAGATCAGCAACTGCACGGCGGGTGGGGTGACGCCCCGGTCGCGGCAGAGAATGGCGGTGACCGCGGCGAGATTGCCACCGGCGCTATCGCCGGCAACCGCGGTACGGTCGGGGTCGGTGCCCAACTCGTCGGCGTGCTCGACCGCCCAGCAGAACACCGCGAATGCGTCGAGCGCCGCCGCGGGGGCGGGATGCTCTGGGGCGAGGCGGTAGTCGACCGAGACCACGACGGCTTGGCTGCCACAAGCCAGAGCCCGGCAGAAGCTGTCATGAGATTCGATGTCGCAGAGGACGAATCCGCCGCCGTGGTAGAACACGATCGCGGCGCGCTCCCCCGACGGCGCGCCGTGCGGACGGTAGATGCGTACCGGGACAGCGCCGTCAGGGCCCGGAACCACGCGGTCGGTGGCGCTGCGGACGTCGTCGAGGTTGTTGACCGGCATGCGTCGTGCGGCCACCGCGGCTCGGGCCTGCGGGGCGGTCATCTGTTCGACGCGCGGGAAGCCGGCGTTCAACTGGTCGAGCATCGAGCGCACCGCGCCGTTGATCGGGTCGTCCATGTTCACCTCCGACCTCGCGATCATGCGGGTCGATATTTCAGCAGGGTGATGCCCTCTTCTGGCAGATCGTAGAACACCGGCCGCACCGGCATCCCGATGCGGACGTCGCCCGGGTCGACGTCGACCAACTCGGTGCTGAATTTCGGTCCGGCATCCCACTGCACCACCGCGAGCAACTGCGGCAGCGCATCGGCCCACGGCGGCCCGGTGGGCCGGCGGGCAATCGTGAAGGTGTACACCGTTGCGGCACCGTCGATTTCGTGCCACTCTAGATCGTCGGCCAGCGTCCCCGGGGCGAGGGTGCGCGGATAGAACACGTAGCGTTGCAATGACGGCGAGTACTGCACCCGGATGCGGTGCTGGGTCAGGCCGTCCCAGAAGGGCTGCGAGACCGGCGTGGGCTCGGGGACGGGTCGATGGTCGGTGCGGCTCATGGCTAGTCCCCCCGCATGAGCAATGCGACTTGTTCGCTCATGATGCCGCCGTTGCCGGTCACGAACGCAGTGTGACAATCGGGTACCTGCGCGTCACCGGCCCGACCCATGATCTGACGCGCACCGTCGACCACATGGTGCATGCCGCCGGCCATGCCGGCCTGACCGAAGGACAGTTGGCCGCCGGCGGTGTTGAGCGGGAAGTCGCCGCGGTAGGTCAGGTCGTGCTCGTTAACCCACGACATGCCTTCGCCTTTCGCGCAGAACCCGGCGTCCTCCAGACTCATCAGTACCGTGATGGTGTAGCAATCGTAGATCGACGCGACGTCGACGTCGGATCGATTCAGTCCGGCCATCGCGAAGGCCCGGTCGGCGGCGCGTGCGATCGGGGTGGACAGCAAGTCATCGGCATACGTCGGGGTCTTGAAGGCGATGTGTTCACCGAAGCCCTTGATCCACACCGGACGGTTGCGCGCCCGCCGCGCGATGTCGGCGTTGGCGATCAGCACACCCACTCCGCCGTGCACCCGCATCACCGTTTCCAGCATGTGGATCGGGTCGGCGATCATCGGACTCTCCAGCACGTCGTTCACCGTGATCGGGGTTCCGTGAAACACGGCTCCTGGATGCGCGCACGCATTGGTCCGTTGGTCGACGGCGATCTTGGCGACCGTGGCCGGGTCGTAACCGAATTCGGCCGCATACCGCTGGGCGATCTGCGCGTAGGGCGCGTTCTGGCCCACGTTGCCGTAGGGGATCTCGAATTCGGCCTGCGGCGACCCATAGTTGTTCGATGACGCCCCATACCAATTCGGCTCCGGCGGGGGCCGCCGCTCGGACTGGGGTACCGACGCCGACCCCGGCACCACGGCCAGCGCCGCGTCGCAGATGCCGAGTTCGACCGCCGCCGCGGCCCGCCACACCATCCCAGCCGAGGTGGCCCCGCCCAGATCGACTCGCTCACCGAAATCCAGTGCCAGGCCTAGGTATTCGCACAGGGTGGCCGGTGCGAACATGGCCGACTCGGCGATGCCATGGGTGAGCAGGCCGTTGACACATCCGGGCTCGACTCCGGCATCCTCGATCACCATCTTCGCCAGCACCGCGTACTGGTCGAGGGTGAACATCGGAGGGCGGGTGGGACGCCGTTCGGCGGGCAACTCCGCGATACCGACGATGGCCGCCTCGCCGCGCAGCCCCGTCACGGCTGGGCTCCCCGCCGCGGCAGTTCGACGGTCGCCATTCCCGGCATCAGTAGCGTCTCGTCCCGACGCCCGGCGATGACCAGATCCACCAGCCCGCTGCCGTCCTCGTCCAGGCGTTTGCCGGTGACCTCACCACCAAAGCTGAGCGGCTCGCCGGGATACGCGATGGCGCGGTTCTGCACCGAGAAGGAGACCAGTCGCCCGCGCCCGCCGATCCACTCGCCGAGGGCACGGGCCAGCAGCGCCGCCTGTAGCGGGCCCTGAACCAGCACGTTGTCGTATCCCTCGGTGTCGCGAGCCCACTCCTTGTCGTAGTGAATGCGGTGGCCGTTGTAGGTGGCGGCGCTGAAGAAGAACATCTGGGTTT
Source organism: Mycobacterium sp. 1465703.0 (assembly GCF_001672975.1). GTDB lineage: Bacteria > Actinomycetota > Actinomycetes > Mycobacteriales > Mycobacteriaceae > Mycobacterium. Next base: position 21,228 of record NZ_LZKU01000063.1, read on the forward strand.
CGTCGACGGTGACGGTCAGCGTGGGAATGTGCTCGCCCACCGCGATGTCGTCGAAGAACGGCTGCTGACCGGTCATGGGCGGGCGATCATCGATGTCGACGCTTCGGCCAGCAGGTCGCGATGGTGGTTGCGGTAGACCGTGTGCCAGGTGACGAGGACGAATTTGCCGGAGCGGCCTTGCTTTTCGACGATCGACTCGATGGTGCGAACCATTTCGACCTCATCGTGGTGATAAGCCGGCAGGTGAAACGTAAAGCTCTCCCCGCCGGCCATCCGCTTGGGGGCGCGGGGAAAGGCCAGACTGCCGGAGACCGCGCCGGAAGATCCGTCGGCACGCAGCGACCCGAGCGGCGCGACGCCGAGGATCGCGTACTGCAGAAACAATGGCGGGCAGATGATGTCGCGATATCCATTGGCCCGGGCGTAATCCGGGTCGAACCACAGCGGGTTGTGGTCACCTACCGCCGCCGCCCACCGCTGCCAATCGCGCCGGTTCACCTCACCGGTGGCCGTTGCGGCGATTGTGCCCACCCGCGACGCCGATTCCGCATCGATCAAACTGTCCTCACTCAAGGGCGCTCCCCTTCGACGGTCTCTTCGTGCATGCTCTGCTCAAGCCAGCGGGCGGCGACGTCGGCGCCGCCACCGAATGTGGAGCCGAACCGTGCCCGCTCGCTCCACAGATGCAGGTCGGTCTCGGTGACATAGCCCATGCCGCCGTGCAATTGGTGGGCGTCGAGTGTGATCAGCCGGGCTGCGGTGGCCGCGTGCATGCGCGCGATGGCCGTCTCCCTGCTTGCGATGCGGCCTCGCCCGAGCCAGAAGACGGCCGAATGCGCGGCCAACCGCGCCGCCGCCACGGCAATGTGCATGTTGGCGATCAGATGCTGGGCGGCCTGAAAGGACGCGATCGGTCGTCCGAATTGATGGCGCAGCTTGGTGTAGTCGACGGTGCGGTCCAGTACGGCCTGACCAACACCGACCAGATCGAGTGATCCGAGTGTCACCGCGGTGTTGGCCAGCCGGCGCAGCGCCGGCACGGTGACCGGCGAACCAGCCCCGTCGGCAGCGACCGTGACATTGTCGAAGCACACCGTGAATGCCCGTGGCCCACCGGCAATGTCGAGTGGTTCCGCGCTGACGCCGTGGGCGCGAACGTCAACGACGAAGACCAGGATGTGCTCGGCCGCGCAAGCCGATACCACGATGGCATCGGCGACGTCGGCATCCAGGACGTAATCCGCGGTTCCGTGCAGCCGCCATTGCTCGGCGACCGAATCGGCCCGCAGCGGCGGGGCGACGAGCGAGGCGTCGCGGGCGTTCCATAGCGCAGTGGTGGCCCGGACGCTCCCGGACGCGAGCGGCGGCAGCCAGCGGGCCTTGAGGTGCGGGGAGCCCAGCTGGTCGATGGCCAAGGTGGCCGCCACGCTGCTGTGCACCGTCGTCGGGCACAGTGCGCGACCGGCCTCGGTGTAGAAGACGGCGAGGTCGTCGAGCGAGCCGCCGGCGCCGCCGTACTCCTCGGCGATAACGAGGCCGAAGACTCCGGCGTCAACCAGCGCCTTCCACAGCGCCGGCGTCCAACGGTCCGCGCCGGGTTCGTCGAGCGCCCGTACCAGATCGACCGGGTTCTCGGTGGCCAGTAGGGCGCGCAACGCCGAGGCGAACTCGCGCTGTTCGGCGGTGGGGATCGTCTTCATCTGCGCTGTCCGAAGCTCCCGTCAGCGTCCATAGGAGGGCATTGCGTGGCCGCGCTGGGCGATGATGTCGCGCAGCACTTCGTTGGTACCACCGCCGAAGCGCATCAGCGGGGCAGCCCGGTAGAGCCGCTCGAATTTGCCGGCAAGCGGAGCCTGTTCGCTGCG
>NZ_LZKU01000064.1 GCF_001672975.1 Mycobacterium sp. 1465703.0
CCGCGCGGATCATGTCCTCACGTGTGTTGGTGAGACTGAATTGCGACAGATAGGCGCTCCCCCAGCGCTTGATCGTGGCCATGTCGAGATCGGCAACCTGTAGTTGTTGCATGCTGAAGGCGATCGCCATCGGTAAGGCGAGATCGTGCAAGCCGTCCGCCTCGCCGCGTTCGATGAACTTGTCGATCATCTCGTCGACGAGCCGTTCAAATTGCGGTTCAAGAGCTTTCATGCGTCTCCTGCCGAACGCCTGCGACAACAGACGGCGCACGCGTGTGTGGCGCGGTGGGTCGATGTTCGCAACGTCCGGGAAGAAGCCGCCGCCCTCGCGCGCGAGGATCTCCTTCATCTCGTCAAGGTGGCCATGGGCCATCTGCCGGTAATAGCCAAGCTCCTGGGAGAAGACGACCGGATCTCGAAGCACCGCCATCAGGTCCTCGTGTCGCGAGACCAGGTACATCCCCAGGTCAGTTTCGTAGTGCACCGGGTCCCCGTCGCGAAGAGCCCGGTAATAGGCGAAAGGCTTCTCCTGGATAGCCGGATCGATGAAGGACACTCCCGCAAGGGATTCCAGTCGCTCTTGGCCAGCCGGGCATCCGGCGGTTGAGTTCGTGCCTCGTGTCGTCACAATCCCGTCCTTCCGCATCACTAGTTGGACATCGCGGTCGCTTGACTGCGATATCCCTGGGTCAGCCGGTCCCACGTGCGGGGCCCAACGCCGCGCTTGCGCAAGTCGGCTTTGATGATGCGTAGCGTCGCCTGGGTCTTGGGCAGGTCGTCAACGAACTCGATATAGCGCGGCACCATGAAGCGCGCCATGCGGGCCTCAAGGTCCGCGCACAACTCCTCGGGGTCAATGGACGATTCGGAGCGCTTCACCGCGAACACTAGGATCTCGTCTTCGGCAGTGTCGGCCGGCACTGCCACGGCGGCACACTCGACGATGTCCGAATTGCGCAGCACGTCGGCTTCGACCTCGAAGGACGAGATGTTCTCACCCCGACGCCGGATCACGTCCTTGAGCCGGTCGACGAACATGTAATCACCGTCTGTGGTGCGGACGAGCGCATCTCCCGTATGGAACCAACCGTTTCGCCACGCGGCTGCCGTCGCGGAATCGTTGTTCAGGTAGCCTGCGTTCAGCACCCACGGCACGCTGGCACGCACGATGCATTCCCCAGGTGTGCCGTCTGGAACCTCATAGTCATGCTCATCGACCAGGCGAACCTCGAAACCGGGGTACCCTTCGCGCAGGCGACCCACAGTGCGCTCGTTCGTCGGGTTCCACCCCGAACAGATCGCGACACCGCCCTCCGTGCTGTTGTAGACGGTGCAGATGCGGGTATTGAATCTCTCGCTGAATTGCTTATAGCAAGCGCCGAGCGGAGCCATGAAGAGGTTCTTGAGTGACGTACTGCCCGTGGGGCTTTCGGGGACCCTCAACAGCAGATCCGCCATCGATCCGACGAGCATGCCAGTCGTTATTTCGAACTCACCAACGTCCTGCCAGAACCTGGTGAGCGCAAATCGCGGCCTCATGACAACACGCGCGCCGACCATGGCTGCGTGGTATGGGATCGATTTCGATCCAAAGTGAGCATGGGATGTGGTGCAGTAGAAGATGTCTGACGAGTCGAGGTCCTCGAAGGGGAACGTGCCCAGGTTGATCGAGTGCAACTGCGCCCATGGCAACTTGACCGCCTTGGAGGGACCCGTCGTACCTGACGTGTAGGTGATACAGGCAATGTCGTGCGGCTCGGGCTCTCGCATCTGTGTTCGCGCGACGTTGGTATCGGTATTGAGCGCTTCCAGCGTGACCACAGGCAGCTTCGCCCCAGGCTGCTCGTGGTGGTATTCGCCACTGTCGAGGACGAGCACCCGCTTCACCGTTGTCAGTTCGGCGGCAGCGGCGTCGACGAACGGCAAGTACTGCTCAGCGACGACGAGTAATTCGGGCTGGCAATTGTTGATCGCGTATGCGAGCATGCGACCCCGAAACTCGGGATTCGTTGCGGCATCTACAGCGCCGACGCTCGAGAGGCCCAGCCATACGACTAACGATTCGACGCCCGCGTCGAGGAGGGTGACGACCACGTCACCCGTCTTCACGTCCAGCGCGAAGAAGCGTGCCGCCCAGAGGATCATCGCCTCTTGGAGCTGTTCCCAGGTTGCCGATGCGCCGTCCACCGTATGCAGGAACTGCCGATGGGGATCTGCTTCGGCCATGCGATTCACGATGGCGGGCAGCGTCTCTCGAGAACGCAAGTCAGAAGTCGGCATTGCGCGCTTCACGCGTATTTCCAGAAGGCCCGCATCATCGTGATCTTGCCTTCTTGATTGAACGTGAAGTGATCCACGAGGGGGCCGACATGCTGCATCGCACCTTCGCGAGTCACTACGCCGTGCAGAATGGCAATGGCCTCATTGCCGCACACGATCACTTCGCGCTCAAGCCACAGCTTCATCGGACTGAGATCCTCGACCATCTTCCAGAAGGTCGTTCCTATGGTCTCAATGCCGCGAAACGTATCCACTCCCACAGGATCTTCCAGGACGGCGTCGTCCGCCCATAGAGCGAGCCAGCCATCTTTATCGTGATCGCTGAGAGTCTGGCAGTGCGCGTTGATCGCCGCATTGATCGCTTCGGCGTCTGGCATCTCTTCCTCGTTTCGGTCCGTCTTTGGCTTCTCAAAATCGGAACATGTTCTCCGCGCAGCGAGCTCACACTTTGCTGACCTCGTCATCCCAACCGGTATCGCGCTCGCGCACGGCGGCCCGCACACCCTTTTCATGGATCAGCCGTAGGTGATGTTCCTTGGCCACTGCGGCCTCAGCGCTGGGCACATATGGGTCTCGGCCGACGTCAACCATCGCTGAAAGCCCCGCCGCTTCGTAGAGGCGATGCGTTCCGCGCTTGTTCGCCACCAGGTCACCAATTTCCATGCGTGCGATCTGCTCGGCAAAGCGCAGTGCTGTCTCTTCTTCCTGGCCCAGTTCGACGACCCGGTTGACGTAGAACAGTTGTCGGGCCGTTTCCGCATCCATCCAGCCCCCGGTCATCCACAGCTGCTTCATAACTCGGATGGGAAAATGAAACGGCATCAACGCATAGGGACCGTAGGGCGCCCCGACCCCGACCCGAGATTCCTCCCAACTGAACCGCGAGTTCTCGGCTGCGATCACCACGTCAGCCGCCAGCAGAAACGTGTTGGCGTGCGGTCCCACATAACCTTTCGTCGCCACGACTAAACCCTTGGAGAAACGCCAGGGCGGAAGAAGGTCTCCCGTGTGGACCCAGTACTTGTCTTCGATGGTCGCGGGCTCGTGACCGCCGATGGTCTCGGCGGCCACTTGTTGGACATCGTGACCCGATGAGAAGTTTGGCCCCTCAGCAGTGAGCACGACGCATCTGACATCGGCCATGCGATCACAGTCCGCGAGGACGGCGTAGAACTCGTTCTCCATGATGCTGTTGATCGCGTTCATCTTCTCGGGCCGATTCAGCCGAACCGTCACGATGCGCGCGCGCCGTTCCACCTTGACGCAGGTCATCGCGGCCCAGTGCGCTTCAGGCAATACCTGTTCTCCTATCTGCCTCAGTTAGCTACGTGGAAGACCGAGTACTCTTTGCGCGATGATGTTCCGCTGAATCTCCGATGTGCCTCCGGCGATAGTGGCCGCGATCCCGCGGGTGTACCGCTCGAATCTGCTCGCGAAGTACTCGTCGGGGTTCATATGTTGGTATCGCTCGGTTACCGGGTGCCGCAGACCGTCGATACCCGCTGTGCGCAGCGCAAGGTCGGCAGCGCGCATTTCGGCTTCAGAGCCGAGAAGCTTGAGCACAGAAACGGACCAGGTGTCGATCTCTCCTCGGGCGTCGCGAGCTAATGCCGCCGATCCAATCGCCCGAAGGGCGTGGTAATCGATGACTGTGGACGCGAACCGATCACGTTCAACTTCGGTGCGGGGCCGGCAGTCGGCGATGAGGTTGTCGATCCGGTCGGCAAGCATCACCCACATCATCGTGCGCTCGTGTCCCAGTGACCCGTTGGCCACTGACCATCCCTGGTTCAACCCTCCCACGAGGTTCTCCGCCGGAACTCGGACATCGGTGAAGAACACCTCGTTGAAGTCGAGGTTGTCCTGACTGGCGATGTCCGCGAAGGGACGACACACCACGCCTTCGGCGCTCGTCGGAATTATCAGTGCCGAAATTCCCTTGTGCTTGGGGGCATCCTGGTCGGTGCGAACGAAAGCCAGCAGGAAATCGGCATCGTGTGCGCCAGATGTCCACACTTTCTGGCCGTTGATTATGAATTCGTCACCGTCTCGGACAGCGCGCGTTCGCAGGGATGCGAGATCGGAACCCGCGCTGGGCTCACTCATTCCGAGCGAAGCTGTCATTTCGGCGCGAAGTACCGGAACCGCCCAGCGCTGTTGCTGCTCGGGGGTGCCGAATGTGATCAACGATGCCGCAACAATATTGACGCCCTGCGGGTTGAAGCTGTGATAGATGCGTCGCCGACACAGTTCTTCTAAGTGGACGAATTGCTGAAGCACACTCGCGTTGCGTCCCCCGAACTCGGGGGGCTGTGCGGGGAGTAGCCAGCCGTTGTCAAACAGCAGGCGCTGCCACTTCCTGGCCCAGGGCGGCATGTGCGAGACCGACCGCGGGCGTTCGAATGTTTCGGCTTCGGTCGGAAGATTGTCGTCGAGAAATGCGGCGAACTCTGCTCGGAACGCTTCGACATCCTGATCAAAAGTCAGCTGCACGATACTCCCTGGCGATGAGCGCGCGATGCTCTGAGGCGTCGCCGAGCATCAGTTCCCCCGCCTTCGCGCGTTTGATGGCGAATTGCAGGTCGTTTTCCCATGTGAACCCCATAGCGCCAAAGCACTGCAAACCGTGCTGGACGACAAGCGACTGTGCGTCCCCCGCTGCAGCTTTCGCCATCGCCGCGAAAAGGCGGCGACGCGGATCGTCAGCGGCGATGGTGAGCGCCGCGAGGTATGACAATGCTCGCGCCCGCTCGATCGCCACATGCATGTCCGCGGCCTTGTGCTGGAGCGCTTGAAACGACCCGATCGGTACCCCGAACTGGTAGCGCTGCTTAAGGTGTTCCAGAACCAAGTCGACTATGCGCTGACACGCGCCGACGATGGTGATCGCCATTCCGGTCAGCGCAATTTGCCAGGCCCGATCGGTGTCCGAGGCGATGCGGTTCTCATCGGCGACATGCACTTCGTTGAACCGTAGGTCCGCCACGTGCAGCACGGGATCGATTGCTGCGACCCGACAAGACATCACGGCTTTCGGCTCGACAACGAAGACACCGGCGGGAGTAACCACAGCGAGTTGGTCGGCACGGTCGGCGTCGAGGACGTAACGAGCGGCACCTTCGAGAACCCAACCGCGACGAACCCTGCATGCCGTGACACCGCTGTACACGGCGGCGCCGGCGGCATCTTGCGCGACCCGGTCGCCGGCCAAAGGTGCGAACTGGGTCGTTGTGGCCAGGAAAGGCGTCGGATCACTCGCGCGCCCGAGTTCTTCGAGCAGAAGCGTGAGCTCGACCAAGCTTTCAGTGCCGGTGAGCTCTGTCCAGCCTTGGTCGATGTACCACTGCCATAGGTCGCCGGCGTCGGGGCCGCCCTCAGCGATCGTCCGGACAAGGGACGGTGGGCACTGTTTGGTCACCGCCCCGCGGACTGTTTCGCGCCAAAGACGCTGGTCATCGTCGAGCTCGAGAAGCAAATGGGTCCCATCTTGTCCAAGGATGCCAAGCGAGAATATCGTTCTCTTATCACGCAACTCTAGATTGGCAGATCTTGACAATCAAGATGCGCAACATAGAACATCGGGAGTGAGCGAATCTTGGCGTCAATGACGCCCGGAAGAAGGAACCCACCATCCAACTAGGCAGTCGATAAGTCGTATGCGCCCCCGTCCGCCGTTCGTGGTGGAGGGCGATGTAGCCCCCGCAGGCGCTGCGGACTTCCCCGCGGTACCCAGCGGGGCGAGGAAAGTTATGGGCCCGCGTCGTCGTCATCGTCCATCGCTTGAGCAGGAGCACACTATGGTCAAGGAATCGACCACAACAGGTCCCACTTCGCCGCGGCTCGAGCTAGATCTGTCCGATGTCGACCACCGGGTCGGCAAACCCGTTGGCGGCGGCCAGTTGTGGGATCCCTGTAGTTCCTCCGACATTCGTCGTTGGGTGATGGCGATGGACTATCCGAATCCGATCCATTGGGATGAGGAATTCGCGCGTGCGTCCAAGTTCGGGGGCATCATCGCACCGCAGTCGATCGCGGTTGCCCTCGACTACGGGCACGGCGCGGGACCCGCATGTGTAGGGCACATTCCGAACAGCCACCTGATCTTTGGGGGCGAGGAATGGTGGTTCTACGGATGCCCCGTCCGGCCCGGCGACCAACTGTTCCAGTATCGGCGGTTCCACGACTACAAGGTTGTGGAGACCAAATTCGCTGGGCCCACTATGTTTTCGCGCGGAGATACCACCCATACCAACCAGAACGGCGTCCTGGTAGCACGCGAACGATCGACGGGGATCCGCTATCTCTACGAAGAGGCGCGGAAACGCGGGATGTTCGAAAGCCAGCTCGGCGACATCAAGCGATGGACACAGCTCGAGCTGGAAGAAGTGGAAAGACTCCGTCGAGACTGGCTGGAATCGAACCGGATGGGCATCTCGCCACACTTTGACGAGGTCAAGGTGGGTGACACTCTGCCGCGGCGGGTGATCGGTCCGCACAGCATCGCTAGCTTCACCACCGAATACCGAGCCTTCCTCTTCAATATCTGGGGCGCATTCCGGTGGGTTGCACCGGTCGACGTCGACGATCCGTGGGTCCATCAGGATCCTGGTTTTGGCAAGGATTTTGCGTTCGACGAGGAAGACGCGAAGGTCGATCCCCGCAAGCGCGACGGACTCTATCTCGGCCCGTCACGTGGTCATATCGACGCCGACCGGGCCACCGAGGTAGGAATGGCGCGTGCCTATGGTTACGGCGCAACGATGGGTGCCTGGTGCACCGATTATCTCGCCTACTGGGCCGGCAATGACGGAATGGTCCGGCACAGCAAGGCCGACTTCCGCGGACCCGCGTTCGAGGGCGACGTCACGTACTTCGACGCCGAGGTCGTCGGCAAGGAAGCGGAGTCCGCGTGGGGAGTGCCACTCGTCCAGGTCAAGCTGCGCCTCAGCAACCAGAATGACGAGGAACTCGTTGCCTGCACGGCTGAAGTCGAGCTACCGGTGTAAAGAGGCCCGTACTCCATGAATCTGTTGCTGTGAAATCACTTTCAATCGCATATGGGCCGCCGCTGAGTGAAGAGCCGGGGCTTGGCACGCTCACGCTTCCGGGCTTTCTGCGCGACGTGACATCGACCTACGGCGACCGAGAAGCACTCGTCTTGCGCACTGCCGAAGGCGAAATACGTTGGAGTTACTCCGAGCTGTGGGAGAGAGCGGTTGAAGTGGCATGCGCGTTGCGTGCCTGTGGCGTTGGCAAAGACACTCGGGTCGGCGTCTTGATGACCAACCGTCCCGAGTGGATTTCGGCTGTCTTCGGCGTCTCGCTCGCAGGTGGGGTGGCCGTGACACTTAGCACGTTCTCGACCGCCTCGGAGCTCGGATACTTCCTCAAGTCGTCAAGCGCAGCGATGCTGCTGTTTGAACGCAGTGTGCTGAAGACAGACTTTGCGAAAGTCCTGTTCGAGCTTGAGCCCGCGATTTGCACGATGGCTCCAGGAGCGCTGCAGTCCGACAGGTTCCCGTTCCTTCGTCATCTCGCAACGGTCGGAGAAGCGCCGCCCGGCGTCGACTCATGGGACTCTTTCCTAGCCCGTGGTCACGGCGTACCACGCGGATTGATAGAGGCGACCGCTGAAGCCGTGCGCCCGAGTGATGCGGCGGCGGTGTTCTTCTCGTCAGGATCCACAAGCAAACCCAAGGGCATCATGAGCTCCCACCGGGGCGTAGCCGTCCAAATGTGGCGCTTCAGAAGGATGTGCAGGTTCAGCCCCGACGACAACGTCCGTTGCTGGTCGGCGAACGGCTTCTTCTGGTCCGGCAATTTCGTAATGTCACTTGGCGCCACGCTCGCCGCCGGAGGGTCGCTGGTACTGCAACCAACCTTTGACGCCGCCGATGCGCTTGAACTGATGGTCGCGGAGCGCGTGAACTACCCGTTTGCCTGGCCACATCAGTGGGCGCAAATCGAAGGCGTACCCAACTGGCTCCAGGTGGACTTGAGCAGAATGCGGTTCGCCGACTTAAAGACGCCGATCGCACGTCATCCGACGGTCTCCGCCGAACTGTCCTTTCCATCTCACGCCTACGGCAACACCGAAACATTCACATTTTCAACGGCATTTGACGTCGACGCATCGCCTGAGGCCCACGCCGAAAGCTTGGGAGGGCCTTTGCCGGGTGTGACGGTCAAGATTGTGAATCCACTGACCGGACAGGTGGTTTCGCGGTACGAAAGCGGCGAGATCTGTGTAAAGGGACCCACACTGATGCTGGGCTACTTGGGCACACCGCTGGACGAGACGCTCGACGCGGACGGATTCTTCCACACCGGTGACGGCGGGTATCTCGACTCCGCCGGCCGTCTGTTTTGGGAAGGCCGGCTTACCGAGATCATCAAGACGGGCGGCGCGAACGTCTCACCGCTGGAAGTCGACGATGTGCTGGCGAAGCATCCTGCGGTGAAGCTGACCAAAACTGTTGGCCTGCCGCATGACACGCTCGGCGAAATCGTTGTCGCATGTGTGGTGCCGCACGACGGAGCCAGCGTCGAAGCCGACGAGATCCGCAAATACTTGCGAGAACAGTTGGCAAGCTACAAGGTGCCGCGCCACGTACTCTTTTTCTGCGAAGCAGAAATTGCCCTGACGGGCAGCAACAAGATCAAGTCCAACGAGCTTCGAGATCTCGCCGCGGCGCGGCTGTCGGTCATATGAGTCTAATGAAGCACCGGTAGCGCTTGGTGACAGAGCCCGGCAGTGCTCCTAACCTCTTGTCGACTTTTTGTCGTCGGCCGTCGAGGGCAGGATTGCTTGGCGACAGTAAGACCACACGACCTCTTCGGTCAGGCCAGTCTGGTCCATCCCACCGTGCAACGCGTTGTACTGGCCTAGAGAAGTGAGGGTAGAGCCCAATAGTGACGTCAGTTGCTTCACGGTGAGGTCGTTTCGAATGAGGCCCGCTTGCGAACATGCAGTCAAGATTTCTGTCAACAACTTGCGGTGCGGTTCCCATACCTTCGCAAACGCTTCCGGATTGTCCAGTTCGAGGCTCAAGTTATAGATAAGAACAAGGCGACCGCCTACTTCTTGCGATGAGCCCGGACGGGACAGCACTCCTCTGCACCAAGCCTCCAGCTGACCCATCGGGCCTTCTGCTGCGTCGACTTTCTCCCTTATCGCCTCGGTGAATTGAGCAGTGACATCTTCGTATAAGGCCAACAGAAGTTCGTCTTTGCCAGCGAAGTGCTGATAGAACGTCCTCACGCTGAGGTTCGCACGATCGGCCAGTGTTTGTAACGTGAAACTAGCTTGCCCGGATTCTTGGACCAGCTCTAGCGCCGTCGCCATAAACCGTGTGCTACGAGCAACCGCTAAAGCCCGCGCATCGCCTAGGCGACGCTCGATTGCTCGTTCCTGCCACGTGCGGCCCTGATGGCTCTCTTCGTTTGAGGTTTGCGGGCGACGGTTGTCGATTTTGTCGTTCACTGAAAGCAAATATACCGCCGATCACCTGCGATCAGCCTTGAGCTCCTGACTGCCCGCGGGGGACACACGAGACTAACCCCGGCTGGGCTTGTCCTGCGGACGGACCCAACAGCGAATGGTTCAGCCACCGTTACCGGGACACGAACGGTACTGAGCCGCCCTATCCGGCTGCCGCGGCCTTCGCCGCGGGTAGTCGTTTGGCAGCGCTGTGTGGAGGGGCCGGCACTGTCGAATCCTTGTCGGTGCTGGCCGCGTCACAATTACTCGATACCACCACCTTGTTCGGTCGGTTTCGATGTCGACCCGGTCACTGGCGTGCAAACCGGGCATCAGATTCGTGTCGTTCAGTGGCGAGACGTACAGCGGGTGCTGGTCGATCGGCCACCTCGTCGGGCCTGAGCATTCGAGTTACATCATCTCCGCGCCCGACCCATAGGTATTGACGATTCCTTTCTTCAATAAGCATCCGTCCGCAGGACAAGCCCAGCCGGGGTTAGTCTCGTGTGTCCCCCGCGGGCAGTCAGGAGCTCAAGGCTGATCGC
>NZ_LZKU01000065.1 GCF_001672975.1 Mycobacterium sp. 1465703.0
TTCCTGGTCAAGTGGGGCGGCTACGCCGAGCACTACGCCGACGACAACGGCCGCGATCGCGTCCGCTGGGTGCCGGGACGGCAGCTGAAAGGCACCGCCTACGACACACCCATCCAGGGCTACGGCGTGAACACCTGCAACGTGCTGACGTTGTGGAGCGCGCGGGCCGTCAAGTCATTTGCTTTGGATGCCTTCAACACCGGTGACTACTACAAGGCGGTCGAGGACGAGGTCACGTCCGAGACGGTCACCAAGGTGCTGTACCCCAATGACGAGCCCGAGGCCGGCAAGCGGTTGCGCCTGCTGCAGCAGTACTTCTTCGTGTCCTGCTCGCTGCAGCACGTGCTACACATCATGGACGACCTCGCCGACGTGTCCGTGAAGGAGCTGCCGCAGCGGTTTGCATTGCAGCTCAACGACACTCATCCGTCGATCGGGGTCGCCGAGCTGATGCGGTTGCTGGTCGACGAACGCGAGCTGGACTGGGACGAGGCGTGGGATATCACCGTCGCGACGTTCGGATACACCAACCACACCCTGCTCCCCGAGGCGCTCGAGACCTGGCCGCTGGAAATGTTCGCCGAGTCGCTGCCGCGCCATCTGGAGATCATCTACGAGATCAACCGCCGGTTCCTCGACGAGGTGCGCAGCC
>NZ_LZKU01000066.1 GCF_001672975.1 Mycobacterium sp. 1465703.0
TGCTGGTGACGAAGTACGGGACACCGGCACCGGGACCGGCACCGGATGGGATGCGGGTCATGCCGGCCGCGCAGGTCTGGCGCAACATCCCGTCGTGGGAGTTCCATCGCGCCAACGTCGACCCGAGACGGGCACAGGCGGTGGTGACCTGCGCGCGCCGGGCCTCCTCACTGGAGCGGCTGGTTTCATGGCCGGCTTCGCGGGCGCGTGAGGCGCTGATGTCCTTGCCCGGCGTGGGGGAGTGGACCGCCGCCGAGACGGCGCAACGAGCCTTCGGCGACGCCGACGCGGTGTCACTCGGCGACTACCACATTCCCAAGATGGTCGGCTGGACGTTGCTGGGTCGGCCCGTGGATGACGCGGGCATGCTCGAATTGCTCGAGCCGATGCGCCCGCACCGCCAGCGTGTGGTCCGGCTGCTCGAAGCCAGCGGACTTGCGTACGAGCCTCGCCGCGGACCCCGCCTTCCGGTACAGCAAATCCACTCGCTTTGATCCGCCGCGTTTTTCAGCTTGGTCATCGGGTACCCCACGAAGCAGTAACCGTGTGCGAACCCCATGGAAGGAAGCTAGGAAAAAAGCGATGACTCAGTTCACAATTCCGGGATTGACGGATAAGCAGGCGTCGCGGCTAACCGAGTTGCTGCAAAAGCAACTGAGCACCTACAACGATCTTCACCTGACGCTCAAGCACATTCACTGGAACGTGGTGGGCCCGAACTTCATTGGTGTGCACGAGATGATCGACCCGCAAGTCGACGCGGTTCGCGGATTTGCCGACGACGTGGCCGAACGCATTGCGGCCCTTGGTTCGTCGCCGCAGGGCACGCCAGGCGCCATCATCAAGGATCGCTCGTGGGATGACTACTCGGTTGGCCGGGACACGGTCCAGGCGCACCTGGCAGCGCTGGACCTTGTGTACACCGGCGTCATCGAGGACATCCGCCAATACATCGACGAAACAGATGAACTCGATCAGGTGACACAGGACATGTTGATCGGCCAGGCCGGGCAGCTGGAAAAGTTCCAGTGGTTCGTCCGGGCCCATCTGGAAAGCGCCGGCGGGAAACTGGCCCACTCGGGCAAGAGCACCGAAAAGAGTGCCGCCAAGACCGCACGCACCAATTCCTGAGGAACCAGGCTCCGTCCATTTGACGCATTCGCCCCCGCCGTCTTCGTGCCGGGGGCGAATGCGCTGCTGTCACACCGCGCCGGCGAGGGGGAATAACTGGACTTCAGTCCGGTTATATAGGCATTCGACCATATAAGGAGGTCAGATGCCTGCGGTTACCGCTAACACGCTGACGTTGCCGCGAGTCGGCAATCCCGGGCCAGCCGACACCGAGCGACCGGTCCGGTCAATCACCACCGGCCCTCGTGGCTACGAGGGCGAAGGTTTCCCCGTCGTGCGCGCCTTCGCGGGAGTCAGCACGGCCGCGCTGGATCCCTTCGTGCACATGGACCAGATGGGCGAGGTCGACTACCAGCCCGGAGAGCCGCGGGGCACCGACTGGCACCCGCATCGCGGCTTCGAAACCGTGACCTACATGCTGGACGGCAAGTTCGAACATCAAGACTCACATGGCGGTGGCGGCCTGATCACCGACGGCGCGACGCAATGGATGACTGCCGGTTCGGGCATTTTGCACATCGAGACGCCGCCGGCCGAACTGGTCGACAGCGGTGGACTCTTTCACGGCGTCCAGTTGTGGGTGAACCTGCCGAAGAAAGACAAGTTCGCACCCCCGCGCTATCAGGCCATCGCAGGCGGCGACGCCGCGTTACTGGCATCCGATGACGGCGGAGCGCTGATACGCATCATCGCCGGCGAGATCGACGGCCACCGGGGGCCCGGTGTCACCCACACCCCGATCACCCTCGCCCACGCGACGATCGAGAACGGGGCGCGGCTCAACATCCCCTGGCAGCGCGACTTCAACGCCCTGGTCTACGTGTTGTCCGGCAGTGGCTACATCGGGCCGGTCGCCCACCCGATCCACCAGGGACAGCTGGCCGTACTGGGGCCCGGCGATCGGATCACCGTGGGAGCCGGACGGTTGCACGATTCGGACCACACCCCGGTTCGCGAAGCCATTGATGTGCTGTTGCTGGGCGGCCGGCCGATTCGCGAACCGGTATTCCACTACGGGCCTTTCGTGATGAACAGCCGGGCGGAATTGATCGAGGCGCTAGAGGACTACCAAGCCGGAAAATTTGGCAGCATTCCGCCGAATGCGCTAATGCCGCACCACGGCGGTGGCACACTTTAGCAATGCTTCCACGGGGGAACCGCAGGCCGGGGCGTCCACCTGCGGCGAAGGCCGACGAGACACGGCAGAGGATCATCCAGGCTGCCCGTCTGGTCTTCAGCGAACGTGGCTACGACGGCGCGACGTTTCAGGCCATCGCGGCGCGCGCCGACCTGACCCGTCCTGCGATCAATCACTACTTCTCGAGCAAGCGGACGCTTTATCGGGAAGTTCTGGCCGACACCAACGAAACCGTCATCGGGGCCGGTATCAAACAGGCAGAACGCGAGACCACCCTGGCGGGGCAGTTGACGGCATTCATCTCCGAAGCCACGAAAGCCAATTCCAAGAACCCCGCCGGATCCGCTTTTTTAATCAGCGGCGTGCTCGAATCGCAGCGCCATCCGGATTTGGCCGGAACCGAAAACGATTCCATACGGCTCAGTCGGGATTTTCTGCTGCGCATCATCAACGCCGCGATTGAGCGCGGTGAAATCATCGCCGGGTTCGAGGCGTCGGCATTAGCCGAATCGCTGCTCGTGTTGGTCTGCGGGGTGGGGCTCTATGCGGGCTACGTCCAGAGCCCGGAGGGCCTGTTAGCGCTCGTCGGAGTGATGCGCCAACTTCTGGAAGGAGCGCTCCAACAGCCCGAGATCCAGGACAAACAGCGGCAGTGAAGTTGCACACAAAGCGTATAGGCTAACTAACTTATCCCGGTACCATGGACGGGATATGACTGATCTGGATGCCTCGTTACCGCCTTCCGTACGGTCTGCCGGCGACAGCTGGACCATCACTGAACTTGTCGGCGCCACCGCGCTGGGCGTCGCCGCGTCGCGTGCGGCGGAAACCGCCGGGCCCGATCCGCTGATCCGTGACGACTTCGCGCGGTTGCTGGTGTCCTCGGCCGGTCCGGCGTGGGCACGACTGGCCGACCCGGAACTCGGCTGGCTGGACGGCGATCAGCACGGACAGCGCGCGCACCGATGCGGCATCGACTACCAGGCCGTGCGCACACATTTTTTCGACGAGTATTTCGCGGACGCCGTCGGCGCCGGGATTCGCCAGGTGGTGATTTTGGCCGCCGGGCTCGACTCCCGGGCTTACCGGTTGGCCTGGCCGGCCGGCACCACGGTCTACGAGATCGATCAGCCTCAAGTGCTCGAGTACAAGACCGGACTCCTGCAGCAGCACGGGGCCGTGCCGTCGGCGATCCGGCACCCCGTCCCGGTGGACCTGCGCGACGACTGGCCCGCAACCCTGACCGCCGCCGGATTCAACCGCGCCCAACCCACCGCCTGGCTGGCCGAAGGACTGCTCCCGTACCTGCCCAGTGACGCCCAGGACCGGCTTTTCGAGATGTTCACCGCGCTCAGCGCGCCCGACAGCCAGGTCGCGATCGAGATGTTCGGCATGAACTCCCGGAGCAATTCGCAGCGCTGGTTGCGGATGCGGGAACGGCTCGGCCTGGATGTCAACGTCCAGGCGCTGACCTACCACGAGCCGGATCGTTCGGATGCCGCGGCGTGGCTGGCCGACCACGGCTGGCAGGTGCGCAGCGTGAGCAACCGCGACGAGATGGCCCGGTTGGGCCGTCCGGTACCCGACGATCTGTCCGACGAGGCGGTCCGCAGCACACTGTTGCGGGCGCGTCTGGGCCAGCCCACTGCCTGACCAAGGATCGAGCCGAGGAGCATTGCCATGAGTTCACTGCGCACCCACGATGACACCTGGGACATCAAGAGCAGCGTCGGCACCACCGCGGTGATGGTGGCCGCTGCCCGCGCCGTCGAGACCGAGCGGCCCGACCCGCTGATCCGCGACCCGTACGCCCGGCTGCTGGTGAGCAACGCCGGCGCCGGCGTCTTGTGGGAGGCCATGCTCGACCCGGAGGTCGCGGCCAAGGTCGAAGCCCTCGACGAAGATTCCGCGGCGCACCTGCACCACATGCGCGGCTACCAAGCGGTGCGGACGCACTTCTTCGATACCTTTTTCACCGACGCCGTCGCCGCCGGTATCCGCCAGATCGTGATCCTGGCGTCCGGTTTGGATTCGCGCGCGTACCGGCTGGACTGGCCGGCTGGCACCACCGTCTACGAAATCGACCAGCCTGAGGTGCTGGCCTACAAATCGACCACGTTGGCGGAAAACGGCGTGAAACCTACGGCCGATCGCCGCGAGGTGGCAATCGACCTGCGCCAGGACTGGCCGGCCGCGCTGCGTGCCGCCGGCTTCGACCCGACACAGCGCACCGCCTGGCTGGCCGAGGGCTTGCTGATGTACCTGCCGGCCGAGGCTCAGGACCGGCTGTTCACCTTGATCGGCGAGCTGAGTCCGGCCGGAAGCCGGGTCTCGGCGGAGACCGCACCCAACCACGCCGACGAGCGGCGCCAGCAGATGCGGGAACGGTTCAAGAAGGTGGCCGACGAGATCGGCATGGAGCAGACCGTCGACGTTGGTGAGCTGATGTATCGCGACGACCATCGCGCCGACGTCACCGAGTGGCTCAACCAGCACGGTTGGCGTGCCACGGCCGAGCACTCGACGGCCGCGATGCGCCGGCTGGGACGCTGGATCGAGAACGTCCCGCTGGCCGACGACAAGGACGCATTCTCCGACTTCGTCGTCGCCGAGCGGTTGTAATGGCACGCACCGCGGACGACTCCTGGGATATCGCCACCAGCGTCGGGGCGACCGCGGTGATGGTCGCGCTGGCCCGAGCCGCCGAGACGGCCAGCGCCGATCCGCTCATCCGGGATCAGTTCGCCGAGCCGCTGGTTTCCACGCCCGAACTCGAAGGAGTTCGCGAGCAGGTGGCCGCGTGGTGGGCCGGCGAGCCGGACGACGACCCCGAGGATGGCGCCCCCGACGCCCGCCACATGATCAATTACCAGGCGGTGCGTACCCACTTCTTCGATGCGTACTTCACCGGCGCCGCGGACGCGGGTGTGCGCCAGGTCGTGATCGTGGCCGCCGGCCTGGATTCACGCGCCTACCGGCTGGACTGGCCGGCCGGCACCGTCGTATACGAGATCGATCTGCCGAAGGTGCTCGAGTACAAGGGCGAGACGCTCGCCGGCCACGGCGCCACACCCACCGCTGACCGCCGCCCGGTGCCCATCGATCTGCGCGATGACTGGCCGCAGGCGTTGCGCGCCGCCGGCTTTGACACCGGACGGCCGACGGCGTGGCTCGCCGAAGGACTACTGCCGTTCCTGCCGGCGTCGGCGCAGGAAGCTTTGTTCGTCTCGATCGACGAGCTGAGCGGGCCGGGCAGCCGGGTGGCCGTCGAGAACTTCGGGATTGACGCGGAACAGCGCCGCGAGGCCGAGCAGAAATGGCAGCAACGGCGGGCCAAGCGCGAAGCGCGCGGGCTGGACACCTCGTTCAACCCGTTTGACCTCTGGTTCGAAGACGAAGGCCGCCCCGACTGTGCCGAGTGGTTCAACGCGCATGGCTGGACCACGACCACGGTGAGTGCGCGGGATGAGGGGCTACGAGTGGGCCGTGCCCTGGAACCGGATGCCCGGCCGTTCACCAACAGCTTCGTGACGGCAACCAAGCCCTGAGCACTCCCGGCCCACGTCGCCCAGTGTCCTAACCCGGCACGTTGCGCGCTGGCTCGCGGTTGCGGTTACCGGGAATTCGCCAGGTCATCGGGGACAATGTGCACTCATTATGGGCAGCGGTGGAGCCGATCGATCGCACCGCTGGGTGCTGTTGAAAGGACGGGCGGTCGCCAGCATCGCTTCGGCGTTCGTCATGGCCATCACTGGTGTCGGCTGGACGGGTTACCACACCGCCCTGGGCAGGATCATCATCTCCCACGCGCTACCGAATGCGGCGACGACGCTAGACGGCAATCAGAACATCCTGCTGATGGGACTGGACAGCCGGTTGGATCAAAACGGTCAGCCGCTACCGCAGGAGATGTATGAGGCGTTGCACGCCGGTGACGAAAGTTCGGGCGGCTACAACGCCAATGTGCTTATCGTCGTGCATATTTCGGACGGTGACGGGCCGCTTACCGCGATCTCGATTCCGCGGGACGACTACGCGGAATTGCCGGGCTGCCCGGGATCGGTCTGTGCGGGAAAGATCAAGGAGGCGTACGGGCTGGCCTATCAGCAGTCGCTGAATTCGCAGGCAGCGGGAAATTCGGTCGGGGCGGGCGCCACCAACTTGGCGGCTCGCGAGCAGACCGCCCGCGAGGCCGGCCGCAAGGCCGAAATCGATGCCGTGAAGGACTTTCTGGGTATCTCGATCGACCACTTCGTCGAGGTCACGCTGGGCGCGTTCTACCAAATCGCCAAGGCCGTCGAGCCGATCACGGTGTGTCTGGCCGCCGATACCCGGGACAGCTATTCGGGTGCGGACTTCCACCAGGGGGTGCAGCGCATCGACGCCGCGGACGCGATGGCCTTCGTGCGGCAGCGGCGCGATGAAAACGATGGATCCTTCACCGATTTCGACCGCACCAGGCGACAGCAGGCCTTCCTGGTGTCCCTGGTCAACGCGGCGCGCAGCGGCGGGGTGGTGTCCAGCGTGAGCGGGCTGCGCAAACTGCTGCAGGTCGCCCGCGACAACGTCGCCGTCGACGACGGGCTGGACATCATGGAATTCGCCTCGCGGGCTTCGCAATTGAGCGAGCGGCGGCTGTCGCTCTACACGTTGCCGATCGCCGGCTTCGGCAAAGACGCCAACGGATCCGACATCAACCAGGTCGATCTCCCGACCATCCGGCGCATCGTCAACGAGCGCTTCATGTCGGACACCCCGGCCGCGGTCGGGGCCGCAGCACCGACCACCGAGTCACCGCCGCCTCCGCTGACCGAACCGGTGATCCTCGACGTCGTCAACGCCACCTCACGTGACGGACTCGCCGCCGCCCTCGAGGAAGCCTTCGCCGGCCGCGGCTTCACCCGCGGCAGCGCCACCACCGCGGCGGTCTCCGCCGACGACAGCAGCATCGAATACGGCCAAGGGGCCGAGCAGGGCGCGCAGTTCCTGTCCGACCAACTGCACGTGCCGGCGACGGCGAACAGCACGCTGGCGTCCGGCACGGTGCGGCTGACCGTGGGAACGCGGTTTCCCGCGGCGGACTACCTCGCCCATCCCGGCGCCACGACCGATCCGTCTGGGTCCGGCGAGGTGAATGCGGTGGCCGCCACCGGCACCGGAGATCGCGCTCCGGCGCCAACCGACCTCAGCCAGATGACGGCGGGCAACGTTCCCTGCGTCAAGTAACCGCGCAGGCGTGCCCGGGTCCGGGACGCCGCGACTCGTCGGGGGACGGCGCTGAGCCGGATCCTTTCGACTGCTCTCCCAACCGGATGGTTAGTATCGCGGTTATCACCGATGAGCCGCCGCCCGCCACGCAGCGGGACTCTGCTCGGGAAGGACAATGATGACCACCGAATCGGTTGCATCGAAGACATCGCTTTCCAAGGACCCCAAGAACGGGACCGCAACGGCCGACATCCCTGCCACCGTCGCCCGGCTGCGTCAGACCTTCGCCACCGGACGCACCCGCGACATCGAATGGCGCAAGCGGCAACTGCTGCAACTGCAGAAGCTGATGGAAGAGAACGAGGCCGCGATTGCCGCAGCTCTCGCCGAAGACCTGGACCGCAGCCCGTTTGAGGCCTATATCGCCGACATCGCCACCACCGCCGGCGAAGCCAAGTACGCCGCCAAGCGGGTGCGCAGGTGGACGCGTCGCAAGTATCAACTGCTGGAGATGCCGCAGCTGCCCGGCCGCGGCTGGATCCAGTACGAGCCCTACGGCACCGTGCTGATCATCGGCGCGTGGAACTACCCCTTCTACCTCACGCTGGGCCCCGCGGTCGGAGCGCTCGCCGCCGGAAACGCCGTCATCCTCAAACCATCCGAGATCGCCGCGGCGTCCGCTCACTTGATGGCCGAGCTGGTTCCGAAATACCTCGACAACGACGCCGTCGCGGTGATCGAGGGCGACGGCGCGACGAGCCAGGAGCTCATCGCGCAGGGCCTGGACCGCGTGCTGTTCACCGGCGGCACCGAGATCGGCCGCAAGGTCTACGAGGGCGCGGCGCCGCACCTGACTCCCTGCACGCTGGAACTCGGCGGCAAGAGCCCGGTCATCGTCGCGGCCGACGCCGACGTGGAGGTGGCGGCCAAGCGGATCGCGTGGATGAAACTGCTCAACGCCGGCCAGACTTGCGTCGCACCCGATTATGTGTTGGCCGACGCCACGATTCGCGATGAACTCGTCGACAAGATCGGTGCCGCCATCACGAAGTTCACCGCCGACAAGCCGGACGGCATGCGGGTGGTCAACCAGCGCCAGTTCGACCGGATCAGCGGTTACCTGTCCGGCGCCGACGGCAAGGTCACCGTCGGCGGGGCGTTCGACGCGTCGAACTTGCGCATCCAGCCCGCCGTCGTGGTGGACCCGGACCCGAACGGGCCGCTGATGCAAAACGAGATCTTCGGTCCCGTCCTTCCGGTGATCACCGTCCAAAACCTGGACGAGGCAATAAGTTTCGTGAATTCACGGCCCAAGCCGCTGTCGGCCTACCTGTTCACCAAGCGCCGTGAGACCCGGGAGCGGGTGATCAGGGAGGTGCCGGCCGGCGGCATGCTGGTCAACCACATCGCCTTCCAGGTGTCCACGGCCAAGCTGCCGTTCGGTGGCGTGGGCGCTTCGGGAATGGGTGCCTATCACGGCAAGTGGGGCTTCGACGAGTTCAGTCACCGCAAGTCGGTCTTGACCAAACCCACTCGGCCCGACCTGTCGAGCTTCATCTACCCTCCGTACACCGAGCGGGCCTTCAAGATGGCCCGCCGGATGTTCTGACCCCTGGTTTCGCCGAAACCGTTGCCAGACCGAGTTTTTCACAGCAGAGAGGAACCCAATGCCCGGAGTGCAGGATCGCGTCATCATCGTCACCGGAGCCGGTGGAGGACTGGGCCGTGAGTACGCCTTGACCCTCGCCAAAGAGGGCGCCAGCGTCGTCGTCAACGACCTCGGAGGTTCCCGCGACGGCACCGGCGCCGGCCACAACATGGCCGATCAGGTGGTCAAGGAGATCAAAGACGCCGGCGGACAAGCCGTCGCCAACTACGACAGCGTTGCCGAGCCGCAGGGCGGCGAGAACATCATCAAGACCGCACTGGACGAATTCGGCGCCGTGCATGGCGTGGTCAGCAACGCCGGCATCCTGCGCGACGGCACCTTCCACAAGATGTCGTTCGAGAACTGGGACGCGGTGCTCAAGGTGCACCTGTACGGCGGCTACAACGTCATCCGTGCCGCATGGCCGCACTTCCGTGAGCAGAGCTTCGGCCGGGTCGTCGTCGCCACCTCGACCAGCGGGCTGTTCGGTAACTTCGGCCAAACGAACTACGGCGCAGCGAAACTCGGCCTGGTCGGGTTGATCAACAGCCTGGCGCTGGAGGGCGCGAAGTACAACATCCACGCCAACGCGGTCGCGCCGATCGCAGCGACCCGGATGACTGAAGACATCCTGCCCAAGGAAGTGCTGGAGAAGCTGACTCCCGAGTACGTCGCTCCGGTGGTGGCCTACCTGTGCACCGAGGAAAACCCGAACAGCGCTTCGGTTTTCGTGGTCGGTGGCGGCAAGGTGCAGCGCGTCGCGTTGTTCCAGAACAAGGGCGTCAACTACGACAAGCCGCCGACGGTGGAGGACATCGCCGCGCAGTGGGGCGAGATCACCGACCTGTCCGCGGCAAAGCAGGCCGATTTCAAGCTGGGCTGAGGTCCCGGCAGATTACGCGAGCAGCTCGTTGCGCAGGCGGTTCACATCCGCCTGCGTGACGCCTGCATCGCGCAGGTAGCCGTCCAGCGATCCGAATTGCTCGTCGATCGCCTGGCGCGCGGCCGAAAGGTACTCCGGGCGCACGCCGAGCACACCGTCGGCCAGCCGGGCTTTGGTGAAAGTAACGACCTCGGGGGTCAAGTCGACGTCGGAGCGCTGCTGGATCATCTCGTAGATGTGGTCGCGTAGCTGCGGTACGGCGGCATTGCTACGCAGGTAGTCGGCGACGATGGTGTCCCGGTCGACGCCGATCGTCTCCAGCACCGTGGCGATCACGAAGCCGGTGCGGTCCTTGCCGGCGAAACAGTGCGTGAGCACTGGGCGCCCGGCCGCCAGTAACGAAAAGACTTGCTGCACAGCGTGTTGGGCGCCGTTGCGGGTGGGGAACTGCCGGTATTCGTCGGTCATGTGCCGGACGGCGGCCTCGTTGACTTCTTCGTCGGACTGGTCGGGATCACCCTCGAACAACCGCCGAAAGGCGGTCTCGTGCGGAGCGTCGTCGTCGATCGGCGCTTCGTCGCCCAGGTCGGGGAAGGGCAGCAGATGGATGTCGACGCCCTCGGGCACCGCTCCCGGGCCGCGGCGGGCGACCTCCCTTGCCGCGCGTAGGTCGGCTACATCGGTAATCCTTAACGCGCGCAACGTATCCCGGCCCTGGTCGTCCAGCCGGCTCAACTCGCCAGATCGGAACAGCCGTCCGGGCCGCAGGCCGGGCGTACCGTCGGCGACATCGCGAAAGTTCCACGCGCCGGACAGTTCTCGCAGGGCCTCAGTCATGTGCGGTGACCGCCGCGGCGAGCGCAGATTTCTCTTTGCCGAGCTCGGCGCGCGCGATGGTCCGCATGTGCACCTCGTCGGGCCCGTCGAACAGCCGCATGGCTCGGTGCCAGGCGTATAACCGGGCCAGCGCCGTGTCCTCGCTGACGCCGGCCGCCCCGTGCACCTGGATGGCGCGGTCGATGACGTTGCACGCCACCTGCGGGGCGACCGCCTTGATCTGTGAGACCAGCGTGTGGGCGGCCTTGTTGCCGTGTTGGTCGATGGTCCATGCGGCCTTCTCGCAGAGCAGCCGGGCCTGATCGATCTCGTTGCGGGACTTGGCAATCTGCTCGCGCACCACGCCCTGTTCGGCCAGCGGGCGGCCGAACGCCACCCGCTTGGAGGCCCGGTCCACCATCAGTGCCAGCGCCCGTTCGGATCCGCCGAGCGCTCGCATGCAGTGGTGGATCCGGCCCGGGCCCAGCCGTGCCTGGGCGATCGCGAAGCCCCCGCCCTCCTCGCCGAGCAGGTTGGTGACGGGCACCCGGACGTTGTCGTAGATGATCTCGCAGTGTCCGGGCTGGTCCTGGAAGCCGAACACCGACGTCGAGCGGACCACCGTCACGCCCGGCGTATCGATGGGTACCAGCACCATCGACTGCTGCTGGTGGCTGGCCGCCTCGGGGTTGGTGCGGCCCATCACGATCAGGATCTTGCAGCGCGGGTCCGCCGCTCCGGAGGTCCACCATTTGCGGCCATTGATCACGTAGTCGCCGCCGTCGCGGACGATGGAGGTCTCGATGTTGCGGGCGTCGCTGCTGGCGACCGCGGGCTCGGTCATCGAGAAGCCGCTGCGGATCTCGCCGGCCAGCAACGGTTCCAGCCATTGCTTGCGCTGTTCCTCGGTGGCGAACAGATGCAGCGTCTCCATGTTGCCGGTATCGGGTGCCGCGCAGTTGAGCGCCTCGGGGGCGATCTCCAGGCTCCAGCCGGTGATCTCGGCCAGCGGCGCGTATTCCAAGTTGGTCAGGCCCGACTCTGCCGGCAGGAAGAGGTTCCACAGGCCCTGCGCCCGGGCCTTGACTTTGAGCTCCTCGACGATGGGCGGGACCGTGTGGTCGTGCGGGCCGGCTTCGTCGCGATATTTGTCGTATTCGGCCTCGGCCGGGAAGACGTACTCGGTCATGAAGTCGGACAGTCGCTTGTGGTAATCGCTGGCTTTGGCCGACATCGCGAAGTCCATGCCCGTCACGATAGGACACCTGTCGAGTGGCTGCGTTTCCGGTCGTCAGCGCGACGCTTACGCCGCGGTGAAAACGCGCCGGCGGGAGCGCACGATAGACGGCATGAGTGAATCCCGCCCCCCGTTGCCTCCGTTCACCCACGAAACCGCGATGCAGAAGGTGCAGGCGGCCGAGGACGCCTGGAACAGCTGCGATCCGCAGCGCGTCAGCCTTGCTTACACAGTCGATTCGCACTGGCGAAATCGAGATGAACATGTCGTCGGCCGCAACGAGATCGTCGCGTTTCTGACCCGCAAATGGGAGCGCGAACTCGACTACTCGCTGCGCAAGAGCCTGTGGAGTTTCACCGGCAACCGCATCGCGGTGCGATTCCAGTACGAGTGCCACGACCAATCCGGCCAGTGGTATCGCAGCTACGGCAACGAACTGTGGGAGTTCACCGAGTCGGGGCTGATGGCGCGCCGCGAAGCCAGCATCAACGACGTGCCGATCGACGAAGCGCAGCGGCGCTACTTCGGGCCCCGCCCGGAGTCCGAACACGGGCAGGAGATCCCGCTCTGGTAGGCGCAGGGAACAACGCCCTCTTGTGGCGTCACAACGGCGCGGGCGCTACTGCAGCGCCCCGGGGCAGCGAACCATCGACCGGGAGTCGACCACCGACGGTCGGGTATCCCGCCGTGGGCGATAACACGTCCATGGCGAAAGCTGGTTAAGGTAGCGAAGCGCGCGGTCGAGCCAGCGCCACGCCGATCGGCAGACAGTACGGAAAAGTACGGAAAGTAGATGTACGCGCCATGACAAATGCGCAGACGACGGTAGGAGTGGTCGCCGAATCCGGCGCCGACGAGCGGCGAGTCGCGCTGGTGCCGAAGGCGGTGGCGTCGCTGGTCGGCAGCGGCGTTGCGGTGGTGGTCGAGTCCGGTGCGGGCGAGCGCGCCCTGCTGCCCGATGCGCTCTACACCGACGCCGGCGCCACCATCGGGGACGCGTGGGCGGCCGATGTGGTGGTCAAGGTGGCGCCGCCAACCCAGGACGAGGTCGCCAAGCTGCACAGCGGCCAGACGCTGATCGGCTTCCTGGCTCCGCGCAACGCCGACAACTCGATCGGTGCGCTGAAGCAGGCCGGGGTGCAGGCGTTCGCGCTGGAAGCCATCCCGCGGATCTCCCGCGCGCAGGCGATGGATGCGCTGTCGTCGCAGGGCAACGTGGCCGGTTACAAGGCCGTGCTGCTGGCGGCTTCGGAGTCCACCCGGTTCTTCCCGATGCTGACCACAGCGGCCGGGACGGTGAAGCCGGCCACCGTGCTGGTGCTCGGCGTGGGCGTGGCCGGGCTGCAGGCACTGGCGACGGCCAAGCGGCTGGGCGCCCGCACCACCGGCTACGACGTCCGCCCCGAGGTGGCCGACCAGGTGCGCTCGGTGGGTGCGCAGTGGCTGGACATCGGCATCGACGCCTCCGGTGAGGGCGGCTACGCCCGCGAGCTCACCGACGAGGAACGCGCCCAACAGCAGAAGGCCTTGGAAGACGCGATCGCCGGATTCGACGTGGTGATCACCACCGCACTGGTACCGGGCCGCCCGGCGCCGCGCCTGGTCACCGCGGCGGCGGTGGAAGCCATGAAGCCAGGCAGCGTGGTGGTGGACCTGGCCGGCGAGACCGGCGGCAACTGCGAGCTCACCGAGCCCGGGCAGGTCGTCGTCAAGCACGACGTCACCATCGCCTCGCCGCTGAACCTGCCGGCGACCATGCCCGAGCACGCCAGCGAGCTCTACAGCAAGAACATCACCGCGCTGCTGGACTTGCTGCTCACCGACGGCAAGCTGGCGCCGGACTTCGACGACGAGGTCATCGCGGATTCATGCGTGACCCGTGGGGAGGGCTAGATGTACGACGAGCTATTGGCCAACCTGGCGATCCTGGTGCTGTCCGGATTCGTCGGGTTCGCGGTCATTTCGAAGGTGCCCAACACGCTGCACACGCCGCTGATGTCGGGCACCAACGCCATCCACGGCATCGTGGTGCTGGGTGCACTGGTGGTGTTCGGCTCGGTAGAGCATCCCTCGCTGGCGGTGCAGATCATTCTGTTCGTCGCGGTGGTGTTCGGAACCCTGAACGTCATTGGCGGGTTCATCGTCACCGACCGGATGTTGGGCATGTTCAAGGGCAAGAAGAAACCCGTGCCCGCGAAAAGTGAGGAGCCGGCGGCCAAATGAATTACTTGGTAATCGGCCTCTACATCATTTCCTTCGCCCTCTTCATCTATGGCTTGATGGGCCTGACCGGGCCCAAGACGGCGGTCCGGGGCAACCTGATCGCCGCGGTCGGAATGGCGCTGGCGGTGACGGCGACCTTGATCAAGATCCGCCACACCGACCAATGGGTGCTGATCATCGCCGGCCTGGTGGTGGGCGTGGTGCTCGGCGTGCCGCCGGCCCGTTACACCAAAATGACCGCCATGCCGCAGCTGGTGGCCTTCTTCAACGGCGTCGGCGGTGGCACGGTCGCGCTGATCGCGTTGTCGGAATTCATTGAGACCAAGGGCTTCTCGGCCTTCCAGCACGGCGAATCGCCGACCGTGCACATCGTGGTGGCCTCGCTGTTCGCCGCGATCATCGGCTCGATCTCGTTCTGGGGATCGATCATCGCGTTCGGCAAGCTGCAGGAGATCATCTCCGGATCGCCGATCGGATTCGGCAGGGCGCAGCAACCGATCAACCTGCTGCTGCTGGCCGCCGCCGTGGCCGCCGCGGTGGTGATCGGCCTGCACGCCCATCCCGGCAGCGGTGGTGCGCCGCTGTGGTGGATGATCGGGCTGCTCGCCGCCGCGGGTGTGCTGGGCCTGATGGTGGTGCTGCCCATCGGCGGCGCCGACATGCCGGTGGTCATCTCACTGCTCAACGCCATGACCGGGCTCTCGGCCGCGGCCGCGGGGTTGGCACTGAACAACACCGCGATGATCGTGGCCGGCATGATCGTCGGCGCGTCCGGCTCGATCCTGACCAACCTGATGGCCAAGGCGATGAACCGCTCGATTCCGGCGATCGTCGCCGGCGGCTTCGGCGGTGGCGGGGTCGCACCAAGCGGCGGCGACGCGGGCGACAAGACCGTCAAGGCCACCTCGGCCGCGGATGCTGCGATCCAGATGGCCTACGCCAACCAGGTGATCGTGGTGCCGGGCTACGGCCTGGCCGTCGCGCAGGCCCAGCACGCCGTCAAGGACATGGCGGCCCTGCTGGAGGACAAGGGCGTGGAGGTCAAGTACGCGATCCACCCGGTGGCAGGACGGATGCCCGGGCACATGAACGTGTTGCTGGCCGAGGCCGAGGTCGACTACGACGCCATGAAGGACATGGACGATATCAACGACGAGTTCTCGCGCACCGATGTCGCGATCGTCATCGGCGCCAACGACGTCACCAACCCGGCGGCCCGCAATGACGCCTCCAGCCCGATTTACGGCATGCCGATCCTCAATGTGGACAAGGCTAAGTCGGTGATTGTGCTCAAGCGGTCGATGAACTCGGGGTTCGCCGGCATCGACAACCCGCTGTTCTATGGCGAGGGCACCAGCATGCTGTTCGGTGACGCAAAGAAATCGGTGACCGAGGTCGCTGAGGAGCTCAAGGCGCTGTAACGCGCAAAGGCGCTGTGCGCTGGGAGTTTTAGACGGGCGGGTAGGCCGGCGGCGGGTATCCGTTTCCGTCGGTGACCCCACGCAAGCCCCAGGTCAGGTACCGCATGAAGAACTCGATCTCGTCGCTTCCGTCGTAATCCGGACTCGGATCCATCGGCCCCACCTCTCGACTCATCTCGTTCGATGAGGAGTCTAGTCCCATCCGCGTGAGCGGGACACCCGGCGTTTTGCATAAACTGTCCAACCAGTTGATTGATAGATATTCTGGGCCGAACGCGGGCCTGGCCTGCCCGTACCGACGATAGTGAGAACAGATGCCCACCGACAGCATCACCCCGAATGGGCTGACCCGCCGCGAAGAGCTGCTGGCGGTCGCCACCAAGCTGTTTGCGGCGCGCGGCTATCACGGCACCCGGATGGACGATGTGGCCGACGTGATCGGCCTGAACAAGGCGACTGTCTACCACTACTACGCAAGCAAGTCGCTGATCCTGTTCGACATTTACCGCCAGGCCGCCGAGGGCACGCTGGCCGCGGTGCACGACGACCCGTCCTGGACGGCGCGCGAGGCGCTCTACCAATACACGGTCCGGTTGCTGACCGGCATCGCCAGCGATCCGGAGCGGGCCGCGGTGTACTTCCAAGAGGCGCCCTACATCACCGAATGGTTCACCGAAGAACAGGTGGCCGAGGTCCGCGAGAAGGAAGCTCAGGTGTACCACCACGTGCACGGGCTGATCGACCGCGGGATTGCCAGCGGCGAGTTCTACGATTGCGATTCGCATGTGCTGGCGCTGGGCTACATCGGCATGACGCTGGGTAGCTATCGCTGGCTGCGGCCCAGCGGACGGCGATCGGCCAAGGAGATTGCCGCTGAGTTCAGCACGGCTCTGCTGCGCGGGCTGATCCGCGACGAAGCCATCCGCACTACGTCGCCGCTGGGACCTTAGCCGGGCGCACCTTTCAGGTGCTTGTCGAGGAACGCGAGCTGGTCGGCGACCACCCGGTCGAACGCATCGTCGACGTAGATGGCGAAATGGCCTTCGGGGTAGAGCTTGATTTCGCCGCGGGGCGCTTTGGCGGCGTGGCGCAGCGTCGCCGCCGCGGGAGCCACCGAGTCCGCTTCGCACACGCAGAACAGGATCGGGCAGGGGATGTTCGGTGTGTAGCGCCCGGGGCGATAGGTGAAGATCTGCAACGCGATTCGGGCGGCGACCTCATTGGGTAGTTCGACCTCGTCGGGCACCAGCCGCAGATAGCCCGGATACGCGTCGGGGGTGGTCATCAACGCGAGCTCGCCGGGCTTGCCGACCGGCGCCACCATCACCGGCGGCTTGCCCAGCCGGCTTGCCAGGATGTCGCGTACCGCCCGCACGCCGATGCGCGCGCTGATCAACGGGTTGGTGATGGTGCGCACCGAGGCCAGGCCGTCGGTGAAGGGGCATTGGGCGACGGCCGCGGCGATGCCCGGAAGCCGCGCCGCCGTAGTGATCACGTGACCGCCGGCAAAGGAGGTGCCCCACAACCCGATCCGGTCGGGATCGATCCCCGGGAGGGTGTGGGCGTAGGCGACGGCCGCCGCCCAGTCGGCGAGTTGCATGCCGACGTCGAGGACCTGACGCGGCCGGCCTTCGCTGTCGCCGAAGTTGCGGTAGTCGAACACCAGGCAGGCGTAGCCGGCCGCGCTGAAGCGCTCGGCGTAGGCGTCCAGTCGCATGGTGCGCACCCCGGCCAGGCCGTGCGCCATCACCAGCAGCGGCGTGGGTCCGCTGCCCGCCGGACGGTAAAGCCAGGCGCTGATCAGGTCGTCGCCGGAGCGGAATTGGACATCTTCGCGCTGCGTCATCGGTGTTCCATTCTGCGTGGCCGGTTTATTCCGGCACTGTAGGCGGCCCGGAAGTTATGGACTAGTGTCTAGAAAAGTTTTTGAGCGCTCAAGGAGACTCTGATGGCGATCCGCGTCGCGCATGTCGGAACCGGAAATGTCGGAGGGCTGGCCCTCGCCGAACTCATCACGAATCCGCAGTACGAACTGACCGGGGTGTGTGTCTCCACGCTCGAGAAGGTGGGCAAGGACGCAGGTGAGCTGTGCGGCGTCGGCCTGGAGCCCGGTGTGGTCACCGGCGTCAATGCTGTCCATGACCTGGACAGCATCATCGCCGCCAAGCCCGAGTGCGTGGTGTACTGCGCGATGGGGGATACCCGGCTGCCCGAGGCGATGGCCGACGTCATGCGGATTCTGGCCGCCGGCATCAATGTCGTCGGTTCGTCGCCGGGGCTGCTGCAATTCCCGTGGGGCGTGATGCCGGACAAGTACATCGCCCGCGTGGAAGACGCTGCCAAGCAAGGCAATTCGAGCATCTTCATCAGTGGAGTCGATCCCGGCTTCGCGAACGACCTGATTCCGTTCGCGCTCGCCGGGACGTGTCAGCGCATCGAGCAGGTGCGCTGCATGGAGATTCACGACTACGCCAGTTACGACGGCGCGGAAGTCATGAACTACATGGGATTCGCCCGCCCGATGGACGAAATCCCGATGCTGCTGCAGCCGGGCATCCTCAGCATCGCCTGGGGTACGGCCATCCGCCAGCTCGCGGCCGGTCTGGGCATCGAGGTCGACGAGATCAGCGAGTCCTATCAGCGCGAGCCGGCGCCCGAGGATTTCGACATCGCGGTCGGCCACGTGGCCAAGGGCACCGTGGCGGTGCTGCAGTTCGAGATTCGCGGCATGGTCAAGGGCCACCCCGCCATCGTCATCGAACACGTCACCCGACTGCGCCCGGACCTGCGCCCCGACTTGCCCCGGCCGGCGTCCGGCGACGGCTCGTACCGCGTCGAGATCACCGGTGAGCCCTCCTACGCCGTCGACATCATCCCGAGCAGCCGCAGGGGCGACCACAACCATGCGGCGATCGCGGGTGCTGCGGGCCGCGTCGTCAACGCCATTCCCGCGGTGATCGCGGCGCCTCCGGGCATCCGGTCCACGCTTGATTTGCCGCTGGTTACGGGCAAAGGCCTTTACGCACCAAGCACTTTGGTGACCACCTAAATCGGAAGGAGACCCAGTGGGTCGGGTAGACGGCAAGGTAGCGCTGATCAGTGGCGCCGCCGGCGGTATGGGCGCCGAAGATGCGCGCCTGCTGGTCGAGGAAGGCGCCAAGGTCGTCATCGGCGACATTCTGGACGACCAGGGCAAGGCGTTGGCCGACGAGATCGGCGACTCCGCACGCTACGTGCACCTCGACGTCACCCAACCCGATCAATGGGACGCCGCCGTGGCCACCGCGGTCGGCGAATTCGGGAAGCTCAACGTGTTGGTCAACAACGCCGGAACTGTCGCGCTCGGCCCGCTGAAGAGCTTCGATCTGGCCAAGTGGCAGAAGGTGATTGACGTCAACCTGACCGGTACGTTCCTGGGCATGCGGGCGTCCGTCGAGCCGATGATCGCGGCGGGTGGCGGCTCGATCATCAACGTGTCCTCCATCGAGGGGCTGCGCGGCGCGCCCATGGTGCACCCCTACGTCGCGTCCAAGTGGGGCGTGCGGGGGCTGGCGAAGTCGGCGGCATTGGAGCTGGCGCCGCACAACATCCGGGTGAACTCGGTGCACCCGGGGTTCATCCGCACCCCGATGACCGCCCACCTGCCCTCGGACATGGTGACGATCCCGCTCGGGCGTCCGGGCGAGGTCCGGGAAGTCGCGACGTTCGTGCTTTTCCTGGCCAGCGACGAGTCGTCCTACTCCACCGGCAGTGAGTTCATCATGGACGGCGGGCTGATCACCGACGTGAATCACAAGGACTTCTAGGGGCGTCGCGCTGTAGGCGGGCTGTTTGGCGCGCGGGAGGGAATGCTGCTGTTGCCCGCCTCTGAGCGACAACCGATCACACGCGGGAGCGGTCGGGGGCAACCAAAGCGACCGGCAGCGACCGGCAGCGACCGGCAGGGACTAGCAGCACCACCGGTTGTCGCTCAGAGGCGGGCAATGATGCACATGCCCCATGTGTCGCGGCAGTGGAAGATGGGCGACCATTCCATTGTGGACGGCGGAGAACCGGGATTCGCCGAAGGGCCGGAGGGATCAGCGCGGTGAAGGCCATGGCGGGTGTCGACGTGCCGTCACACCTGCCGACCGTGGTGTGCGGTGCCGACGGCGTCGTGCGGTGTCGCTGGGCCAGCGAGACCGGCCGCGATCTGATCGCCTATCACGACGACGAGTGGGGTAGGCCGACTCGCGACGAGGCCGAGCTGTTCGAGGCGCTGGTGTTGACCTACTTCGAGAACGGCCTGTCCTGGGTGACTGTCTTCGACAAGCGAGACAACTTGCGCGCCGCGTTTCACGGATTCGACCCGGCGGCGGTGGCCGCGATGACCACCGGAGATGTCGAGCGATTGATGGCCGATACCTCCATCATTCGTAATCGGCGAAAGATCGAAGCCACGGTGCACAACGCTCGTCTGCTGTCCGACCATTCATTGGCGCAGCTGGCATGGCAGCACCGACCCCGCCGTCACCACTGCCTGCGCAGCTGGGCCGATGGCCGGATGACCAGCCCGGAGTCGGACCTGCTCTCAATGGCATTGCGGGAGGCGGGGTTTCGGCATGTCGGACCGATTGTCGCCCACTCGTTCATGCAGACCGTCGGGATCGAGAACGGCCATTTCGAAGGATGCTTTCGCGCACCGCCGGCGCCCGCCTCCTGAGCCTGTGCAAAACACGGCCGGTGTGATTGCCGCGTGCCCGCGGTGCTATAACCGCGAGCATGCTGCGCAGTCTGGCTGATCTGGTCGGCTCGAATCACGTCGTCACCGATCCCGACGTGCTGGCGGCGCGCAGCGTCGACCACACCGGACGCTATCGCGGGAAGGCCAGCGCGCTGGTCCGCCCTGGCACAGCCGAGCAGGTCGCGGAGGTGCTGCGGGTGTGCCGCGACGCCGGCGCGCACGTGACGGTGCAAGGCGGCCGCACCTCGCTGGTAGCCGGCACCGTTCCCGAGCACGACGACGTGTTGTTGTCCACCGAGCGACTGCACGCCGTCGGTGACGTCGACACCGTCGAACGCCGCATCGAGGTCGGGGCCGGCGCCACTCTGGCCGCGGTGCAACGGGCGGCGGCCGCGGCCGGCCTGGTGTTCGGTGTGGATCTGGCCGCCCGCGACACCGCGACCGTCGGCGGCATGGCCTCGACCAACGCCGGCGGCCTGCGCACCGTCCGCTACGGCAACATGGGTGAGCAGGTGCTCGGCGTGCAGGTGGCGCTGCCCGACGGCACGCTGCTGCGCCGGTACAGCAGGGTGCGCCGGGACAACACCGGCTACGACCTGCCGGCGCTGTTCGTGGGCGCCGAAGGCACGCTGGGCATCATCACCGAGTTGGACCTGAGGCTGCACGCCACCCCGTCGCACCGGGTGACGGCGATCTGCGGGTTCGCCGATCTCGACACACTGGTGGCAGCCGGCCGGGTGTTCCGCGACGTGGACGGCATAGCGGCCCTGGAATTGATCGACGGCCGGGCCGCCGCGTTGACCGGAGAGCACCTCGGGGTCGGTTCACCAGTCGAGGGCGACTGGCTCCTGCTGGTGGAACTGGCTGCCGATCACGACCAGACCGAGCGACTCGCCGAGCTGATCGATAGCGTGCCGATTTGTGGTGAACCCGCGGTCGGCGTGGATCTTGTTGCGCAGCAACGGTTATGGCAGATCCGCGAATCACTTTCCGAGGTGCTCGGCGTGTACGGGCCGCCGCTGAAGTTCGATGTCTCGTTGCCGCTGTCATCGATCAGCGAATTCGAAAGCCACGCAGTCGAATTGGTGCACACACATGCTCCCGATGCGCTGCCGGTGTTGTTCGGCCACATCGGCGAGGGCAACCTGCACCTCAACGTCTTGCGCTGCCCGGCCGACCGCGAGCAGGCGCTGTACGAGCCGATGATGGACCTCATTGCGAGGTGCGGGGGCAACGTCAGCTCCGAACACGGCGTCGGCAGCCGCAAACGGCCGTATCTGGGGATGACACGAGAGGCCGCCGACATCGCCGCGATGCGCACGGTCAAAGCCGCTTTGGACCCGACCGGCTACCTCAACGCCGCGGTGCTTTTCGATTAGGCGAGCATGAAAGCGGACCAAGGCACACCGTGCCTGCCCGTCGACGCACTTGGGCCGCTGGCAGACCTTCATACCGGCAAATTTTTGCAGCATGCGTCCGCCATCCATTGGACGGATATGTTCAGGTGGGTCGGCAGACAGCAAAGATCAGACGAGCGAGAGAAATTGGCGGGAGAGGCTAGGTCGGCGGTACTACGTTGACGGGCCGTGCCCTCAGATAGCGCCGATAATCCCCCAATTATCGGTTCTTCCCGCCGGTGGTCAATGAAGCCGAACAATCGTTGTTCGGTCTCCGAAGTTGCGTGGCGGGTTGGAATACGGCACCCGGGTCAACGAAGAACCGTCTGTTTGTTTGGGGCAAGGCTGAGGGCACCAGGAGCTGCGCAATGGCCGCCCATTTCCGGTGACTCGAACCACTGTGAAATAGAACTTTTCCGGTTTCGGCCGTGCGCCCCGGCGCGCAACGCCGCGAATGGCCACGCGCCGAGAGGACTAGGTGTCCAGTACAGGGGTGCCCTTCCGAACCCTGCGGCGGGTTTGGTCCGACCGCAATCGGATCACAGCCCGCTGTGGGCGACGATCACCGACGTCGCTGATGGGCATTCGAAAATGCCGGCCCGATGAACGCCCCACTGCGTTCAGCATCCGATGTCCCAGCGCGACTCTCGGTGTGAACCAATCGCCATCTATGAACACGGGTGGCAGCTTGCAATTCAGCCCTTGAGCTCGGTTACCAGCGCGTATGCTCCTAGATGCCGACCCCGTGGGGAAGGAGAGGAATATGGCGAAGGCCCGTGATCTGATCTTCGAAGATCACAGTGTCGATCCTGGCACCCACGCTCTTGTAATCGGGGTTGGCAAATACCCGCATCTGCTCGGCGGAGGTGAACGGACCAGTCCGGATGCCGAGGGAATGAGACAACTAAGTTCACCTCCAATTTCCGCGCGGGCGTTCGCTGATTGGTTGCGCAACGAGTACCGATTCCCTGACAAGCCGTTGGCCAGCCTTGCGCTGCTATTGAGTGAGCAAGTCCCAGGGCCAGACGCCAAACTGGCGAACTCGAGCAACGTCGTCCAAGCCGTCCGAGAGTGGAAAGCGCGGGCTACCTCAAACCCGAACAATAGGCTGATCTTCTACTTCTGTGGACACGGGATATCCCAAGGCGAAGACATGGCCCTGCTGCTGTCGGATTTCGGCGCCAGCGTCGACAATCCACTCGACGGCGCACTGGATTTCCGACAGCTCGTCAGTGGCCTAAAACCCTGCGCAGCCAGTCAGCAACTGTTCTTCGTCGATGCATGCCGCGCCAGCACGGACACGATGATCGCGGGCTCCGGAGGTTCCGCCGGCGTAGTCCCATTACTGCCGCGAGGCAGGCCGAAGCCGCCGGAACTTCCTCCGATGGTTCCCATCACCTACTTCGCGACTTTGGCCGGATCCGACTCGCACGCACGCCCGAACCAAGCCAGCCTGTTTACGGACGCGTTGATCAAAGGCCTGCGCGGCGCGGGCAGCGACAACACAGACGACGGTAGCGGCTGGTGTGTCACTACCACACGACTGCAAGATGCGCTCAACCACTTCCTCGGCGAACCCACCTTCGCCGGACAGATGGCCAAGGTCCAGATTCCGGTGGCGACCGAACTGATAACCTATGACCTGCACAGTCTTTCCGGACAGCCAACGGTGCCGGTGTACGTCCGATGCCCGACGCCAGACGAAACTAAGCGTGCCCAGTATGTTTGCCTGCTCAAGCTCAACTTAGAGGAGAAAGCGAGACGGGAACCGGACGGAAAAGACGGCGAAAAGGTCTTCGAACTCCCCGCTGACGAATACCTCTTTATGGCGACTTTGGCCGCCGAGGACATCCGCACCAAGACGCTGACAATACGCCCAGTGTCTAGACGACTCGTTATGGGGGCGGAATCATGAGCTTCCTAGAAATCAGGGTCAATACGGAGACTAACTACAACGACCTTGGGCAGAGTGCGCAGCTCGCCGGTAACATCTATTCCGTTCACAACACCGGGGGGTCGCGCCGGGATGTCGTCCTGCCGATCGGCGATAACGTCGAACCCGTCACGTACGGCGTGGAGCCAGGGTGCTACGTGGTGGAGGCCGCGCTGCCATCCGGCCGGTTGCTTTCGCACGAGGTAGCTGTCGAAGCAGGCCAAACGGTGCCCGTGGAACTTGACGCCACCGATTCGCCGGACCCCGATCTATCGTGGCAGTACATCCTCGGCAACGTTGAGAGCGCCGGTGTCTACCACAGCGACGCCTCAGTCCCGGTGCCAAACTCCCGGAGTGCCCGAACGGCGTTACCCGGTCTCACCAGAAGACAGGTCGCCGATCACCTAAGCCTGCCGGGCGTGTGGTGTTCCGGGGAAGCCGGCAACGGGATCGGTTTCGCGGAGCTGCTCACCATTGCCGAGGATAAACCCGAGTCGGCGTTCTACCGCTTTACCTCGGCGCCGTGGGTGGATAAAAGGGGGGAGATCTGGCCATCGAGCGGGAACCACCCGGCATCAGCATTGTTCGAGTTCACCAGTGAGAAGTTCCCGGGCCTGGCGCCATACGCGACCGGCGGCCGGAGGTTCTTGCTGGTCGGTACTGAGGTCGGTCGATTCATAGTGACATTGCCTGTGCCGTGGGGTGATGTACGAAGGGGCCGGGAATCGGTCGTTGAGGTGCTGGTCAATGGGCGTCAAAGTCCATTCGGCAACCCCATTGCTGTAGCGGTGCGCGACTCGAGTCTAGGGGCCGGGCTCGGTTATTTGGCTAACGGTGCTTTGTCTCGCGCAGCGGTTTTGTTTGGCGACGTGGAGCACATGGTGTTCCTCAAAATGCAGAACCCCCTGGCCGCCGCTGCAGGTGCATACGTACTGGTGGGTACGGAGCTCAGCCAGGAGCAAATGCGCTGGGATGACTGGATCGACAACCTTGATAAATGGTTTCCGTTCATGAGTGATGGAGCCATCCTTCGCGCCGTTCGGCGCCTCCGAAGGGCGCGGACGAAAGACGATCTACAGCATGCCCGCAGAAGCTTGCTATACGCCGCTGGGCGTGGTGTGCCGATATTTACGCTAGGCATCAGCTGGCTCATCGACGGCTTATCCGAATTCACGTCCGATCCCGAATGTAACCAGGCTTTGTTGCAGGTTCGCCGGCTTTCCTGGCGCGTCGATATGCGCGAAGCTTTCGTGGTCGTCAGGGTCGGACCGTCGAGATGATCAAGCTGCATATGCTGCCCGCCGAAGACGGCGACTGCTTGCTGATGACCTACGGAGATCAGGCACGTACACGTCGAATGCTGATCGATGGTGGGCGCGCAACGACATACTCATCGATCAAGCAAACTCTGGCCGGGCTAGGCGGTGGGCCGATCGACGTGCTGGTGGTAACCCATGTTGACCAGGACCACATCCTGGGTGTGCTTGAGCTTTTCAACGATCCGGACGCTCCCGTGACATTCGCGGACATCTGGTTCAACGGATATGACCAGCTAAGAGACAACCCGTTCGAGAGCTTCGGGCCCGTTGATGGCGAACGCCTCACCGCCATCCTGGTCAAGCGTGATTTGCCGTGGAACACCGCGTTCGGAGGCCGTGCAATAGAGGTAGGACGCGAGTACCGGGCGTTTGACAACGAAGCGCAACTTCAGATCCTGGCTCCGGACCGAGAGGCCTTGGAAAGACTGGTGCCTATATGGGTCGAGAAGTGCCGAAAGCACGGGCTGCTGCCCGGCATCGCCGCGGAGGAACCGGAAGCGGACGACGGGTTTGAACGCTTCGGGGCGATGAGTGTTGCAAAGGTCAAACAACTCGCGGCAACGAAATTCGACCGTGACGACTCTGCAACGAATATGACCAGCATCGCCTTTCTCTTCGAATACGACGACACCCGGATTCTTTTCACCGGCGACAGTGATGCGCCGCGGCTAATCGAATCGCTGCAACCATTGGCAGACCGCGAGGTGGGCGGACGCCTACGTATCGACGCCCTGAAGGTCCCCCATCATGGTAGCCATCGCAATATCTCGCGGGAGTTATTAGAAATTATCGACTGTCGGCGATATTTGATCTCCACAAGCGGTGCTCGTCATCATCACCCGGATGACGTCGCGATGGCGCGGATACTGGAGTTCGGCGGTCCCAGCAAAGAGTTGATCTTCAACTATGAATCCCGCGCGTCCCTATGGCGCGACCAGAAACTACAGACTGAGTTTGATTACACCGTGACAGGGCCAGATGATGTTGACGGGTTCGTGCTCTGCGCATTCGGATAGTAGTTCGCAGGAAGGTTAAGCCGGCGACACCCAAAGTAGCCGCATGGCGGGCCTTCCGGCTCAGCTTGTTTTCCCAACGACATTTCTGCGGCTTACTCGAGTGTGGCTGCCGCGGAGCTGCTGAGTGCAGGTCGTCTGGCCGCGGCATTGGTAGATCCGGTGTGTACATAACTGGCCCAACTCGTGCGTGTTTCTGGGTCCTTGTTTCACGAATCCTGGTGGCTTGGTGAATAGGGAGCGGCGCTTTGCTGGTGTCGGGAGGGGTAGTGCCGCCGTGGCGGAGCTGACTGAAGACGCCTGACCTGCGGACCAAGCCCGAAGTCGATAAGTTCGTGGTCGCTGACAGCGGGCTCTCGCAGGCATGGAGACATACGCGTCGAGCGGCTCTGTTCCACGATGTGCTCCCGAACCCATGGCTAGGTCATCGCCGCCGGGTAGGGGAAGCCCGCAGGTTCGGCCAAGTGCGTGTCGACGTAGCTGCGCAGCGCGGAGTCCGCAACGGCGTAGCCCCAGTTGGCGATCTGGAACCGGGGCGTGGGTTTCAACTTGGCCAGCCGGGTACTGACCATCGCCAGCTGGCCTGCCTGGGCCGTGCTGATCGGCAGCGTCGCCGCGCGCAGCGGAAAGTCGGAAGGATTAGTGTTTATCGCCCAGAACGCTCCCGTCCGTTGGCCGCTGGCCAGCGCACTCATGATCTGGCGACGGCGCAGCCGTCGGACCTGTACATCGACGGTGCTCAACACACGTGTCGTGCCGCGAAGCCAATCAGTGTGTGGCCGTGTTGATTCGGGGTAGCTGCCTCCGCCATCGCTGACAAAGATCGACGCGCAATTCTTCATCACGGGCTCTAGCCCGAGGTTGTCATACACGCCGCCGTCGGTGAGCGTGATCCTCGGGCGTCCGGGGATATCCAGGAATGACGGCGAAAGCACCGGCGGGAACGCCGAACTCGCCGCGACCGCGTGCGCAAGCGCCAACGTCGGGTTCCTGATCTCTTCGGTGCGCCAATCGCGCATGTAAGGGCGGGAAAAACGCCACAAACTACCGTTGGTGAGGTTGGTCGCCAAGATGATGAACCGGGGTCCGCTTGCATCGGTGGGCAGATCCTGCAGAGTCGCGCCCTTGAATAAGTGCCGATCATAGAATTTCTGGACCCTGCGGGAGGCCCCGCCGGGTCGCAGACCGGTCAGGACCGCCCGCACATCGATACCGCGTCCGGCGAGATCCAGGATCGGCTTCTCGATGAGCTCACCGAACCGTTGTGCCACGCGCCCCGAATCGGTTTCAGCGAAGGCGAGTTCGGTCCACTGCCGCCCCAGCAGGCCCGCGATAATGGAGCCCCCTGACACCGATGCGACCCTGGTCAACGTCGCCAACCGGCCAACTTCGTTCAGGCGCCGCAATGCTCCAAGATGGAACAGCATCGCCCGGTAGCCGCCGCCGGAAAGGCACAGACCTACTCCACCTGACGGCGCAGTTTCGCGCGGATCGACCTCGTCGATGACGTTGGCATCGCCCTCAGACATCGCTTCCCCGGCGTTCTGTATGCACTGCTAGTATATTTTCTCATTTCAACTGAAGAAGTGGCAGCGAATACGGGAACACTCAGTCTTTGGCCGCGCGAGAGCCTTATGTACTGGCGGCAGTTTTCGTGAGGGTGGCTGTCGGGCAAGTTGTCGGCGACCCAGCTGCTGGGCCGCGGAGGTGCTTGTCCGGGCGATCGCAAATCCGCAACGGACCGGTTACCGCGCACGGTCGAGCCCACAAGGCACCGGTCAGCGTTGGAATAGACTGTGCCGGAATCAAAATCATGCGCGCGCCGAAGTAATTCCGATCGTGCGGTGCTTCGCGCAAGGTACACATTCTCTGACGCCTGGGATCGTAGATTTCAGTGATTTTGTACGTTCCGGAAGTGGCGCAGTCGGTGGTGTGCACCTCGGATAGCGGGGCTCGCCGCGGCCAGAAACCATGCGACGCGCAACGCCAACCGCACTGTCGGGAACAAGACCCCCAGGCAGTTTACTTCCGCCGTGCACCGCTTAATCTGGAACGCGGACGATACGAATTGAAAATTTGAAAGATTTGTCATACGTATTAGGCACGAAGATCCGCCGCACTTTGAGATTATCGGTGCCAAGTTCATAGTCTTCGCGTAGAAGGGAGAGCTAGGTGCCGGCAGGCCCGCTACTCTCGGTGTTCGCATACCACGTGTTTCCGCAGGAACAGACGTCGACCGCGGGCGGAGCTATCGCCCCGACAGCCGCCTTGGAGAACGCGTTGAACGCGACATTCGACACAACACAGGTGGCTACCGGACCGATGGTGACGTTACGCATCGATCCGACCAGCCCAACACGTGCACATGCCATTCGAGACGTCGCTCTGACAATCGCGTTCGCAGTCGACCCGCAGAAAGCGTCGGTCGTTTCGTCCGCAGCCAAGCTCGCCGCGCGACTTTGCGAAATCATGGACCATCGATCAAGCCCGGCCCTGCTTCTCCTATCCGCTCATGAGGGCACAACGAGGGGAGATCGCCGATTCATCATTTGGACATTTCCTCAACAAGAGG
Source organism: Mycobacterium sp. 1465703.0 (assembly GCF_001672975.1). Lineage (GTDB taxonomy): Bacteria > Actinomycetota > Actinomycetes > Mycobacteriales > Mycobacteriaceae > Mycobacterium. Next base: position 28,663 of record NZ_LZKU01000066.1, read on the forward strand.
TGTTCAGCTTCTCGATGAGAGGCAGCACAACACGATTAGAGGTGGCGAACGCGTTCGCCCGGGAGTCCAATCTCCGCAAAGTTGCCTTTCTCGAAGGCAAAAACGTCCCAGCCGGAATGCTCAAAGCACGGGTACGCGACTTCCAAACGTCAGCCACCGAGCGCGCCGCCGCCGACTTCTGGATCGAGAAATTCCTTCACGCCCGACTCCAAATGGACAGCACCGAGGGGACCCGTCTGCTGGCCCAAGCACTGCGGTCGGTCTATAACGCAGCTGCAGGCGACGAGCAAAGGCAAGAAGAGCTCAACGCGGTGATCGCAGCAGTCAGGGTTGGGCGCCAACGGCGACTGTCGATCAATGAAGTGGCCCGCCGACTGAGCCCCCTATCCGGGAGCGCCTTGACGACGGGCATATCCGACGAAGAGAGTGCTGCGCTATTCCAACTCGACGCTCAAGCCTTCGACTCCCTGATCCAATACCGGCGGTTCATGCTTGAAGGCGGCGCGATCGTGTCGGCCCCCTTTTTTGAAATGAACCGTGCCGGAATCGAAATCACTGAACTGAATGGCAGACGCGGACTAAGACTTGAAGGCTTCATCATGCAGGAACGGGTGACCACACGTGGATGAAAAAACTATTGCAGAGACCTACGCGGCACGATCGGGGCTTCTCTCGGAACTTGCCGAAAAGCTCGAAAAGAAAACCCAAGCTGCGATTGTCGGGGTCAAGCATATCGACAGAGTAGTCTTCAGAGCGAAGGATCCGGCGTCCTTCACTAAGAAGGCACTCAAGCCCAAATATACTGCCCCACTGAGCGAAATCGAAGACCAGGTCGCAGGACGCATCATCACCTTTTTCCGTGACGACCTACCGATCGTTCGGGAACGCATAGAAAGATCCTTTGGCCCCGTGGAATACGTCGCAAAAGAGCCGGAAGAACCGGACGAGTTCGGCTACGAGTCTGACCACTACATTTGCGTGATACCACAGCATCTCATGCCCGCCGGCTGGGACCAACACGACGACATGCCCACGACTTTCGAACTCCAACTGCGCACCCTTTTCATGCACGCCTGGGCCGAGCCCCAACACAACGTCAATTACAAAGCCGCCGAGGGCATTTCTCGGGAATCCAAAAGAGAACTCGCATGGATCGCAGCGTCCGCCTGGGGTGCAGACCACAAGCTCAACGAAGTAGCGAACCGCCTCGGCTCCTTCAAAAACTAGTGCCTGAGAACACCGGCCGGATCCCTGACGATCGCGTCAAGTCCGAGAATTACGGAATGCACTACGACCCGCGCAACGAAAAGATCGTCGAAGCCGCGCGCGCCGTACCCGACGAAAAATGGAAGCAACTGCCGGTCGTAAACCTCCCCGCCCGAACAACTCTCGAGGCCAACGAGGACACCCTCAAAAAGCGGAGCATCGACAAAGTTGTCAACGGCGTCGAACCGTTTCGTGAGGGCTACGTGATCAAGCTTTGGCGTGATCAGGACGCTAAGTTGCACGTCGTCGACGGGCACCACCGGGTGGCGATGTACCACGCGCTGGGCAAAGTCGTACCCGTACGGATCATGGATGAAGCCGACTACATTCGCCTGATGGGCGAAGCCAAATGACGTGACGGGACATCGTCCGACCTACAACGCAGAACAGTCCGGCTGAAGGCAGAAGCCTGTGAGCTAACGGCAGTGACCTTAAGCCGGTGGTTCGGATAGTGAACATGTCGTAGGTACCGCGTTTCGTATTGGCCGCGCCGCATCAGTCGGCGTCTCAACCACTTTGGTGCGATGTCGGCTGGCGTTACCGCTAGTGGTTAGTTGGTTGAGTTAAAGGACACGAAAGAGGCAAAGTAGAGGCGGAGAAGCTCATCGTTCCCAAACAGACCAAAGGGTGAGAGGGAAGCCTCGATTGTGTTGTTGCGGAATCCGTTCCGATCGGGATCCGCCTCACCGCGGCCTCAACGAGCTGGTGCTTCACAGCTGGTCGCGTAACCACCTCGGCCAAGGCTTCCCGCTCGAATGACAGCCGCACGTACGGTCTGAAGATCGTCGACTCGCCTGGACGAAACTGCAGATCCACCGCTACGAGCGGTCCTGCGCGAGGACGGAGGCCGGCGGCAGTCCGAGGCTGTGCATGGGTCGCATGGGGGAGACGCTTTTGCCGCCGCCACGTTGTGTCGAACGCGAAACATCGAGTGATTCAACTGCCCTTGATCCCGACGGCGTGGCGCAGCTGCGCCAAGAACTGATCGGCGTCATCGCTTCGCACGATGTAGTGCGATATCGCAATCCGGATCACCGTCGCCGCTTTGACCGCCGCGTTGGGCCCGGGCAGGTGCCGCTGCAGACCTTCGCGCATCTGCGGGATGACCCAGGAGAACTGGGCGATGGTGTGCTCGGGCTCGACGTCGACCATGCGCACACCGGAGTACGAATGCTGGTATTCGACGATGAACCGCAGCACGGCGTCGAGCTTGTCCACGCCTTTCAGGCCCGCGGTGGCCTTCACCAGACCGCTTTCGAAGATCTGCCGCTCGTAGGCCGAAAACGCCGACAGCAGTTCCTCTTTGGACGCGAACCAGCGGTACAGCGTCGGGCGCGACACTCCCGCCTGGTTCGCGACGTCGGACAGGCTGAGCTTGGTCTTGCCGTTGCGGCCGAGCACCTCGGCGGTGGCCGCCAGGATCCGCTGACGGGTCGAGGTGTCGTTGTCGGCGATCGTTGTCGCCCGGGCCGGCTGGCTCATGATTCGAACTTTTCGCAGTATCGCCGAGGTGTCATGGTCATTCGCTCCCACGTTAGGCCCGCGGAGGGCGCCGGCGCACCAGCACCGACTGTTGGATGGCGCCGACCGCGCCCTGCTCGTCGAACAAGGTGCCGATCGTCGTGCCGATGCCGTCCGGCCCGTAGCTGGTCTCGGCCCGAATGCCGATCCAGTCGCCGTCGGGAACACGAAAGACATGCACTGCCAGATCGGTGTTGAGGAACGTCCATTTGGTGATGTCCAACTTGCTGCCGATGCCGTTGGCGCAATCGGCCACCGCGAACAGCCGTTCCAGCTGGGTCATCGACTCGCCGTTGACCAGGTCGACCGTGGGGTTGATCCAGGATTCGCCGGGGCCCGGGCTCAGCGGTTCGGTCAGCCACAACCACTCCAGGCTGTGCACGTAATTGCGGTCCCAGTCGCGCGCCCGCAGGTTGCGGTTGAAGGCCTCGGCTCGCGGCCCCGGCAGCGGCGCCGCGGCATGCGACAGCGACTGCGTGTCCTGCTGCTGCAACCGCCAACCGGTGGCGCGTGCCACCGGCCGCGGTGTGCCGTCGGGGCCCGGGGCCAGCATTTCGGCGCTGAGCAATTCGATTTGCTTGCCGGGGCGTTGGACCCCTGCACACACCCACAGATCACCCTCGGCCGGCACCCCGCCCAACAGGTCGATGACCACCCGGGACAGCCGGGTGTCGTCGCGCTGTGCACACCGCTCCAGCGCCCGGACCAGCAGCGCCGACACCGGCCCGCCGTGCTGGATCGCCGCCGACCAGGTGCCCCGCGCGAGGTCCGTCGCCCGGAACTTCTCGCCCAGCACGCCGACGTCGTCGGCCGCGTCGATCAGTTCGTAATAGGCGTCGGTCATCGGCAACCTCTCGGATCAGGGCAGGCCGGAGCGGGAGTGGTGACCGTGACGGCATCCAGCCGGGAGAGCCGGGTGCCGACCAGTCGCCGGGGATAGGCCTCGGTGCTGGACAACAGGAACAGCGTCCGGCCCTGCGGACCGCCGAGGGCACAGGCGATGGCGACCCGGTCGCCCATGTCGATGCGGTCGGTCACGGCGCCGCCAGCCACGATCCGCTCGAATTGATGGGCCAGCGTCATCGACGCCCACACCGCACCTTCGGCATCCAACGCGATGCCGTCCGGCGGCCCGTCCAGGCCGTCGGCGAAAATCCGGCGGTCGGACAATCCGCCGTCGTCACCGATGGAAAACGCGCTCAACCGCCGGCCGGTGGATTCGGCGACGATCAGCGTCGCGCGGTCCCGTGTGATCGCCATGCCGTTGGGGAAGTCAAGGTCTTCGGCCACCACGCTGGCGCTGCCGTCGCGGTCGAGACGAATGATGACTCCGCCGCGCAACGCCTGGCACCCGATGTAGGCGCGGCCGGCGTCGTCGATGACCATGTCGCCGAGATCGGCCGGCGCCAGGTCAGCGAGATCGGCGATGGTGACCACGGTTTCGCCGTCATAGCACAGTACCTGCCGCTGCTCGGTTGAAGCGATCAGCAGCGACCCGTCGGGGCGGAAACCCAAACCGGACGGCGAGTGACCAGGCAACGGCAGCGTGGTGAGCGATCCGCCCATGGTTGTGGTGTGGACCGCTTCGCCCAGCATGTCGGAGAACCACAACAGGCCTTCAAACCAGCGCGGGCCCTCACCGAAGCAGAAGCCGTTGGCCAGAGGCTCGGGGATCATCCGCCCCAGCCTTCGGCAAATCGGTCTGCTTTACAAAACACCGAAAAAGTGTCATGCACCGCGGGTGCTGGTGTCAATCTGCCGATCGGGCGAGCTCCCGCGCGACGGCCTCGTGATAGGCGTCGATCTTGGCCGGATTGGCCTGGAGGAACAGCTGGTCGGGAAGCGGGGCGTGTTTGTACGCCTCGATCGTCATGGTTCGGGAGAACAGCGTGATGTCCTGCCCGGGTCTGGTGAAGCGGTAGGAGACCGCGATGCGGCCCTCCATCCCGCCATTGCCGTCGCGGTCATGGCCCAGCCGACCGATCGAGGTGAACACGAACAGCGTCGGCCGCACCGCGGCGGCCAGCTGCCAGCTGAAGATCCGGTCACCGTCTTCACCGGCTTCCTCCCAGGTGTCACCGACTTTCAACGGGAGCTGCGGCAAGTTACCGATGTGCACGCTGCCGGGATAGGTCTTGGTCCAGTTCTGCGGGTTGGTGACGAAGTCGTACACCGTCTCGGCGGACTGCGTGAACGCGGTCTCTGAAGTGCTGGTCACGATGCCCAATTGGGTTGCCTCCCTGCAGGTTCCGCTAACCCATCGATCGAATGGGCCGGCGTCTTGTTAGCCAAGCTTTACAAATCCTACTCAAAGTGTCACGCTGAGCGCTGAGCTGCGAGCGCGAGAGGTGGAGTGGATTGACCACGGAATCTGAGCAGACTGAATGGACGGTGCAGGGCCTGCTGGATTTGTTCGACGTGCAGGCCGACGGAGACGACCGATTCATTGGTGAGACTGGCATCGCGGTGGGCGACGAACGTCAGGTGGTAGAGGGCACCCAGGTGCTCGCGCAGGCGATCGTCGCCGTGGCCAAGCGGTTCGCGGACAAGTCGGTGCGCTCGGCACATGCGGTCTTCTCGCGCGCGGTCATCGTCGGCCCGCCCATCGAACTCGTCCTCGACGTGGTGTCCGAAGGCCGCTCCACCGCCACCGCGGTCGTCGCCGTGCACCAGAACGGCCGGCGCTGCCTGAGCATCACCGTGTTGGCCGACGTCCCGACCGACGACGTCATCCGTCACCACCTGCCGCGCCCCGAGGTAGCCGCCCCCGCCGATGCGCACCATTCGCCGATGCCGATGGTCGGCCGCGAGCTGCGCCTGGTCGACGTCGTCGACGTCAACAGCCCCGACGAGGTCGGCCCGCCGGAGCTCTACGCGTGGCTGCACTACGACCCGATCCCGACCCGCGACGAGTTGGCCAAGGCGCTGCTGGCGTACTTCACCGGCCATCTCGGAATCTCCACCACCATGCGCGCGCACGAGGGAATCGGCACCGCCCAGGCGCACCTGACCGTGTCGACCGCGCCGATGAGCATCTCGGTTGCCTTCCACGAGCCGGTGGACTGGACCGGGTGGCTGCTCTACACGCACGAGAGCACCCAGGTCGGCGCGGGAATGTCGTATGTGCGCGGCACCGTGCACTCGGAAGAGGGCGAGCTGCTGGCCTCGTTCGCCCAGGAGGCGCTGATCCGTCCGCTGCGTACCAGCGACACGTCGATCGACGCCCGCGCACGGTTCTAAGCGCCGGGGGCAGCGATGCGGTTCACCATCACCCACCCGATGCACAGCCATCCCTACAACCGGGAGTTGGTGAGTGGCGACGGTATCGGGAAGGTGGCCGCGGCGAGCGAGGCGGCCGGGATCCACGGCTTCGGCTTCACCGATCACCCGGCGCCCTCCCAGCGGTGGCTGGAGGCCGGCGGACACGATGCGTTAGATCCGTTCGTCGCATTGGGTTTCGCGGCGGCGACGACATCCACGCTGCGGCTGATCCCGAACATCGTGGTGCTGCCGTATCGAAACCCGTTCGTGGTGGCCAAGTGCGGCGCGACCCTAGACCTGCTTTCCGGTGGCCGATTCACGCTCGCGGTAGGCGTGGGCTACCTCAAGCGTGAGTTCGCGGCACTCGGTGTGAGCTACGACGAGCGGGCTGAGCTGTTCGAGGAATCCCTTCAGGTGATCCGGGCCATCTGGACCGGTGACGATATCTCCTTTGAGGGCAAGCACTTCAGCGCACGTGGCATCACCGCGCACCCGCGGCCGGTCAGCGATCCGCATCCGCCGATCTGGATCGGTGGCAACACGTCGTCATCGCGCCAACGGGTGGCTCAGTATGGCGACGGCTGGTGCCCATTCCCCGCGCCACCGCAGCTGGCCCAGACGGCCGGCACCGCCGTGATCGACTCGGTGCCGAAGCTCGCCGAGGGCATCGACGATCTACGGCGCAGATGCGATGCGGCGGGCCGGGATTGGTCGGCGATCGACATCACGTTCACCTCCTTCGAGGGTGGCAGCCCCGCCAGTGACGACTTCAATGCCGAGGCGTATCTCGAGGGACTGGACAAGCTGGCGAAGCTCGGCGTGACGTGGGTCAGCGTCCACCTGCCCGGCGACAGCATGGCGCACGCGCTGGAGACCCTCGATCGTTTTCGTACCCTGGTGATCGACGCGGCCTGATGGACTTCTCCCGCGTCGAGCTTTCGCCCGAGGATCAGAAATTCTTCGATGAAACCCGGGCGTTCCTTGCCGAACACGTCACGGACGAGGTGCGCCGCCGTGATCGCGAGACCGGCGAAAACTTCAGTGAGCCGGTGCATTTGGCGCTGGGCGAAGCCGGATATCTGACATCGGATTGGAAGCAGGAGTCCGAAGGGGGATTCGACCCGGTACGCCGGCGAATCTTCCACCTCGAGATCGGTCGTGCCCATACGCCGTGGTTCCACTGGGGCACCACCGCGGTCGTGGCGCGCTTGGTGCAGCAATTCGGGGCGCCCGAACTCGTCGAGTCGTTGCTGCCCGGCGTGCTGTCCGGCGAGATCCGGCTGTGTCTGGGATATACCGAGCCCGAGGGCGGCTCGGACGTGGCCACCTGCAAGACCCGCGCGGTGCGCGAAGCGGATGGATCGAGTTGGGTCATCAACGGTTCGAAGATGTTCACCTCGAACGCGCAGAACGCCAAGTACGTCTTCTTGCTCACCAACACCGATCCCCAGGGGCCGAAACACAAGAACCTGACCATGTTTCTGGTGCCGCTGGATTCACCCGGAATCGAGATCCAGGGCATCCGCACGATCGACGGTGACCGCACCAACATCGTCTACTACAGCGATGTCCGCGTCGACGACCTCTACCGCATCGGCGAGGTCAACGGCGGCTGGACGGTGATGCGGTTCGCCCTCGACGCCGAACATGGCATCACTGACCCCGCAGACCATGGCTTGCAAAACATTTCGATGTTGTCCGAGCACGGCCACCTGATGGCCGAAGCGGCCGACGGGGTGGCGGCGCGCGTCGCGGGGATCGACGATGACTCGGTGAAATACCGGCTCGGGCGCAGCCTCGCCCGCATCGAGGCGGCGTTGTCGACCCCGGGCATGTACGGGCGCGTCGCGATCATCCAGACCATGCGTGACATCTCACCGGATTTGATGGATATCCTCGGGGCCGCGTCGGCATTGCCCACCGACACACCGGGTTCCGCGGACGACGGCGCGATCGAATTCATCTTTCGGCATGCGGTTCCCGCCGGGATCTACGGCGGCACCATGGAGGTGTTCCGCAACATGATCGCGCAGCACGAGCTGGGGCTCGGGCGTCCTAGCTACGGCCGCTGACCGGAAGTTCGGCCAGCACGTCGACGCGGGTGTCGTCGAAACTGAGGAATCCCTTGATCGGCACGCTTTCCGGCGGCGGACCGGGATAGCTCCAGGCGACGTCCTCGACGACATGCTCGCCCGATACGAACGACCAATACGTCGCAAAGCCTTTGTAATTGCAGTAACTGGTGGTCTCGGAGCGCCGCAGCAGATCGGTGCGCACGTGTGCGGGATCGACATACAGCCGCGGGGCCAGCGAGGTCTCGAAAAGAATCACCGTGTCGTCGGTGTCCACCAGCGTGGTGCCGGCGACGCGGACGCGCAGCCGGCGTTGTGTCGGGCGGCAGTCGACGCGGTGATACGGATTGGGCGGGTAGTGCACGAGTTTGCGCCCCTCTTCCAGCCAGGTATCGACGGCGTCCCAGGGCACCTGGACGAAACCTGGCGCCGCGGGTTCCGGTTCACTCGGTAGGTCGCCCACCTCGTCGGCGGCGAAGACGTAGCTCAACGGCCGACCCCGCCGGTGCACCATCAGCGCGCCCTCGGTGTCGATCACCAGACGCCCGTCCTTGACGGCCTGCACGCGCCGCGGATGTGGTTCGACGTACACGACGTCGTCGGGTATTGCGGGTGAGAAGTGCCCCGCCGGATCGCTGCTGAGCGGACCACGCCCGGCCACCAGACTCATTTTTCCTCCCGGTTGGTTAGCCCGCTCTACCCAATCACGAGGGACGCCGTCGGGTGGCGGCACGCTGTATCCGAATGTCGGTCGACCGCTTCCCGGGTGTCTTGGTATCCGCGGTCACCCGCACTTTGACGGGCCGCCCGGTGTCGGCGTCGACGAACGACAGGGGTGCCGAGCCGTCCTGCAGATGGGCGTCCCCCCACTGCACCAGTGACATGAACACCGGCAGGAAGTCCTCCCCGGCCACGGTTAGCCGGTACTCGTCGCGGGCGCGCTGTCCGGGCTCCTGATAGGGAACGCGCGCGACGATGCCCGCCGCCTCGAGCTGCTTGAGCGCCCGCGACACCGCCGGCGCCGACGTCGCGATGCGTTCCATGAAATCCTCGAAACGCGTTGTGCCGAAGAATAATTCACGGACAACCTGAAAGGCGGTCTTGGTGCTGAGCAGTTCGAGGACCTTCGACATCGAACAGCCCTCGCCGATCGACCACTGCCGGCGGTCCTGCAGCCGGTTCTCGAACTCCATCACGGTCCCCTTTGGCTAACGCTTGCATTATCCAGCATATCGTGGTTGCATCTTACTAACGGCATCGTTACTCAGCAAGGAGTCGGAAAATGTCATCGAATCAGCTTTTCCTCATCACCGCGGCGACCGGCAACACCGGGGCGCCAACCGTCGAGCTGCTATTGAAAGCCGGACACCGGGTGCGCGCGTTCGTGCACCGCAGCGACCAGCGCTCCGAGGCACTGGCCGCCCTGGGCGCCGAGGTGGTCGTGGGCGATCTGCTCGACTTCCACGCGGTCAGCGCGGCGATGCCGGGGGTCGACGCCGCCTACTTCTGCTACCCGATCGCCCCGGGCAACCTGCTGCCGGCCACGGCCATCTTCGCCCAGGCCGCCAGCGAGGCGGGCGTGCGGGCGGTGGTCAACATGTCGCAGATCTCGGCGCGTCGCGAGGCGAAAAGCCATGCTGCACAGCAACACTGGATTGCCGAGCGACTGCTGGACCGGTTCGCCTTCGGCACCACGCATCTGCGTCCGACGTTCTTCGCCGAGTGGCTCAAATGGCAGTGGGCCCGCAGCGGCGACGAGGGCTTCCTGCGGCTGCCGTTCGGCAATGGGCGGCACGCTCCGATCGCCGGGCGCGATCAGGCCGGCGTCATCGCCGCCATCCTGCAGAACCCGGCCCCGCACCGTCGCCAGATCTATCCGCTGGTGGGCGCCGAGGAACTCGACCACTACGGCATCGCCGAGCAGATGTCGGATGCGCTCGGCATCGCGGTCCGCTACGAGCCGATCGGCATCCCCGCCTTCGCCGCGGCGCTGACGGCGCAGGGTCGGCCGGACTTCTTCGTCCAGCACATCAGTAGCGTCGCGCAGGACTACCAGGACGGCGTCTTCGCGGGTGAGAACAACCTTGTGGAGGTGATCAGCGGGCACCGGCCGATGACCGTCGGCGACTACGTCGACGCCAACCGCGCCGCCTTCGACCACGACGGCAGGTTCGCGGTGCGCGACCAGCGCGTGGCGAGCTGACGAAATCGGGGGGATGCGCGCGCCTCTACTCGCCGACAGGGTAGGAACTTATCCATGGCGGGACCGGTAGCAGGCGTCAAAGTCGTCGAACTCGGAGTCTGGGTGGCCGGCCCGGCCGCCGGCGGCATCCTGGCGGACTGGGGCGCCGACGTGATCAAGATCGAACCGCCCACGGGTGATCCGGCCCGCATGTTCGGCCGGATGCTGGGCTGCGACCTGGGGCTCAACCCGCCGTTCGAGATGGACAACCGGTCCAAGCGCAGCGTGGTGTTGGACCTGGGCACCCAACAGGGTCGCGATACCGCGTTCGAATTGCTCGCTGACGCAGACGTTTTCCTGACCAACGTGCGACCCGGTGCGCTGCAACGTCTCGGTCTGGACTTCGAGCCGGTGTCTGCGGCCAACCCCCGCCTGGTCTATGGGCTCATCACCGGCTACGGCGAAACCGGGCCCGACGCCGACCGTGCCGCCTTCGACGTCGCCGCGTTCTGGTCGCGGGCCGGGGTGGCCCACCTGCTCACCCGGCCCGGCGACACGCCCCCGTTTCAGCGCGGCGGCATGGGCGACCACTCCGCCGGCATGACGATGGCCGCGGCCGTGTGCGCGGCACTGCTCGCGCGCGAGCGCACCGGGACGGGTCAACTGGTGACCACCTCGCTCTACCGGCAGGGCGCCTACACGGTGAGTTTCGATCTCAACACCTATCTGATGAGCGGCCAGCCGATCGCGATCGGCCAACGCGAAACGATGGGCAACCCGTGCATGAACAACTACACCGCCTCCGACGGGCGGCGGTTCTGGATAGTCGGCCTGGAGCCCGAGCGGCATTGGCCGGCGCTGTGTCGTGCGGTGGGGCGACCCGAGTGGCGTGACGACCCGCGGTTCGCCGACGCCCGTGCCCGCGCCGTCAACTCGGCCGCACTGATCGCCGCGCTGGATGACATCTTTGCGACGCGCCCGCTCGACGAGTGGGCGCACGTCTTCGCGGGCGAACCGGATTTCTTCTGGTCACCGGTCAATTCCCTCGAGGACGTCGTCGCCGACGAGCAGTTCCATGCGGCGGGCGGCATCGTCGACGTGCCCGACGGCAAAGCCGCCGTGCCGATGGTGGCGACTCCGGCGGACTTCCATGGGACGCCGTGGGCACCGCGTTCTGCGGCACCGGAACTCGGGCAGCACACCGCCGAAGTGCTGGCCGACCTCGAGGCGCGGCGCGGTTCCTGACGGGCGCTGAGAAGCTTTACAAATTTCACCTGAAGTGTCACGCTGTCGGGTGAGTCGCATCGCCCGACGCGTGACGCGGCTGCAGCCCGTGGGAAAGCCCATGACAAGCGCTTGAGACCCGCCCGCGAACTCGTGGCGGGTGGTGGTGAGGAATGAATCGATGGTCGCTCCAACGTTCGAGATCAGCAAGAATGGTGCCGCGGAAAAAACCCGCGCGAACGGCGAGGGCCTTCGTTATCGACTCGACGTCGTCGCGGCCAGCGCCGTCGATGTGGTGCAATCGGCCGGCGGTTGGCTGTATGACCGGGCGATGGCCGGTTGGGAAGTGACCGTGCTGCTCCCGCAAGGCTGCGATACTCGGCCGTTGCGAATCCTGGGGGTGCGGGCAGCAGACCTCGAGTCGGCGCTCGTCGCGCTGGGGGCCGGCCCGACGAGCCTGGCCGTCAGCGCGGACGCATTCAACGCCGACGCCCGGGTGCGTGACGCGGTGCTCGAGTCGCTGGACAACCGGCTGACCGAGGTCGCCTTGTGGGGTGAGGGTTGGCCGCTGGGCGTGAACCGTGTGACCACCCGTGCGCAGCACCTACTCAGCGGTGCGGCCCGGATGTTCAAGGGCTATGCGCTTGCGGCTGCGGGCATTCCGGGCACGACGGTCGGCGCCACCGAGACGCTGCTGTGCGACGTGGGTTCGGGGGCCGACTCAGAGCTGATCCGGCTCGACTAGCCCGATGAAGAAGTACTACCGACACACCCTGCTCTATTTACACGAGACCATCTCGCTGGGATCCGGGCGCAGCGACCGGTTCACCGAGATCTTCGCCGACACCTACCAGCCGATGATGGAGCAACTGGGGGCGCGGTTGTTCGCGATCTGGGAATCCACGCCCTACAACGGTCACTGGCCACAGGTGACGGTGATCTGGGAGATCGACGGGTTCGCCGATTACGCCAGGATCGGCGCCGCGCAGGCCCGCGGCGGCAGCCACGAGGCCGCGTCCGGCAAATGGGCCGCGTTTCTGGCCGATAGCGGCGCCTCGGGGGAGGGCCGCATCATGTACCCCGGGCCCAGCAACAGGACGCTCACCCAGCTGCAAGAGGCGAATTTCACCGCGCCGCTGGTGATTCAAGAGATCATGCAGACCAAACCGGGGCGCCAGGACGACTACATCCGCGAACTCGAGCGCCTCTATGTACCGTGGTCGGAGCGCACCGGCAAGCGCTGGCTCGGCTCGTTCACCACGACCTTCCGCTACAACGAAGTGATCCACTACTGGGCGCTGGACGGCGGCTGGGACTGCTTCGCCGAACACTATCCGTCGTGGAAAGAGAGTCCACCGGCCGAGATCGTCACCTGGATGAGCGTGGCGCCCGCACTGCGTGACGGCTGGGAGGATTCCATCCTGCAGGCCCTGCCGCCGTCGCCGCTGCAGTGATGGAGCAGCGAAACCCCGTGGGCGCCGGCGACTTCAGCTACGACCCCTTCGACGCGGCGGTCATGGCGAACCCGTTGCCGTACTACCGAACCCTGCGCGACCAGCACCCGGTGTACTACATGCCGCAGTGGGACACCTTCGCACTGTCACGCTTCGAAGACATCTGGAATGTGCTGGAAGTCAACAACGGCACGTTCGTCGCCTCGGAAGGCACGCTGCCGCCGGCATCGGTTCTGGCACAACACAACAGCGGCCCGGTCGATGACCCGCCGCTGCACCCGCTGCCGTTTCATGCCATGTTCGACGCGGACCTCTACGGCGAGATCCGTCGCACCCACTCCCGGCCGTTCCGGCCCCGGGCGGTCGCGGACCTGGAGGCCAGGATCCGCACGCTGGCCAACGAGCGGCTCGACGCCCTGCTACCGGGCGGTTCATTCGACCTGACCCAGGACTACGGTGGCATCGTGGTGGCCGCCATCGTCTGCGAACTTCTAGGCATCCCAACAGATCTCGCGCCGCAGGTTCTTGCCACGGTCAATGCGGGCAGTCTCGCGCAGCCTGGCGTCGGTGTGGACACCGGACAAGCGCGTCCCAACTATTTCGAGTATCTGCTGCCCGCGGTTCAGCGTCGCCGCGCCGATTCATCCGGTGGGCCGCTCGACGTGGTCGACGGCCTGCTCGGTTATCACCTGCCTGACGGCAGCGCGCTCGACGACATGGAAGTCGCCACCCAGATGCTGTGCATCTTCATCGGCGGCACCGAGACGGTGCCGAAAATCGTCGCCCACGGTCTCTGGGAGCTGCGCCAGCGGCCCGACCAGTTGGCCGCCGTGCGCGCCGATGTCGAGAACAACGTACTGGTCGCGCGTGAGGAGATGATCCGATTCTGCGCTCCGGCGCAGTGGTTCGCGCGAACGGTGCGTAAGCCCTTTGAGATTCACGGTGAAACCCTGCGCCCGGGCCAGCGCGTCATCACCCTGCTCGCGTCGGCCAACCGCGACGAGCGCGAATACCCCGAACCCGACGAATTCATCTGGGACCGGCCCATTCGCCGGTCGCTGGCGTTCGGGCGCGGCCAGCACTTCTGCATCGGATACCACTTGGCGCGGCTGGAAGTGGCTGTGCTGCTGGCCGAATGGCTCCGCCGGGTGCCCGATTACGCGATCCAACACGAAGCCGCCACCCGGCTGCCATCCAGTTTTCAATGGGGATGGAACAACATCCCGGTGGAGGTCTGACGTGTGGTCCTACCGGCTCATCGCCCCGTATCAGTTCGAGCGGACCATCATCGACGACAAGACTCCCGAGTGCCTGACCGACGGGCAGGTGTTGCTGCGGTTCATGGCCGCGGGTGTCTGCGGCAGCGACCTGCCCGCTTTCCGCGGCGCGAAAGGCCGGATCCCCGGTGACGACGGCCGCAGCGGGCCCGAGAAGGACGGCTTTCCCATCCACGAGGTCGCCGGCGAGGTGATCGCCAGCCGGCATCCCGCACACCGTCGCGGGGATCCCGTGGTCGGCTGGGCGTCCGGGTTCGACGGTCTGATGGAGCGCGTTGTCAGCAGCGGCGACGGGCTGGCGCCGTACGATCCGGCGCTGACCCCCGCGCAGGCGGTTGGGCTGCAGCCACTGGCCTGCGTCCTGTACGCCTGCGAGCAGCTTGGCGACCTGGCCGGCCGGCATGTGGCGATCATCGGCCAGGGGTCGATCGGCCTGCTGTTCGCGTATGTCGCCAAGGCGGCCGGCGCGCGGCACGTCACCGGGGTCGACCCGATCGACCGCCGTGATGTGGCAAGGGCATTCGGGGTCGACGACCCGGTGCGCGCCACCAGCGACCGCTGGGCGAGTCAGCTCGGGTCTTCCGACCGCGCCGACGTCGTCATCGAGGCCGTCGGACACCAGGTCGCCACCCTTAGCCACGCCATCGACGCCGCCGCGCCCGGCGGCACCGTGTTCTATTTCGGCGTCGCCGACGACGACATGTACCCGATCAACATGCGCGCCATGTTGCGCAACAACCTGACCCTGAAATCCGGTGTGACGCTTGACCGACGGCGGATGCTGGAGCTGGCGAGCAAGTTCGCCGCCGAGCATCCCTGGCTACTGGGCGCCTACCTCACCCACACCTTTGGTATCGACGAGGTGCAAGACGCCTTCGAGCTGGCCTGCCGACCGGTTCCCGAACGCATCAAGATCGCGATCGCCGAATGAGTCGGCCATGACAGAGGTGTCACCGAGCGATCTGCAGCTGGCGCTGAGCCGCAAGACCCCGATCTTCGGCGGCTGGGTCACCGGCCCGACGGTGCTAGGCCCCGACGAGTTCGCCCGCGCCGGTTACGATTACGTAGGCTTTGATGCGCAGCACGGCTATCTCGACGACGCAGACACCGCCGGCATGTTGCGTCGTATCGAGCACGTGCCCGTCGGCACCGTGGTGCGGTTGCCCAACGCCGACGCGGCACCGATCGGGCGGGTGCTGGACGCCGGCGCCGATGCCGTCGTCATCGCGATGATTGAATCGGCGGACCAGGCGGCCGCGGCGGTGGCCGCCACCCGCTACCCGCCGAGGGGCGTGCGCAGCTTCGGTCCGCTGCGGGCCAGTCTGGGGCACGACCCCGCCGCCCACGAGTCCCGGGTCAGCGTGTTCGCGATGATCGAGACCGCGGCCGCGCTGTCCGGCATCCACGAGATCTGCGCCGTCGACGGCCTGACTGGAATGTACGTCGGCCCTGCCGATTTGGCCCTCTCGCTGGGCGCGGACGTCATCGGAGCCACCCGTCATCCGGAAGTGCTCGACGCGATCGTGCGCATCCACCGCGCGGCGTCGGACGCCGGGCTGGTCACCGGCATCCACGCCGGCGACGGCCAGACGGGTAAGGCCATGGCGCAGCTGGGATTTGGCATGATCACCCTGGCCGCCGAGTCGCAGGCGCTGCGACGTGGTGCCGCCGAGCACCTACGCGAGGCGACGGAATGACAGGCGACGACGAGGCGCGGATCCGTGAGCTGCTCGCCGGTTACGCCTTGGCGCTTGACGCCGGCGACGTCGACGAGTGCGCGCAGCTGTTCGCACCCGACGGCGAATTCCTGGTCTATGGAAAGACGTTCGCCGGACATGATGCTATCGCCGGTATGTTCCGGGATGCCGCGCGTGGCCTGCACCTGACCGGCAGCGCGCAGATCGAAGTCGACGGAGTGTGCGCCACGGCCAGGTCGCAAGTGTTGTTCGTCCGTGCCGGTGATCTGCAACTGCGGCCAGCGCTCTACGACGACCGGTTGACCCGTATCGCCGGGCAGTGGCGCTTCGCGCGGCGCCGCTGCCGCTTCATCACCAGCACCGGATTGGCCGACACCCCCGAGGTGAGCCCAGCATGAACCGACGTGTCGCACTCGTGACCGGCGCCGCCGGCGGGCAAGGCTGGGCGATCGCCGAAAGATTGCGCGCCAAGGGTTTTTCGGTGGCCGCGTGCGATCGGCGGACCGACGAACTCGTCTCCGCGGTCGGCCAAGCAGGTGACGAGGGGCTGATCGCGGTCGGGCTCGACGTCACCTCGCCACAGCAGTGGGACTCGGTCGTCGAACACGTCGTCGACCGCTTCGGGTCGTTGAGCACGCTGGTCAACTGCGCCGGCGTGCTGCATCGGGCATCCCTGACCGACGAGACCGCCGAGGGCTTCGAAAACTCTTGGCGGGTCAACTGTCTGGGCCCATTCCTCGGCATGCGCGCGGTGCTGCAGCAGCTACGGAAGGTGCCCAACGCGTCCATCGTCAACATCTGCAGCACGGGGGCGATCCGGCCCTTTCCGCAGCACAGCGCCTACGGCTCGTCGAAATGGGGACTGCGCGGCCTGACCCAGACGGCCGCGGCCGAACTCGCTCCCGCCGGTATCCGGGTGAACGCAGTCTTCCCCGGCCCGATCGCGACGACGATGCTCGACGAGCCCACCCAGACCCGGCTGGCCGCCGCGTCGATGTTCGGCCGGATCGGCGAGGCCGGTGAAGTCGCCGACGCGGTGGCCTTTCTGGTCTCCGACGAAGCTTCGTTCATCACCGGATCCGAGCTCGTCATCGACGGTGGGCAATGCCTGCAAATCCGATGACCGAGCTGGACGGCGCCGACCGGCTTGACCCCGCGCTGCGCGCCGTCGCGACCGCCCGAACTGAATTCTCGTTGGCTGCAATCCAACTCACCCGCGAGCCGTTCAACGAACGTCGCCGGCTGGGTGTCGAACAGACCGATGCACACGGCGTCGGAATCGTCGAGGACAGCGTGCCGACCGAATGGGGCGGCGTCAATGTGCGGATCTACCGTGGCGGGCCGAAAGACCGGGCACCGGTGGTGGTGTATTGCCACGCCGGCGGTTTCGCGCTGGGCAACCTCGACACCGATCACCGCCAGTGCGTGGAGCTCGCGCGCCGCGGGCGCTGCACGGTGGTTTCGGTGGACTATCGGCTGGCTCCCGAGCATCCCTGTCCCGCCGCGCTCGAGGACGCCGGCGCTGCTGCCCGCGACGGCCACGCGTGCCGGATCGACTGCGAGTTCACCCCCATTCGCCGCCACCCACCGCAGCACAGCGCCGGCGTCCTCGAGCGCGGCGGGACAGGGATGCTCGGGAGCCAGCCGATAGTCCACCGAAACCACCGTGCAG
>NZ_LZKU01000067.1 GCF_001672975.1 Mycobacterium sp. 1465703.0
CGGTGGAGGAGGGCGCGCTGGAATTGCTTCGCGCCGATGACCGTCCGCGCAGCATCATCTGGGTGGGCGGCCGCGGCACCGCCGAAACCGCCGGGACGATCCTGGCCGCGACGGTGGGGGGAGTGGCGTCGCAGCCCTTCACGCTCGCCGCGGACGCGCCACCGTGGGTGGGTCCGCTCGATGTGCTGATCGTCGCGGGCGACGATCCGGGTGATCCCGCGCTGGTCGCCGCCGCCGCGACCGGGGTGCGCCGTGGCGCCCGGGTGGTGGTGGCCGCGCCGTATGAGGGTCCGTTGCGGGACTCCACCGCCGGCCGGGTGGCGGTGCTGTCACCCCGGGTGTGGGTTCCCGACGAATTCGGGTTGTGCCGGTATCTGGCCGCCGGGCTGGCCGTGCTGCACGCGGTGGACCCGCGGCCGAGTATCGACCTGGCGCTGCTCGCCGACGCGTTGGACGCCGAGGCGCTGCGCAACAGCGCCGGCCGCGAGCTGTTCACCAATCCGGCCAAGGCCATCGCCGCACGCCTGGCCGGTCGCCGGTTGGTGCTGGCCGGCGACTGCGCCGCCACCCTGGCGCTGGCCCGGCACGGCAGTTCAACGCTGTTGCGGCTCGCGCGCGAGGTGGTGGCCGCCACCGGATTGTCCGATGCGCTGGTGGAGTTGCGGGCGATGGCCGCCGACGGATCCTCCTCGGTGGACGCCCTGTTCTACGACGAAGAAATCGACGGCCCGTTGCCCGACCGGCTTCGGGTGCTCGCGCTGACGTTGTCCGCCGAGCAGACCGTGGTGGCGGCCCGGACCGCCGGGCTTGAGGACGTGTACCTGCTCGCCGCCGAGGACGTGCCCGACGGGCCCGGCGGCTCGGCCGGTTCGACGGTCGCGCCGGCGTTGGGGGGTGCGATCAGCCCCGAACAGCAACTGGCAGTATTGGCCGTCCGGCTGGAGATGGCCGCGGTTTATCGGCGACTGGTGCGGGGATAGATAACAACAGTGGAGCTGCTTCGCGGAGCCTTGAGAACGTACGCCTGGGGTTCACGTACGGCCATCGCCGAGTTCACCGAGCGTCCAGTTCCGGCCGCCCATCCGGAGGCCGAGCTCTGGTTCGGAGCGCACCCGGGCGATCCGGCCTGGCTGGAGACGGACAACGGCGAAATCACTTTGCTCGAGGCACTGGGCGACGACCCCGAGGGGCAGCTCGGCCCGGTGTCCCGGGCACGCTTCGGCGACGTGCTGCCGTTCTTGGTCAAGGTGCTGGCCGCCGACGAGCCGCTGTCCTTGCAGGCCCACCCGAGTGCCGCGCAGGCGGCCGAGGGTTATTTGCGCGAGGAGCGGGTCGGCATTCCGCTGACCTCGCCGGTGCGCAACTATCGCGACACATCGCACAAGCCCGAGTTGCTGGTGGCATTGCATCCCTTCGAGGCGCTGGCCGGCTTCCGCCCGGCGTCGCGCACCGTCGAGCTGTTGCGGGCGCTGGCCGTCTCCGACCTCGACCCGTTCATCGACCTGCTGAACGACCAGTCCGACGCCGATGGCCTGCGCGCGCTGTTCACCACGTGGATCACCGCGCCGCAGCCCGACGTCGACGTGCTGGTGAACGCCGTGCTGGACGGCGCGATCGCCTACCTCAGTTCGGGGGCAACCGAATTCGCGGCCGAGGCCAAGACGGTGCTCGAGCTCGGCGAACGCTATCCCGGTGACGCCGGGGTGCTGGCGGCGTTGCTGCTGAACCGCGTCACCCTGGCTCCGGGCGAAGCGATCTTCGTTTCCGCCGGCAATCTGCACACCTATCTGCGCGGGTTCGCGGTGGAGGTGATGGCCAACTCCGACAACGTGTTACGCGGCGGCCTGACCCCCAAGCACGTCGATGTGCCCGAGCTGCTGCGGGTGCTGGACTTCGCCCCTACCACGGAGGAGCAGCTGCGGCCTCGCATCCGCCGCGAGGGCCTCGGCCTTATCTACGAGACGCCGACCGACGAGTTCGCGGTCGCGCTGCTCGAACTCGACGACGAGCTGGTCGGGCACGAGGTGGACGCGACGTGCAGCCACGACGGGCCGCAGATCTTGTTGTGCAGTCAAGGTTGCACGACGGTGCACGGCAAGTCCGGCTCGCTGACCCTGAAACGGGGGATGGCCGCCTGGGTGGCGGCCGACGACGCCCCGATCCGGCTGGTCGCGCACGAACCCACCAAGCTGTTCAGGGCGACGGTTGGACTTTGAGGGGGCTCCGCTCTTTGGCGGCCTCGCGCCGCTCGCCCAGCCACAGCCGCAGGTTGTGCGCCATGGTGCGGCCGACGATCCGCGGCGGCGGAACCATATAGAGGCTGTCGAGCAGCGAGAACCGTCGCAGGAACCATTCCGCCAGAACGGGCTCGGTCTCGGCGGCGCCCAGGAACTGATCGAACAGCGCGCCTGAGGGCCGCCACCACCAGGGGATCGGCCCCTTGGTGCCGGCATGGTGGAAGGCGACGTCGCCGATGGCGTTCATCGTCCACACCGGGAAGGTGCTCTTGGCGGTCGCCCGGTTGAGCGCCGCGGCAACCTGGTCGTCGGGCAATTGCAGCGCCCGGCGCAGATGACCGGCCTGCAGCGAGGTCATCGTCATGCCCTGCCCGAAGGTGGGATTGAAGCTGGCCACCGCGTCGCCGAAGGCGATGACGCCGGCCGGAAGGCGATCCAGTTTGTCGTAGCGACGCCACCGGCTGGCCGGAAAGGCGTGAAATGCCGGTTCGCCCAGCGGTTCGGCCTGCGCCAGCGCGGCGTTGAAATGGGCCGGAAGCAGCCGCTGCGCCAGCTCCAGCATCTCGGGGAAGGTCTTCGGCGGTTTGGCGTTTGCCACGCCGAACGTGGTGAGCACCCAACTGCGATCCTCGTAGCACAGCATGCCCAGTCCCAGGGACTCGTCATGGGAGGCGCCGGCGACCACCACCTTCTCCGCGATCAGCCCGTCGGGGATGCGGAACTGCTGGGTGGCGTAATGGATGCCAATGTTCATCTCTTGTTCGACCGGGCGCTGGAATCCCCATTGGGTCAGCCACACCGGCAGCCGGGTCCCGCGGCCCGCCGCGTCCACGATCAGGTCCGCCTCCACAAACTCGGGTTCCGTGCTTTCGTGATCGGCCCGATCGAGCAGCACACCGGTCACCCGTTGACGCGTGCGGTCGAATCGCGGTTCGGCCACCGAGCGCCGCGTCACCGTCACGTTGTCGATGTCGCGCACTCGTTTGCGCAACTGCCATTCCAGGTGCGGACGGCTGGGCACATAGGCGGTGAACTCGTCGCGCAGGGTGTGCCCGGTGCCCAGCACGTGGCCCGCGGCGCCCAGGTAGATGCAGTCGGGCCGGTTCTCGAGTTTGGGCACGCCGGCGGCCACCATGTCGTCCAGCAGGCCGGGGAACAGGCTCTCGAACTCCATCGCCCCGCGCGCCATCAGCATGTGCAGGTGCCGGTCCTGGGGCACCGTCGCCCGGTTCGCCGGTTGGTCCGGCAACTCGTCACGCTCGTACACCGTCACCCGCGAATACGCATCCGAAAGCACCCGCGCCGCACAAAGACCAGCGATGCTTCCCCCGATGACCACGGCATGGTCCCTGGCCGTCGCTGCGCTACCCGGCATTGGCGAAGAGTACCCAGTACTGTGACGGTCCAATGGCTCTCGGCGTTTTGGGAAAGGGCGAGCGAATGGCCAATCGATGGCGCACCAAGTCGATCGAGCAATCAATCGCCGATACCGACGAGCCGGACACCAAGCTGCGCAAGGACCTGACCTGGCGGGACCTGGTCGTGTTCGGTGTTGCGGTGGTGATCGGCGCCGGCATCTTCACCATCACCGCGTCGACAACCGGCGACATCACCGGTCCCGCCATTTGGGTGTCGTTCGTGATCGCGGCGGGCACCTGCGCGCTGGCCGCGCTGTGCTACGCCGAATTCGCTTCGATGTTGCCGGTGGCCGGTAGCGCCTACACCTTCTCCTACGCCACCTTTGGCGAGTTCCTGGCCTGGATCATCGGCTGGAACCTGGTGCTGGAACTGGCGATCGGTGCCGCCGTGGTGGCCAAGGGCTGGTCGAGCTATCTGGGTACCGTGTTCGGATTCGCCGGTGGCACGGCGAAATTCGGATCGACCGAGCTGGACTGGGGGGCGTTGGTGATCGTCGCGGGGGTGGCGACACTGCTCGCGTTGGGCACCAAGCTGTCGTCGAGGTTCTCCGCGGTGATCACCGGGATCAAGGTGTCGGTGGTGATCTTCGTCGTGGTGGTCGGCGTTTTCTACATCAAGCGCGCCAACTACTCGCCGTTCATCCCGAAGGCGGAGGCCGGTCGCGAGGCCAAGGGTATCGATCAATCCGTGTTGTCGTTGCTGACCGGCGCACACAGCAGCCACTACGGCTGGTATGGCGTGCTGGCCGGCGCGTCCATCGTGTTCTTCGCGTTCGTCGGGTTCGACATCGTGGCCACCATGGCCGAGGAGACCAAGAATCCGCAGCGCGACGTGCCGCGCGGGATCCTGGCGTCGCTGGGCATCGTCACCCTGCTCTACGTGACCGTCGCGATCGTGCTGTCCGGCATGGTGTCCTACACCCAGCTCAAGACGGTCCCGGGCCATGGGCAGGCGAACCTGGCCACCGCCTTCACCGCGAACGGCATCCATTGGGCGAGCAAGATCATCTCCATCGGCGCGCTGGCGGGTCTGACCACCGTGGTGATGGTGCTGATGCTCGGCCAGTGCCGGGTCCTGTTCGCGATGGCGCGCGACGGGCTGTTGCCGCGGTCGCTGGCCAAGACCGGTACGCGGGGCACCCCGGTGCGGATCACCGTGCTGGTCGCGGTGGTGGTCGCCGTGACGGCATCGGTGTTTCCCATCACCAAGCTCGAGGAGATGGTGAACGTCGGAACGTTGTTCGCCTTCGTCCTGGTCTCGGCCGGGGTGCTCGTCCTGCGCCGAACCCGGCCGGACCTGGAGCGCGGTTTCAAGGCGCCGTGGGTGCCGGTGCTCCCGATCGCCTCGATCGCCGCGTGCGTGTGGTTGATGCTCAACCTCACCGCGCTCACCTGGGTCCGGTTCGGTGTCTGGCTGGTGGTGGGAGCCGCGATCTACGCCGGATACGGCTACTGGCACTCCGGGCAGGGCCGCCGGGAACTACGAGAGACCGAACTCAGCGGCTCCCTGGCGGCCGATCCCAACACCCCGGTTCCCTAGCCGTTCGATCGGCTTTACAAATTAGCATCTTTTGTCTAGACACAAGACGTAAACGTCGATATTGTCCAACCTCAACGTGGTGTGACTCACAAGGAGGTTTGGCATATGACCACATTCGAACCGCAACTGAGCAGGGAATCCGAGCCGCCGGCCTGGCGGGACAAGAAGCGCCGGTTGTGGCTGATGGGGCTGATCGCCCCGACGGCGTTGTTGGTGATGCTGCCGCTCATCTGGGGTGTGAACCGGCTGGGCTGGCATGCCGCCGCGCAAGTGCCGTTGTGGATCGGGCCGATTCTGCTCTGGGTGGTGTTGCCGATTCTCGACCTGCGCTTCGGGCCGGACGGGCAGAACCCGCCCGACGAGGTCATGGAGCGGCTGGAGAATGACAAGTACTACCGCTACTGCACCTATGTGTACGTCCCGTTCCAGTACCTCAGCGTCATCTTCGGCGCCTACCTGTTCACCGCTTCGAATCTGAGCTGGCTGGGCTTCAGCGCCCCGCTTGGCTGGGCCGGCAAGCTCGGGCTGGCGCTGTCGGTCGGCGTGCTCGGTGGCGTCGGCATCAACACCGCGCACGAAATGGGCCACAAGAAGGACTCGCTGGAGCGCTGGCTGTCCAAGATCACCCTGGCGCAGACCTGCTACGGGCACTTCTACATCGAGCACAACCGTGGCCACCACGTGCGGGTGGCCACGCCGGAGGATCCGGCGTCGGCGCGGTTCGGCGAGACGTTCTGGGAGTTCTTGCCGCGCAGCGTATTCGGCAGTCTGCGCTCGTCATTGCGGCTGGAGGCGCAACGGATTCGCCGGCAGGGCGCCAACCCGTGGCACCCCAAGACTTATCTGTCCAACGACGTCCTCAACGCCTGGCTGATGTCGGTGGTGCTGTGGGGCGTGCTGATCGCGATCTTCGGCCCGGCGCTGATCCCGTTCGTGGTCATCCAAGCGGTCTTCGGCTTCAGCCTGCTGGAATCGGTCAACTACCTGGAGCACTATGGCCTGCTGCGGCAGAAGAACTCGAGCGGCCGCTACGAGCGGTGCACCCCGGTGCACAGCTGGAACTCCGACCATGTGGTGACCAACCTGTTCCTCTACCACCTGCAGCGGCACAGCGATCACCACGCCAACCCGACCCGCCGCTACCAGACGCTGCGCAGCATGGCCGGGGCGCCGAATCTGCCGAGCGGCTATGCGTCAATGATCTCGCTCACCTACTTCCCGCCACTGTGGCGCAAGGTGATGGATCACCGGGTGCTGGCGCACTACGGCGGCGACATCACTCAAGTCAACGTGCAGCCCCGGCTGCGCGAGAAGCTGCTGGCGAAATACGCCGCATGATCGCCTACCGCTGCCCGGTGTGTGAATACGTCTACGACGAGGCCAAAGGCGATGTCCGGGAAGGGTTTCCGGCCGGCACGCGGTGGGATCAGATTCCCGACGACTGGACCTGCCCGGACTGCGCCGTCCGGGAGAAGCCCGACTTCGAAAAGATTGGGGCAACGACATGACCGACTACAAGCTTTTCATCTGCGTGCAGTGCGGATTCGAGTACGACGAGGCCAAGGGCTGGCCGGAAGACGGCATCGCCCCCGGGACCCGCTGGGACGACATCCCCGAGGACTGGAGCTGCCCGGATTGCGGCGCGGCGAAGACCGACTTCGAGATGGTGGAGATCGCTCGTTCGTGATCAGCGCCGGCGACGATGCAGAGCGTAGCGATGAAGCGGGGGCACCTCCCGCTTGCGGGGGCGAACGGCGCAGTGATCTTGGCCAACGCGGCGGCCCGAGCCGCTATTGTCGCGCCTGTGAAGCGGATGCCGTATGCCGAGGCGTCGCGTGCCCTGCTGCGCGACTCGGTGCTGGACGCGATGCGCGATCTGCTGCTGACCCGGGACTGGTCGGCCATCACCCTGTCCGACGTGGCCCGGGCCGCGGGCATCAGCAGGCAGACGATCTACAACGAGTTCGGCTCCCGGCAAGGCCTGGCCCAGGGTTATGGACTGCGGTTAGCCGACCGCCTGGTCGATGCGGTCAATGCCGCGCTGCAAGCCCACGTCGGCAACCTCTATGAGGCGTTTCTGCAGGGCTTCCGCGACCTGTTCACTGAGTTGTCGGCCGACCCGTTGGTGATCTCGTTGCTCACCGGTGTGGCCAAGCCCGACCTGCTGCAGATCATCACCACCGGCAGCGCTCCCATCATCACCCGTGCCTCGGAGCGGCTGACCACGGCGCTGACGCATAGCTGGGTGGCCACCAGCGACGAGGACGCGGGCGTGCTGGCGCGCGCCATCGTGCGACTGGCGTTGAGCTACGTGTCGATGCCGCCCGAGGCCGACCATGATGTGGCGGCCGATCTGGCCCGGTTGATGACACCGTTCGCCGAGCGTCACGGCGTCATTAACATCCCCTGACCTTCCCTGACCCGAGGTACGCGCCAACCCGCGACTACAGTGGCGGAAGAACATACCTAAGCTAATTACCGCTTGGATCCGAGCGAGCCGAAAGAGGAAGAAACGTTATGACGACGACCGAAAACGCACTCACCCCCGACGTCCGAAACGGGATCGATTTCAAGGTCGCCGATCTGTCCTTGGCCGATTACGGTCGCCGGGACATCGAGCTCTCGGAGCAGGAGATGCCGGGTCTGATGTCGCTGCGCCGTGAGTACCACGACGTGCAGCCGCTCAAGGGTGCACGCATCTCGGGGTCGCTGCACATGACCGTTCAGACCGCGGTGCTGATCGAGACGCTGGTAGCGCTGGGCGCCGAGGTGCGCTGGGCGTCCTGCAACATCTTCTCCACCCAGGACCACGCCGCCGCCGCGGTGGTCGTCGGCCCGCACGGCACCCCGGAGGAGCCCAAGGGCGTTCCGGTGTACGCGTGGAAGGGCGAGACGCTCGAGGAGTACTGGTGGGCGGCCGAGCAGGTGCTGACCTGGCCCGACGAGCCGGCCAACATGATCCTGGACGACGGTGGTGACGCCACCATGCTGGTGCTGCGCGGCGCGCAGTACGAGAAGGCCGGTGTGGTGCCGCCGGACGACGAGGACGACTCGACCGAGCACCGGGTGTTTCTGAACCTGCTGCGCAAGCGCTTCGAGACCGACAAGGACAAGTGGACCAAGATCGCTGCGTCGATCAAGGGCGTCTCCGAGGAGACCACCACCGGCGTGCTGCGGCTCTACCAGTTCGCCGCCGCCGGCGATCTGGCGTTCCCGGCGATCAACGTCAACGACTCGGTCACCAAGAGCAAGTTCGACAACAAGTACGGCTGCCGGCACTCCCTGATCGACGGCATCAACCGCGGCACCGACGTGCTGATCGGCGGCAAGAAGGTGCTGATCTGCGGCTACGGCGACGTCGGTAAGGGTTCGGCCGAGTCGGTGGCCGGCCAGGGTGCGCGGGTGACCGTCACCGAGATCGACCCGATCAACGCCCTGCAGGCGCTGATGGAGGGCTTCGACGTCAAGCGCGTGGAGGACGTGATCAGCGAGGCCGACATCATCATCACCACCACCGGCAACAAGGACATCATCACCCTCGAGCACATGAAGGCGATGAAGGACAAGGCGATCCTGGGCAACATCGGCCACTTCGACAACGAGATCCAGATCGCCCGGCTGGAGAAGTCCGGTGCCACCAAGACCAACATCCGCCCGCAGGTCGACCTGTGGACCTTCCCGGACACCGGCAAGTCGATCATCGTGCTGTCCGAGGGGCGGCTGCTGAACCTCGGCAATGCCACCGGACACCCGTCGTTCGTCATGAGCAACAGCTTCTCCAACCAGGTCATCGCTCAGATCGAGCTGTGGACCAAGAACGACGAGTACGACAACGAGGTCTACCGGCTGCCCAAGCACCTCGACGAGAAGGTGGCCCGCATCCACGTGGAGGCGCTCGGCGGCCAGCTGACCAAGCTGACTAAGGAGCAGGCCGAGTACATCGGCGTCGACGTCGACGGCCCCTACAAGGCCGACCACTACCGCTACTGACCAGTCGCCGGCCGAGTGTCGCGCCAGCGCGGCACTCGGCGGCGATAGGCTCGCGCCGTGCTGATCGCGATCGAAGGCATTGACGGCGCCGGAAAGCGGACGCTGACGGACAAGCTTCGCCACCTCTTCGAGGCCGACGGCAAATCGGTGGCCATGCTGGCCTTCCCCCGATACGGGCAATCGGTGACCGCCGACATCGCAGCCGAGGCCCTGCACGGCGAGCACGGCGACCTGGCGTCATCGGTCTATGCGATGGCGATGCTCTTCGCGCTGGACCGAGCCGGGGCGGTCGGCGAAATCGAGGCGCTGCGCCGCGACTACGACGTGGTGATCATGGATCGCTACGTCGCCTCCAACGCGGCCTATACCGCCGCACGTCTACACCAGGATGCGGCCGGGCCGGCCGTGGAATGGATACACGCGCTGGAATACCAGCGCCTCGGCCTGCCCACGCCCGACTGGCAGGTGCTGCTCGCGGTGCCCGCCGAGCTGGCCGGCCAGCGCGCCCGCAGCCGGGCCGAATCCGATCCGGGCCGGGCCCGCGACAGCTACGAACGCGACGACGGACTGCAGCAACGCACCGCCGCGGTCTACGCCGACCTGGCCGCCGCGGATTGGGGTGGCCGCTGGCTAGCCGTCGATGCGGACGTCGATCCGGGGCGGCTGGCCACCGCGTTGACCGGTGGCGAGGATGCCGCGACCGGCCAGAACGGACGCGCCGCGGCACCCGAATAACCGAATTCACCCGAATTTGCATCCAAAATTGGCCCTCGTGCGAAGAAACGCCCGTGTGGCGCCCCAATTTTGTCCCGATCTGGTGACACCATGGTCTTCATGAGGCAAAGGATTTTGGTCGTCGATGACGACGCTTCGCTAGCCGAGATGCTCACCATCGTGCTTCGTGGGGAGGGTTTCGACACTGCGGTCATCGGTGACGGCACCCAGGCCCTGACTGCGGTGCGCGAATTGCGCCCCGATTTAGTGTTGTTGGACCTGATGCTGCCCGGCATGAACGGCATCGACGTGTGCCGGGTGTTACGCGCCGACTCCGGCGTGCCGATCGTGATGCTGACTGCCAAGACCGACACCGTCGACGTGGTCCTGGGCCTCGAGTCGGGCGCCGACGACTACATCATGAAGCCGTTCAAGCCGAAGGAGCTGGTGGCCCGGGTGCGGGCGCGGCTGCGGCGCAACGACGACGAGCCCGCCGAGATGCTGTCCATCGCCGACGTCGAGATCGACGTGCCGGCGCACAAGGTCACGCGCAACGGCGAGCAGATTTCCCTGACCCCGCTGGAGTTCGACTTGCTGGTGGCGTTGGCGCGCAAACCGCGGCAGGTGTTTACTCGTGATGTGCTGCTCGAACAGGTGTGGGGCTATCGTCACCCGGCGGATACCCGCCTGGTGAACGTGCATGTCCAGCGTCTGAGGGCCAAGGTTGAGAAAGACCCTGAAAACCCGACCGTGGTGTTGACCGTTCGAGGAGTGGGTTACAAGGCCGGACCTCCGTGACCGGCGGCGACGATGTAGAGCGTCGCGTTGGGGAGGAGCGCCGGCAGTGATCTGGGGCTCCCGGCGACGGACTCGGAGCCGCTGGGGGCGCTCCGGCCCCATGACTCGCGGAATGGGCGCAGTGAGTCGGGCCGTGGGCATCGCCTGGCGGCGCTCGCTGCAACTTCGGGTCGTTGCGCTGACCCTGGGCCTGTCCCTGGCGGTGATCCTCGCGCTCGGCTTCGTGTTGACCAGTCAGGTCACCAATCGCGTGCTCGATGTCAAGGTCAGGGCCGCCATCGAGCAGATCGAACGGGCGCGCACCACCGTGGGTGGAATCGTCAACGGCGAAGAGGCGCGTTCGTTGGACAGCAGCCTTCAGTTGGCGCGCAATACGCTGACTTCCAAGACCGACCCGGCATCGGGTGCCGGGATGGCTGGCGCCTTCGACGCGGTGCTGATGGTGCCCGGCGACGGCCCCCGCGCCGCGACCACGGCCGGTCCCGTCGACCAGGTGCCCGGTTCGCTGCGCGGCTTCGTCAAGGCCGGGCAGGCGGCCTACCAGTACGCCACCGTGCACACCGACGGGTTCTCGGGACCGGCACTGATCATCGGTACGCCGGCGTCGTCGCAGGTGGCCAACCTGGAGCTGTACCTGATCTTTCCGCTGAAGAACGAGCAGGCCACCATCCAGCTGGTGCGCGGCACCATGATCACCGGCGGCGCGGTGCTGCTGGTGCTGCTGGCCGGAATCGCGCTGCTGGTGTCGCGACAGGTGGTGGTGCCGGTGCGATCGGCGTCGCGCATCGCCGAACGGTTCGCCGAAGGGCATCTGTCCGAACGCATGCCGGTGCGCGGCGAGGACGACATGGCCCGGCTGGCGGTGTCGTTCAACGACATGGCCGAAAGCCTGTCGCGCCAGATCACCCAGCTGGAGGAGTTCGGTAATCTGCAGCGCCGCTTCACTTCTGACGTGAGCCACGAGCTGCGTACCCCGCTGACCACGGTCCGGATGGCCGCCGACCTGATCTATGACCACAGCGCCGACCTGGACCCGACCCTGGCGCGCTCCACCGAGCTGATGGTCAACGAACTGGACCGGTTCGAGTCGCTGCTCAATGACCTGCTCGAAATCTCCCGGCACGACGCGGGTGTCGCCGAGTTGTCCGTCGAGGCGGTCGATCTGCGCACCACCGTGCAGAGTGCACTGAGCAACGTGGGGCATCTGGCCGAGGACGCCGGAATCGAACTGAAGGTGGACCTGCCGACCGAAGAGGTGATCGCGGAGGTCGATACCCGTCGGGTGG
>NZ_LZKU01000068.1 GCF_001672975.1 Mycobacterium sp. 1465703.0
CCGGTGGCGGTGCCACTGCTGATGCTGGCCATGGTCTCGGTGCTGATCCCGGCGGCGCTGGCCACCGGCCCGGGCGTGGCGCTGCTGAGCACGATCGTCGACACCGTGCCCGGCTTTGGAGTGCTGCGCGACGGGCAGAAGTGGGTCGCGCTGGCGATGCCCGGCTACGCCCTGGCCGGTGCCGGCGCGGTGATGACGGTGAGACGGTGGTTGCGGCCGCCGGTGACCGCGCTGGTCTGTTGCCTGGCGCTGCTGCTGGCGCTGCCCGACCTGGCCTGGGGCGCGTTCGGTCGGGTGTCGCCGGTGCACTATCCGCGCGGCTGGACCGCCGTCGCCGCGGCCATCAACGCCCGGCCGGCGGCCGTCGCGGTGCTGCCCGCCGGGACCATGCGGTTGTTCTCCTGGTCGGGTGTGGCGCCGGTGTTGGACCCGCTGCCCCGCTGGGTGCGTGCCGATGTGCTGACCACCGGCGACTTGGTGATCTCCGGGACCACCATCGCCGGAGAAGGCGCGCACGCCCGAGCCGTGCAGCACCTGCTGCTGTCGGGACCCGACCCCGCGGCGCTGGCCGCGGCCGGGGTGGGCTGGCTGGTGGTCGAATCCGACACCCCCGGCGACCTGGGGGCGGCCGCGCGCACCCTGGGCGCGCTGACCCCGGTCTATCGAGACGACGAGATTGCGCTGTACCGCATCGGCGGGCAGAGCGCCGGGGTGGCCGCCGAGCGCCGGACGGCGACGCTGATCGCCCACCTGGTGTGGCTGGCCATGCTGATCGGCGGTGGCGCCGGCGCGGTAGTCGGCGCGTGGCGGCGCCGCGCCCGCTCAGCCTCGCTTGTCGACTAGGCCGTTGACCGTGCGGCCGGCTTGCACAGCTTCCAGCACGCCACGCATCGCGTCGGCACTTTGCGTCCAGGAGAATTCACCGCTGCGGGTGTGCGCCTTGGCGCCGAGTTGATCGCGCAGCACCGGATCGGCGAGCAATTCTTCGAGCCGATCCACCAGCTCGGTGTGGCTGTCCACCAGAATCCCGGTCACCTCGTCGACGATCGAGTCCGACAGTCCACCCGAGGATCGGTAACCGATGGTCGGCACCTTGTGCTGCGCCGCCTCGACCACGGCCAAGCCCCAGCCCTCCTTGCGCGAGGGCAGCACGTGCACCCAAGCCCCTTGCAGGACATGGTGTTTGGTGACGTCGTCGACGTGACCGTGGAACGTCACCGCCGAACTGATGCCGAGCCGCTGCACCTGCTCGACCAGCCGCTCGCGCCACCAGCCGTCGCCGACGATGTCCAGGTGCAGACCCGGGATCCGGGGCAGCAGCCGCGCGACCGCTTCCAACGCGTCCTCGATCTGCTTGTGCGGCACCAGCCGCGACAGCACGACCACTCGCGGCGTCGCCGACCGCGGGCCCGACAACGACTGCGGCGGCGCCTCGTCGAGCCCGTTGCGGACCACCGCGATCTGGGCACCGTTGACGCCCAGCGTGACCAGGTCGCGCGCGGACGGCAGCGACACCGTCACGTACTGATTGTCCCGGTTCACCCGCGGTGACAGGACCGACTCGACGAACCAGCCGAGCCGGCCGAGCACCGGCCCGGCCACCGGCCACTGTTCGCGATGACAGTGATGCACCAGCACCACCACCCGGCGGCCGTAGATCAGCCGGGCCAGAAAGGGCAGCCCGTTCTGGGTGTCGACCACCACGTCCGGCCGCACTTTGCGCAGCGGTCCCAGCCCGAGCCGGGCCGAAGCCATCGCCAGCAACGCCCACACGTACACCGAATAGCGGCCGCCGGCACGGTTGATCCGCACGCCGTCGACGACCTCGCGGCGCGGCGCACCCGGATAGCGGGCGGTGCGCAGTGTGACGCCGATTCCCGCCGCGGCCAGCTGCGCGCCGATGCGCTGCAGATAGGCTTCGCTGCCGCCGCCCTGCGGGTGCCCGGTATCACGCCAGCACAGCAGCAGGACGGAGCGCAAAGCAGACATCGGTCGCCAGCCTAACCGGCGGTGATGTGCACCGGAGGACGCCGCGCATCCGTAGGGTGTGGCCGGTGGCCGCCACCGACATCTTCGCCCGCCGGGCAACGCTGGCCCGCTCGGTGCGGCTGCTGTCGGAGTTTCGCTACGAGCAGTCGGATCCGGCACGGTTTTACAGCGCCCTGGCCGGCGATACCGCGGCAATGGTGAGCGATCTGTGGCGGGCCACCCACGGCGAATCCCCGGCCGGCCGCACGCTCCTGGACGTCGGCGGCGGCCCGGGCTACTTCGCGACGGCCTTCGCCGATGTCGGTGTCCGCTATATCGGGGTCGAGCCCGACCCCGGCGAGATGCATGCGGCCGGGCCCACCGCTGCCCCGGAGACGGGGACCTTCGTCCGCGCCTCGGGGATGGCGCTGCCCTTCGCCGACGACGCCGTAGACATCTGCTTGTCCTCCAACGTCGCCGAGCACGTGCCGCGGCCCTGGCAACTCGGCGCGGAGATGCTGCGGGTGACCAAGCCCGGGGGGCTGGCCGTGCTGTCCTACACCGTGTGGCTGGGACCCTTCGGCGGCCACGAAATGGGCCTGACCCACTACCTGGGCGGTGCCCGGGCCGCCGCCCGCTACACCCGCAAACACGGCCATCCGGCCAAAAACAACTACGGGTCGTCGTTGTTTGAGGTGTCCGTTGCCGACGGCCTGACCTGGGCGGCCAGCACCGGCGCCGCTCTGGCCGCATTTCCCCGCTACCACCCACGATGGGCGTGGTGGCTGACCTCCGCGCCGCTGCTCCGCGAGTTCTTCGTGAGCAATCTGGTGCTGGTCCTGCAACCCCAATAGTGAAACGTGTTCTCGTTTCAGGTCGGCTTGGGTAGGGTGGCGCGCATGGGCGACATCAAGACTGAATACGACAAGCTTTTCATCGGCGGCAAGTGGACCGAGCCGTCGACCTCTGAGGTGATCGAGGTGCGCTGTCCGGCCACCGGCGAATACTTCGGCAAGACACCGCTGGCGGCAGCGGCAGACGTTGACGCCGCGGTCGCCGCGGCGCGCGCCGCTTTCGACAACGGCCCCTGGCCGGCGACGCCGCCAAAAGAGCGCGCGGCCGTCATCGCCAACGCGGTCAAGCTGATGGAAGAGCGCAAGGAACTGCTGAGCGCGCTGCTGGCCGGGGAGACCGGACAGCCGCCGACCACCATCGAGACGATGCACTGGATGGGCTCGATGGGCGCGATGAACTTCTTCGCCGGCCCGGCCGTCGACCAGGTCAAGTGGCGCGAGATCCGCAACGGCTCCTACGGCCAGACCATCGTGCACCGCGAGCCGATCGGCGTGGTCGGCGCGATCGTCGCCTGGAACGTGCCGCTGTTCCTGGCCGTCAACAAGCTCGGCCCGGCGCTGCTGGCCGGCTGCACCGTGGTGCTCAAGCCGGCCGCCGAAACACCTTTGACCACAAACGCTTTGGCGGAGATCTTCGCCGAGGCCGGCCTGCCCGAGGGAGTGCTGTCGGTGGTGCCCGGCGGTGTCGAGACCGGCCAGGCGCTGACCTCCAACCCCGACGTCGACCTGTTCACCTTCACCGGCAGCTCGGGCGTCGGCAAGGAGATCGGCCGTCGCGCGGCCGAAATGCTCAAGCCGTGCACGCTGGAGCTTGGCGGTAAGTCGGCGGCCATCGTGCTCGAGGACGTCGACCTGGCCTCGGCCATCCCGATGCTGGTGTTCTCCGGGATCATGAACACCGGGCAGGCCTGCGTGGGCCAGACCCGCATCCTGGCGCCCCGATCGCGCTACGACGAAATCGTGGACGCGGTAAGCCAATTCGTGCAGGCACTGCCGGTCGGACCGCCGTCGGACCCGGCCGCCCAGATCGGCTCGCTGATCTCGGAGAAGCAGCGCGCCCGGGTCGAGGGCTACATCGCCAAGGGCATCGAAGAGGGCGCCCGGCTGGTGTGCGGCGGTGGCCGTCCCGAGGGCCTGGACAACGGCTTCTTCGTGCAGCCCACGGTGTTCGCCGACGTCGACAACAAGATGACGATCGCCCAGGAGGAGATCTTCGGGCCGGTGCTGTCCATCATCCCGTTCGACACCGAAGAGGACGCGATCAAGATCGCCAACGACTCGGCCTACGGCCTGGCCGGCAGCGTGTGGACCACCGACATCCCCAAGGGCATCGAGATCTCGGAGAAGATCCGCACCGGCACCTACGCCATCAACTGGTACGCCTTCGACCCGTGCTGCCCGTTCGGCGGCTACAAGAACTCCGGCATCGGCCGGGAGAACGGGCCGGAGGGCGTCGAGCACTTCACGCAGCAGAAGAGCGTGCTGATGCCGA
Source organism: Mycobacterium sp. 1465703.0 (assembly GCF_001672975.1). Classification (GTDB taxonomy): domain Bacteria; phylum Actinomycetota; class Actinomycetes; order Mycobacteriales; family Mycobacteriaceae; genus Mycobacterium. Next base: position 4,315 of record NZ_LZKU01000068.1, read on the forward strand.
TGGGCTACACCGTCGAGAGCTGAGACTCTGCACGTCCGAACGTGCACTCGTGGCGAGACCTGCGGTTTCTCGCCGTGAGTGCACGTTCGGCTTTTGGCGGCCGGGGGCGCGTCGGCCGGTAAACGCCCAGTTCTAGCGGCTATGCAATAAGGCATAATTTCCGGGCTGACCGACTGCCGCATATGCGGCTCACGCGAGCGTTCCGCGCCGCTTCATGCGGCGTGCGTCACACTTTGGCTGAGAAATTGCTTAATTTACGGATGTCTTATATGGTCCATAGCATAATCATGGGCCGCACACAGGCCGGGAGAACACCATGTGGATCATTGAGCTCAACGTCGCCGGCTACCAATTCACCCGCGAGATGCCGGACTTGCGGCACCGCACATTTCGCTTCAGCCCACGCCACATGCACTGGCCGGCGTTGCGGCACTCGCACGCTGCATGACGCGGATCGCTTAAGGTACGTCAGTGCCGACTATCGGTGAGGCCGCGCCAGAGCAAGCGCCGGCGAAACGCGGGGGTACCCGAACGAAAATGCTCGCCAGCGCCGCTGAGGTAATGCGCGAGCGCGGAGCGGCAGGCGTCACGATCGACGCGGTGCTGGCCCGCAGCGGCGCCCCGCGGGGTTCGGTTTACTACCACTTTCCCGACGGCCGCAACCAGATTCTGACCGAAGCACTGCGCTACTCCGGTGACTCCATTACCGCCATGATCGACGACGCCGCCGGGCGAGGCGCCCGGGTGCTGTTGCAGGAGTTCGTCGAGTTCTGGGAGCGGCTGCTCACCGAGGGCGGCTTCAGCGCCGGCTGCCCGGTGGTGGCGGCGGCGATCGGCTGTTCGGACGACGACGGGCCCAAGCTCTCCGCCGAGGCCGGCGCCATCCTGGGTCGCTGGTGCACCGCGCTCACCCGCGCGTTCGTCAACGACGGCTTCGACGACGCCGACGCCGCGTCACTGGCCGTGACGTCGATTGCCGCGCTGGAGGGTGGCGTCCTGCTCTCCCGGTCGACCCGCAGCGTGGCCCCGCTACACCAGGTCGGTGAGCAACTTGAATTCCTGATCAAGGCAAAGGAATTCGTCGCCCGGAACAAGATTCCGGGCAACCAGGGCAGCTCCCGGTAATCCGCTCAGTCGCTGGCGGGTAGCGGCTTGACCTCTTTGAGGCTCAGGGCGGCCTGCCCGATGCTCAAGCTCCCAGCGCCCGGCTTGGTCACCAGCACCTCGGCGCCGGTCTCGTCGACGTAGCGCTTCCCCATCACCGTGCCGTCGGCAAACGCCGGGTCCAGTTCGCCGGACCGGTCGGCCCCGACCGGCACCATCGGCACACCGCCACAGCGCAAGTCATCGAGGCTGTCGGCACTTCTGACGACGATCACCTGGGTGTCACATACCTGGCTGGCGAGACGAGTTCCGTTCTTGATCATTGATTTCCGTCCTTGATCGCTTACTGCTGAGCCGGTGCGGCGCGCAATCCGGTGAGGGTCTGGATGATCTCCCGCCGCAACACCTTGCCGGTGGCGGTGGTGGGCAGCTCGTCGCGAAACACTACCTCGTCGGGAGTACGTGATCCGCGCAAGCTTTTGCGGACGAATTCGCGCAGTTCTTCGGGGTCGGGGTCCACCCCCGCCGCCGGCACGACCACCGCAACGATCGCCTGGCCCCACTGCGGATCCTCGACACCGACCACGGCTACGTCGCGCACGTGCGGGTGCTCCACCAAGACTTCTTCCAGTTCGGCGGGTGCGATGTTCTCGCCGCCGCGGATGATGGTGTCGTCGCTGCGCCCGCCGATGAACAGGTAGCCCTCGTCGTCGAGCATGGCGATGTCCTTGGTGGGAAACCAGCCGTTTTCGTCGAGTATCGAGCCGATGCCGGTATAGCGGCCGGACACCTGCTCGCCGCGCACGAACAGCTCGCCGGTTTGGCCCGGCGGCAGCACGTTGCCGGCCTCGTCGCGGATCTGCAGCTCGATGCCCGCCACCGCCTTGCCGACCGAGCCCAGCCGCCGCGCCCAGCTGCCCTTATCGGGCCCCTCCGCGGTCTGCGCCGCGCGATGGTCGTCGGGCGTCAGCACCGCGATCGTCGAGCTGGTTTCGGTCAGACCGTAGGCGTTGACGAAACCCACGTTGGGCAGCAACTCGAGTGCCCGGCGGACCAGCGGCAAGCCGACCTTCGACCCGCCGTAGGCCAGGTTGCGCAGCGAGGGCAGCTCGATGGCCGCCCCGTCGCCGTTCTCCAGCACGGTGACGATGCGGTCCAGCATGGTAGGCACCACCGTCGCGGTGGTCACGTTCTCGGCGTTGATCAGCCGAACCCATTCCTGCGCATCGAAATTCGGCAGGTACACCATCTTGCGCCCGGCATACAGATTCGACAGCGCGGCGCTGACCCCGGCGATGTGATACGGCGGCACGCAGATCAGGGCGGCGTCGGTGTCGGCGGCCGATCCGAATTCCACTGTGCCGGTGACGTAACTGGTCAGGTTGTTGTGCGACAGTTCGACGGCCTTGGGCTGCGAGGTGGTGCCCGAGGTGAACAGCACGATCGCGACGGAGTCCGGGTCGGGAAACGCGAGACCATCAGTGGCCGGCTCGGCGGTGCGCGCGGCCTCCAGGAAGTCGTCGGACACCATCACGCGGTCGGACACGTCCCCGATCGCGTCGCGGTAGCGGCTGTCAACGATCACCAACGGCTCGGGCAGCCTCTCGATCAGGGCCTGGATGCCCTCTGCGGAGAGCCGGTAGTTGATCGGTGTGAAGGCCATCCCGGCCCGCGCTGCGGCGAAGATCAGCACCGGCAGCATCGCCCCGCCGGTACCCACATACGCGACGTGTTTGGCATTCGACGCGGCGATCACCCCGGCGCCGCCGTCGGCGAGATCGCTGAGCTGTTGCGTCGTCAGCCGCAAGTCGCCGGACACCACCGCGGTGCGCTCGGCGTCGCCCGACGCGGCCATCTCGAGCAGCAGCGAAATGCTCATCCTCGATCTTTCTCCGGTCTCAACGCGTTACAAAGCTGACCAAAAGTGTCATGCCCGACTGTAGTTTAGATCACGCAACTATCTCCCAGCCCAGCACCGTCAGCCCGGCGCATCGACGGAGCGTGCCGCCTCGTGGCTAGCCGAGTATCAGGTGCCCGTCCACTTGGGCGGGCGCTTTTCCGCGAAGGCGATGGCGCCTTCCTTGGCGTCGTTGGAGGAAAACACCGGAGCCAGCAGCTTGTTCTGCTCGGCGAACATGGTCTCGGGGCTCCAGCCGCGCGACTCGACGATGATCCGCTTGGTGGCCGCCACTGCCAGCGGCCCATTGGCCGCGATCTTCTCGGCCAGCGCGATGGCGGCGTCCAGCGCGCCACCGGGGTCGGCCAGCACGTTGACCATCCCCAGCGCGTGCGCGCGCTCGGCGGTCAGGTTTTCACCGGTGAGTGCGAGTTCCATCGCGATTGCGGACGGGATGCGTTGCGGTAACCGCAGCAGGCCGCCGCCGCCGGCGACCAGACCCCGCTTGACTTCCGGAATGCCGAACGCCGAGTCCTTCGAAGCCACGATCAGGTCGGTGGCCAGGGCCAGTTCGGTCCCGCCGGCCAGCGCGTAGCCCTCGACCGCCGCGATCAGCGGCTTGTCCGGGGGACGCTCGGTGAATCCCATGCCGCGGCCCTCGACGATGGGCAGTTCACCCCGCGCAAAGGCCTTCAGGTCCATGCCCGCGCAGAACGACCCTCCGGCGCCGGTCAGGATGCCCACGGAAAGGCCGGTATCGCCGTCGAGCCGGTCAACGGCTTCGGCCAGGCCGTTCGCCACTGCGGAGTTGACTGCGTTCTTGGCCTTGGGCCGGTTGATCGTGATGATCAGGATCCGATCCCGTTGCTCGACCAGAACTTCGGGCTCGTTGGCCTCTTCGCTCACGGTGCTCCCTCTTCATTTCCCAGGCGTATCGGCGGCTGCTGACGGACCGATGGTAACCGTCGGCGGAAACGGCGTTAGCGTCCCCCGAGATTCGGCTTACCGCCGCTGGTGATCAACGAGGGATCCACACCGGTCACGCCGGCGCCATCGCGGTCTCGATGACCGTCAGCTCGGTGGAAAGCCCTGCAGCCCTGCGTATTTCGATGAAGTCGTTGGTCATGGCGTCGGTCACCTCGTGCGGGTCCTTGAGGGTGGACCCGTCGGAGAGCACCGAGATGTTGAGCTGGTCGACATAACTCCACACGGTGATGTTGAGGCCACTGCCGGCGGTCAACGGGCCCACCGAATAAATCTCGGTGACCAGCGCCCCGCCCACCCGGCCGCGTTCCCGCGGCCCGGGAACATTCGAGATGTTCAGGTTGAGCAGCTTGTTGTGCCCGTCGCGGCCGGACGCCCACCGGAAGAAGGCCTGGGTAGGACCGGGCGGCATGTAGGCCGCCCAGCGGCTGACCAGCTCCGGTCCCATCAGCTGGTTGCTTTCCTTGGCGGCCATAGCGTTCTCGTGGGTGCACCGCACCCGCTCCAGCGGATCGTCGGAATCGGTCGGCAGGCCCACCAGCACGCCGGTGAAGCGATTGCCGGAGATCCGCTCGGGGGAGAAGTCGAAGCTCATCGGTACCGAGGCCAGCAGGGGTTCGGCCTTGCCGTCGTACCGCAACAGCAGGGTGCGCAGCGCCCCGGTCGCCATGGCCAGCACCATGTCGTTGATCGTCGCGCCAAGCCGCTTGCCGGTCTCCTTGACGTCGGCCAGCGCCAGAGTGGCGGTGGCGAACCGCCGTTCCGGGGTGATCTTGTGGTTCATGAAAGTCGGCGGCGGTTCGAAGGGCCGCGTCAGTTCCGGCGAGAATTTGCGCGAGCTGCGGCGCACCCGGCCCAACCCCTGCGCGGTGTAGCGGATGGTGTGCGGCAGCCGCCCGACATGGCGCACGTGATCGGCGAGCGCCGACGTCATGAGCTGCCGCGTGGTGGGAGCCGGATCGCAGACGTACGGTTTGCCTTCCGGACCCGGCTGCAAGTCCATGCCCCGAGCCAACAGATTCGCCGAGGCGACCCCGTCGGCCAGTGCGTGGTGAATCTTGCCGACGACCGCAATCCTGTTGTTGGCCAAGCCTTCCACGAAGTACATCTCCCACAGCGGGCGGCTGCGATCGAGTGGCGTGCTGGCCATTTGACCGATGGCCTCGTCGAGTTCGCGGCGGCCGCCCGGCGGCGGTAACCGCCATGGACGAATGTGGTAGCTGAGGTCGACGTCGCAGTTCTCCCGCCACATCGGGTGGTGCAAGTTGAACGGGACCTCGACGAGCTGATAGCAGAACGGATCGAGCTTATTCAGCCGCCCGGCGATGACTTCGCGGAACGCGTCGACGGTCAGCGAACGCCGATCGGCATCCAGTTCGATGACGGCGGCTTTGATGGTGTGCATGTGCACGTTCGGCGCTTCGCTGTACAGCAGTACCGAGTCCCACCCGCTAAGCCTTTTCACCCCTGCCCCTTACCCATAAAGGGACCATACTCAGCGTTGGCGGTTCAGATAACCTCTTTTGCTCCGACACGTGTCTTGGCGCGGTAAACCTGGTTCAGGAACAGCGAAGAGACGTGCGCTGCGGCGCCGGCACGCTCGCCGTCGATGAGGTCATACCCGTGGCCGGCGCCGGGCAGTTCCAGGTAGCCGACCATCGAATGCGACACCGCCCGCAACCGCTCGACAAAGCTGCGCGCCTGCTCCACCGGGATGACGGTGTCTTTGCTGCCGTGGATTACCAGGAATGGCGGCGCGTTGCGGTGCACCCGGGCAATGGGAGAGGCATCGCGGAAAATTTCGGGACGCCGGGCGATCGACCTCTTCACCACCACTCGCTCCAGGAATTCGACGAATCGCTCGCGCTCCGGGGTCGAGCGGTCCTGCCAGTCGTAGCGGCCGTAGATCCCGACGACGGCGTCCACCGAGGTGTCCGCCCCCTCGGGCAGCTTCGACTGGAACTGCGGGTCGTCGGGCGTCAGCCCGGCCAGCGCGCACAGATGGCCGCCGGCCGAACAACCCGCTATCGCAACGAAATTGCGGTCACCGCCGAACTTGTCGACATTGGCACGCGCCCATGCGATGGCGGTTTTGACGTCGACGATGTGGCGGGGCCAGCGGTGGTGCGGGGAGACCCGGTAGTTGACCGCCAGGCACACCCACCCCTGCTCGGCGAGCCGTGACATGAGTGCCGATCCCTGGCCCATGCACTTGCCGTGCACCCAGGCGCCGCCGGGTAGGAAGATCAGCACCGGCGCGGGTTGTGCGGGGAGGTCTTTGCGGCGCCAGACGTCGAGCACCTGTGCGGGGTCATCGCCGTAGTGCACGGCGCGGCGGTGGAGGTAGCGGCGCTGCCGCAGGCTGTCCCAGATGGGCGGCGTCTTTACGGCGACCGGCCAATCCGCTTCGAGATCGGCGGCCGACACAACGCCGCGCAACGCGGCGAGGGACACCTGCTGCGTGCTCTCCCGGTCCCGGCGCCGAACGTCGTTGATGCCCGGTGTGAACCAGTCCTTGGTGGCCGCGGATATCGCCTCGGGGGCATGCCGTGCCCCCCACACACCCATGGCGGTCAACCCGCCCAGCGGCTCGAGGTGCTTCCCAACCACCGGCAGCGAAGCTCCGACGGCGCTCAATGCCAGCGCATAGTCACCGGGACGGGCCCGCAGCAACCATTTCGCGCAATGTGTCAGGCCCGGACCATTCGCCGCCATGGATGGGACTGTACCCCTCTCGGCCTTTCGCAAACCGACCTTTTGGCAGAACCGGCAAGCCTGGTGAAATCGGTTTGCCCGACCCACTCGCCGACCGCGCTACCCGCGCTGTTTGACCGGTATTTGACGGTTCGCTGTGCGCGCTGAATTTTGCTGTGAGCGACACGCTTACCCGGCCACCAAGTCAGCGATCACCCGGCCGCCGACCAGGTGGACGCCGGTCAGCGTCAGGCCCACCTGTGCGGCCAGCGCGGCAGCGCTGTCCACTCCGACCGAGGCCCAGCGAAACCAGGGCCCGACCTCGCCCGCCGCCTCCAGACGGACCCACCGTGAACAGATACCGATCGCCTCAGCATCGAATTCGACGACACAACGGCCGCCGAGGGCCAGCAACTCGAAGGCGCGCCCGAGAATTCGCAGCGGGTCCCCACCAAGGCCGACGTTGCCGTCCACCAACAAAACGGTCTGCCACAGACCCGTGCCCGGCAACGGCTCGAACACGTCGCCTAGCAAGGCCGGCGCACCGCCGCGTCCCGCCAGCTGGATCGCGGTCGCGGACCGGTCGATGCCGAGTGCGGGGATACCCCGCTGAATCAGCCTGGCCACCAACCGGCCTGGCCCGCATCCCAATTCGATCGTCGGCCCGGCGCACATCTGCGTGACGGCTTCGTCGAAGACTTTGTCGAAGGCGTCACCAGATCCATCACCGGGACTGATGTCGTCGGGACATCGCACTCCCAACCAGCGGTGAGCTGGCAGCGGCCGCAGTTCGCCGTCGTCATGACGGATCCAACATCGCTCGCCGCCGAGCGCCCGATCGTAGAGTTGCCCAAGCATTTCACGTCCCTCGCGTCCCGGCCGATCGGGCGGCGCGCCGACGTGTGTCCCTGGGTGGGACGGGTGACGACGTACCGGCAAACCCCAACAAGCTGACGGCAGGCACGTGCGCCAGCATGTGCACCGATACCCCGATCGCGGCTCGGCTAATCCAGTTGTCGTTCCCCGGACTTGTCTGCGGCTACGTTTCAGCCGCCGGGCTGGTTCATTCAACGGCGATACCCGGAGTTACCGCTGGCACCGGCGAAGAGCCGATGCGCCCTGAATGCTCTTACCGGCATGGCTTTTCGCCCGCCACGTCCTCTCGGGCCCCCATCCACCAACACTGGGTCGTCCCGCGGTTTTCCGCGTCGGTGATGCTGAACCGGTGACGAACAATGAAGTTCATCCTGAGCTGCAGCGATTTGCCCGCATCGCGCCCCGCCGGCTCGTCGTCCCCCGGACCTTGGCGCTGATACGGACGGGGGTGGCCTGGCGTGAGCGCCTCAGCAAGCCCGTCGCCGGCGTCGAGGCGATCACGCTCGATTCGGGCGCCGGGGTTCGGCTGTTCCAGCCCACCGGCTCGGCAGAAACAACGCCCGCGCTGCTATGGATCCACGGCGGCGGATACGTGATCGGCACCGCCCAGCAGGACGACCGGCTGTGCCGCGGATTCAGCAGGCGGCTGGGCATCACCGTCGCATCGGTGGAGTACCGCCTGGCGCCCGAACATCCCTACCCCGCGCCACTGGAAGACTGCTATTCGGTGTTGACCTGGCTGGCCGGGCTGCCGTCGGTGGACCGGTACCGCATCGCCATCGGCGGAGCCAGTGCCGGCGGCGGCCTCGCAGCGGCCCTGGCGCTGCTGGCCCGCGACCGCGCCGAGCTGAGCCCGGCATTCCAATTGCTGACCTATCCCATGCTCGACGACCGCAGTTCGGCCACCGCGCCCAGGCCGCACTACCGGCTATGGGACAACCGCAGCAACAGGTTCGGCTGGACGGCATACCTGGGCGACGCGGATCCTCAGGTCGCTGTGCCCGGGCGCCGCGACGACCTGAGCGGACTGCCGCCGGCCTGGATCGGCGTGGGCACGCATGACCTGTTCCACGACGAAGACCTGGCCTACGCCGAGCGCCTGCAGGCCGCCGGGGTGCCGTGCCAGGTCCAAACCATCCCGGGCGCCTTCCACGGCTTCGACCTGGTGTTGCCGAAAGCTCAAGTGTCGCGGCGCTTTTTCGACAGCCAGTGCGACAGCTTGCGCGCCGCGCTCACCCCGGCCGCATGACACCACTCACATCGCGAAGTACACCAGCTCACCGCCGATGACGGTGGCCGCCACCAAGCCGGCGTCCAGGGTGGCAAGCGCCGTCGCCGGCGGCTCGTTCAGCACACACAAGTCTCCCGGCTGCCCGATTTCCACGGTGCGCAATCTGCCCGGCTGATCCGCCCGGCCCAGAAACATCGCCAAAGCCGCTCGCGCCGTGACACATTCGTCCGGACCCAGGACCGCGCCCTGGGGGGTGGTCCGGTGTACCGCGGCACGCATTGCCGTCCAAGGATCGCCGTGGCCGAACGGCATGTCGGTGGACAGCGCGACCGGCACCCGCGCGTAGCGCAGCGACGCGACCCGCCAAAGCTCATCGTGTTCGGCGGCGGGGACCTCGGCGAGGTACTGGTCGCCGCGCTCGGCGACGAAGTTGGGCTGCGTCACCACCGTGACCCCCAGCTCGGCGAGGTCGGCCAGGGTGTCGTCGGGCACCACAGCGGCGTGTTCGATGCGGTCTTGGGGATGGCCGCCGGCCGCGCGCAGGGCGGCGATGGTCACCACCAGCTGGGCCGCGGTCACGCAGTGCACGGCCACCGGTTGCCCGCTGTCGTGTTGGCGGGCAACCCATTCGGTGAGCGCATCAAGATCCAGGCGATCGTCGTGCAGGATTTTTTTGCCCGGTGACAGGAAACTCAAGCGTGGCCGGAACTCGCCGCTCCGCTGTGCTGCCGTCAGCGACTCCATGTCGTCGGCACCGAGATCGGGGGTGGCGTCGGTGACACCGGTGATCCCGGTCGCGGTGATCCGGCGGCTCAGTTCGGCCAGGTCGGTTTCGCGCCGCTGCAGCGCCAGCGACCACCCGCCATCGGCGCTGCGCAGTCGCCCGTCAGGATGTTCGGTCAGGCCGACTCGACCCAGCGCCTCGGAATTGAGGATCCACAGCGCTCCGCTGCGGTGCTGGATGCGCACCGGAATGTGGGGGACGATGGCGTCAAGGGCGCCCCGATCGAGTTCGCCCGCAACCGAATCGTGATAGCCCACAGCGCGAATCCAGCCGTCGGGCCCCGGAGTGGCGTTCGCCAACAACTGGGTGAGCTGCCCTTCGGTGCTGACGCCGGGCGGCCCGACGAGAAACGAATCCAGCGCCGAGGCCGCCGAGCGCAGGTGCACGTGGTGGTCGTGCAATCCGGGCAACACGGTTCCGCCGCCCGCGTACAGCACGCCCTCCCCCGGTCTGGCCACCAGGCCCTGGCCCGGTGGGGCCATTTCCTCGATCAGCGCACCCACCCGGATATCTGCGGTGGTACCGTCCAGCAACGTCGCCCGCTGAATCAGCATGCCGGACACCGCCTTTGGTCGACCAGGTGACGCACCGCATCGTTGTCGGCGCCCAGCGCGGACGCCGGAGGCGATGCCGGCGGCGGCTGCGGCGCCGACACCGGCGCCGGCGATTCCGACGTTTCGACCGGTAGCGCCGCGTAGGTCGCGGCGACCGCGGCCATGGATATCCGGATCAACTCGCCGCCGCCGCGGCTCAGGGATTCGGCCACCGCTAGGGTCGCTTCCAGCCCGGTCAGCGGATCGGCGATGGCGTCACCGCAGAACACCGGTCCGTCGACGCTGCTGCCGACCAGACTACCGGCCACCGCGGTGTCATCCCCGAATCCCGGTCTGCGGCCGTCAGACCCGGTGATTTGCAACCAGATTCGGCCCGCGCGCGGTGGGATGTCCTCCGGCCCGAGCCCCCGGCGGGCCAGTGCCGCCGGGCGCGACCCTTCGATGACGATGTCGCTGACCGCCAGCAGTTCACGCAGTTCATCGGCTTGGCTATCGAAATCGAGTGTATGGCAGAGCTTTTCGCTGTTGATCCAGTCGAAGAACGACGGGTTCCCGGCCCGGGTGCCGTCCGGGCGGCGCGGGCTTTCCACCTTGACGACGGTCGCCCCGGCGCGTGCCAGCAACTGCCCGCACAGCGGACCCGCCCACATCGAGGACAGATCGGCCACCAGTAGACCGCGCGGCGAACGCGGCGCCGCCGGCGACCCGAGATGACGCGTCCGCGGCGGCTCCGCGGTGGCCTCGCCCATACCCGCCACCGGAATATCGAGCAGTCCGGCCCGTTCGATGATCTCCGACACCTGACGTGTTGCCGCCCAGCGGTGTAGCACCGGCCAGGGGTCGGCCGCGACGGCGTCGACGTGCAGTAGCGCCGGAATGGCGTCGAGGTCGTCGGCACGCGAGAGGGTGAGCGCGCAGAAGCCGTCGGCGGCGGCCAACAGATGAGTGCCGCCGCCGGGTGACACCCGCCCCTGGCGGGTCAGCCCCAGCAACGCGGCCCGCCCGGCCAGCAGGCTCACCGCATCGACGTCGATACCCAGTCGACCGGCGACGGCAGCGCCCACCTGCTGCGCGCGGGCCAGCACGTTGGCGCGGGAGAAGTCGGCGGGCCCGTCGGGCAGCCCGGTCAGGTAGGCCAGCCCGCTACTCCCCCACTCTTTGACCTGCTGGGACAACGCCGAACTCACGCTCCCATTGTGCGCGTGGCGCGAAGCGACGTTGCGGCCGGCAAACCCGGCTCAGAACTGCAGCGCGTGAAACCGCCAGTCCAGCACCGGACGGTCCGGCTCGCTCGCGGCGTCGCTGGCCGCGTACACCAGCGACCGAAGCCCCAGCACACCCCCGTGCTCGGTGGGCTCGGCCGACTCGATGTGCAGTTCGCTGTACAGCGTGTCGCCCTCGTGCACCGGGCCGCTGTGATCGCAGGACTGCCAGTCCAGCACCGTCACCAAATTGGGCAGCAGCCTGCTCGCCTGCGCGAAGGCCAGCCCGATGGTGTGCCCGCCGTACACCAGCCGGCGCCCGCCTACCCGTGAATCATGATGTGTGGCAGCGATGTTCAGGGTCAGCCGGGCGAGTTCGGGAGCGCTGCTGACCACGTCGGCGGTGCTGTGCAACACCGAACCCGCCACGCCGCGATCGAAATGCGGGCCGGGCACCTTGTCCCGGAATACCTCACCTTTCCATTGCGCGCACGGATCGTGAGCCGGGCCGGGCACGTCGGCGCCGATGGCGGACAGATCGTCGTGTGGAGCGTCCCCGGGCGTGAAATCCGGGCTGGCGGGCAACATCCCGCACCGGTAGAAGTCGAGCACCAACTGGTCGGCCTGGTCGATGGTGATCATCCGCAATGCCGCCAGGCCCGTCGGAGCCCGGCCTGGCTTGGGCGAATTCGCCCGCAGCCCAACCACTTCGGTGCGAGTGTAAAGGGAATCGCCGATGACCGGGAATCGGTGAAACACCAGGCCGCGATAAAACAGGTTGGCTTTGACCCGCTGGGTCACCAGCGTCGATTGCCCGATTGCCACATCGCATACCAGGCTCGGATGGGCGAGCGGCGCGGGCAGGCCCGTCACCGCCCCACATAGACCGGCATCCAGCGCCAGACGGAGCCGGTCGCCCACGATCGCCTGGTGAGCGCCCGCCAACCCGGACGACAGCGTCATCGACGGCGCCCAGTCGAACACCTGGCCCACCGCGAGGTCGTCGAAGTACGGTCCGCCCTCGCGAACCCCCGCATACCCGTCATCAGTCACAACGCCCCATGCTGGCAGGCTGTTGAATCGAGGGTCAACTTCGTGGCGATCGCGAGCGCGGCGAAGCGGGTCGTCACCACCAACTTCGTGGCGATCGCGAGCGCGGCGAAGCCGGGTGAAGCGGGTCGTCACCACCAACGTCGTGGCGATCGCGAGCGCGGCCGAGCCGGGCGCCACCATCAAAGCTAAAGGGTGAGCAAGAGTGAATGACGAAGAAGAGATGCTGGTCGCCACGGTGCGCGCATTCATCGACCGCGACGTCAAACCGAGCGTTCGCGAGGCCGAGCACGCCAACACCTACCCCGAGGCGTGGATCGAGCAGATGAAGCGGATCGGTATCTACGGTCTGGCGGTCCCGGAGGAATACGGCGGGTCGCCGGTGTCCATGCCGTGCTACGTGCGGGTCACTGAGGAACTGGCGCGCGGCTGGATGAGCCTGGCCGGCGCGATGGGCGGGCACACCGTGGTCGCCAAGCTGCTGACGCTGTTCGGCACCGGAGACCAGAAGCGGACGTACCTGCCGCGGATGGCCAGCGGCGAGGTGCGTGCCACCATGGCGCTGACCGAGCCCGGCGGCGGCTCCGATCTGCAGAACATGACGACCACCGCGGTGCCCGCTGCCGACACGCCGGACGGCCTGGTGATCAACGGATCCAAGACCTGGATCAGCAACGCCCGCCGTTCGGGGCTGATCGCCCTGCTGTGCAAAACCGACCCGGACGCCAAGCCGCGCCACAAGGGCATCTCGATCGTCCTCGTCGAGCACGGGCCAGGTCTGACGGTCTCGCGGGATCTGCCGAAGTTGGGTTATAAGGGCGTGGAGTCCTGCGAATTATCCTTCGACAACTTCCGGGTGCCTCGGTCGGCGATACTGGGTGACGTTGCGGGCGAGGGCTTTTCACAGATGATGAAGGGCCTCGAGACGGGGCGCATCCAGGTGGCCGCGCGAGCGCTCGGTGTTGCCACCGCCGCACTCGACGATGCGCTGGCCTACGCCCAGCAGCGAGAGAGCTTCGGCCAGCCGATCTGGCAGCATCAGTCGATCGGTAACTATCTGGCCGACATGGCGACTAAACTCACCGCGGCCCGCCAGCTCACCCGGTACGCCGCCGAGCGATACGACAGCGGCGAACGCTGCGACATGGAAGCCGGGATGGCCAAACTGTTCGCCTCCGAAGTCGCGATGGAGATCGCCCTGAACGCGGTGCGAATCCACGGCGGCTACGGCTATTCCACCGAATACGATGTCGAACGCTACTTCCGGGACGCGCCGCTGATGATCGTCGGTGAGGGCACCAATGAGATCCAACGCAATGTGATTGCCCGGCAACTGGTGACGCGAGGCGGGATCTGAACCGGCTCAGCAATCGCACGTCCAGGCGGCGAAGTGGGAGTATATTTACCTGACTTCTTCGGCCAGCAAATCGGCTTGGAAGTAAAGCAGTTCGCCGCCGAGGCAACCAAGCGAAAGGCAGCCGCCATGAGCAATCCTCCCGTGCCGCCCGGAGGTTCGCCAGAATGGCCGGGTCAGCAACCGGAATGGGAAGGCCAGCAACCAGAATGGCAGGGCCAGCAACCCGCGGGCTGGCACGGCCAGCATCCGCCGGGGTGGCAGGCCCAGCAGCCCCCCGGGTGGCAGGGCCAACCGGTACCAGCGGGATGGCAGGCGTCCCAAGCGGGATGGCAGGAACCCGAAAACTATCTGGTCTGGGCGATCCTGTGCACGGTGCTGTGCTGCTTGCCGTTCGGGATCGTGTCGATAGTCCACTCCAACAAGGTCTCCGGGCTGTGGGCTCAGGGACGCTACGCCGAGGCTTACGAGGCCTCCAACAGCGCCAAGAAGTGGGCCATCATCGGCGCGGTGGTGGGTGCCGTCGCCGCGGTGATCGGCGTCGTGTTGTGGTTCGCGATCTTCGCGGCGATCGTGTCGTCCATCCCGTCCACGACCACCACAACCTATCCGGGCTTCTGAGCCGACCTTTCGTCCACCAACCCCCAGGCCAACGCGGTATCGGTGTGAACGGTGTGGCCTGACAACACCAGATAGGCTGTGCGCCAACGGCCTATCCGGCGCGTGATGCTGACGGTGCCACCGGCGCCGGGAATCAGTCCCAAGGCCAATTCGGGCAGCCCGAACACCGGATCGTCACAGGCGGTGACCCAACCGCAGAACGCCGCCATCTCCAGTCCGCTGCCCAGCACCCGGCCGTGCACCTCGGCTCGGCATGCCCGGCCCAACCGGGCCGTCAGCGCGTCGAGGGCCAGGGCGGGACTGTAACGGGTACGGGCCAGGTGCGCACTCGCCGGGTCGGCGAAAGTGCCGAATTCGGCCAGGTCCCCGCCGCTGCAAAACGATGGGCCGTTGCCGCTCAACACAATGCCGGTGACCGAGGTGTCCAGTTGCGCGACGGCCAGCGCCTCGAGCAGCGCCGCGCGCGCGTCGGTGGAGAACGCGTTATGCCGCTGCGGCCGGTTGAACGCGATCCGCAGCGTGTCACCGTCGCGGTACGCCCGCACCGGGTCGGCGATTTCGGGCATCCGGACCGGGCCGCGCTCGCGTAACCACTCGGCGAACTCCGGGCCGGCCTGCAGGGTCGAGTACGCCAGCGACTCGGTCACCACACCGGACAGCGTCGGGCCGAAGGGATCCACCGCACGCAACACGTCGTCACAGATCTCGCTGGCGTGCGTCCACCGCTGGCAGCGTGCGGTCAACTCGTCAAGGTTTGCCGACACCGACTCGACCGTCACCACCCGGCGGTCAGCGCAGGCATCCTCGGTAAGGGTGAAAGTTGCTGCGTCGAGCCAGGATCCGGCACGGGCGATGTCGGCGGCCGAGCCGACGCCGACGGTCACACCCGGTGGCGACGCCGGGCCGTCCTGCGGCGCGCTCGACAGGTCGACCACCCGGAGCATCGGTCACACCGAGTACTTCTCGATCAGCCCATTCTTGTAGAGCTTGCCGGTGTCGGTACGCGGCAGCTGTGCTTCGAATGCGATCGATCGCGGGCATTTGTAGTGCGCCAAGCGATCTCGCAGCCACGCCGTCAGCTCGTCGGCGAATGCGTCGGTGGCATCGGCCGCGTCGACGGTCTGCACGGCGGCCACGACGCGCTGGCCCATCTCGTCGTCGGGCACCCCGAACACCGCCGCGTCCAGCACCTTGGGGTGGGTGACCAGAAGGTTCTCGGCTTCCTGCGGATAGATGTTCACCCCGCCGGAGATGATCATGTGGTGACGACGGTCGGTCAGATACAGGTAACCCTCATCGTCGAGGTAGCCGATGTCACCGACGGTGGCCCAGCCGTGCTTGTCGCGGGAAGACGCGGTTTTCGTTGGGTCGTTGAGGTATTCGAACGAATAACCGCCCTCGAAGTAGATTTCGCCGGCCTGTCCTGGGGGCAACTCGTTGCCGTGCTCATCGAGAATGTGCACGGCCCCGCCCATCGGCTTGCCGACCGAACCGGGATGCGCCAGCCAATCTTCGGCGGTGATCAGCGTTGACCCGTGTGCTTCCGAGGACGCGTAGTACTCGTCGATGATGGGTCCCCACCAGTCGATCATCTGCTTTTTGATCTCCACCGGGCACGGGGCCGCCGCGTGCATCGCCCGCTGCAGGCTGGACAAGTCATACGAATGACGCACCTGCTCAGGCAGTTTCAGCATGCGGGTGAACATCGCCGGCACAAACTGGCCGTGGGTGACCCGGTGGCGCTGGATGACATCCAAACAACCTTCGGCGTCGAACTTCTCCATGACGACGGTGGTGATGCCACCGGCCTGCGCGCTCATCGACCACACCGACGGCGCCGTGTGGTACAGCGGCGCCGGGCTGAGGTAAACCGAATCGGGCGTCATCCAGAAACCGACCAGCGCCGACATCATGCCGGGCGCCTCAGCCGGTGGGACGTGCGGCAATTCCCGCTTGATGCCCTTGGGCCGGCCGGTGGTGCCCGACGAGTACTGCAGCAGGTCACCCTCGATTTCATCGTCGATCGGGGTATCGGGTTGATCCGCAACGCATTCGGGGTAACGCTCCCAGCCCGCCAAGTCGCCGTCCGCGATCAGCAACAGCTCCGGTAGTCCGCCCGGCAAATGCTCAGCCAAACCGGCCAGGGTGTCGCGCAGCGCCGCCGAGCCGATGATGGCCTTGGCGCTGCTGTTGTCGATGATGTAGGCCGCTTCTGCCGCAGTCAGGTGGGTGTTGATCGGCACGTAGTACAGACCGCTGCGACGAGCCGCCCACATCACCGCGTGGATGTGCTCGTTGTTCTCCATCAGGATTGCGACGGTGTCGCCCTCACGCAGCCCCGCCTGCCGGAACCGGTGCGCCAGTCGATTGGCACGGGCTTCGAGGTCGTCGAAGGTGACGACCGTTCCAGACGGGTACAGGATGACAGCAGGTTTGTCGGCGCCGATATACGGGCGGATCTGCATGCGCCGACTGTACCGCCGCCAAACTTGACGGGTGTTAAGTGGTCACCGGCGCGGGCAGTAGCAGCGCGCTGTCGCCGAATTCATGCCACAGGTAGCCGTGTTCCACCGCCTGTCGATACGCCCTGGCGACCAGCTCGGGACCGGCCACCGCCTCCAGCAACAACAGGTGCGAGGCGCCCGCGTCGTGCCATCCGGTGATCAGGCCGTCGACCACCCGGCACGGCCGACCGGGGCCGAGCACCAGATCTGTCCAGCCGTCCACCTGCCGCACCACGCCGTCCGCGGTAGCGGCGGACTCCAGAGCGCGCGTCACCGTCGTTCCGACCGCGATCACCCGTCCACCGGTCGCGCGCGTGAAGTTCACCAGTCGCGCGGTCGCGGCCGGCACGTGGAAGGGTTCGGCGACCGGTGGCTCGCCGGCATCCGCCGACGAGACCCCCGCGTGGAGCGTGATCGGCGCGATCGCGATGCCGGACGCCACCAGGTCGGTGACCAGTTCAGCGCTGAACGGCCTTGCTGCACTCGGCATTTCAGCACTGCCGGGTTTTTTGGCGAATACCGTCTGGTAGTAGCGCAGCGGCCACGGCCTTGGCACATACGAGTACCGGATGGGCCGGCCGTGCCGGGCCAGGTACGACGCGACGTCACCCTCCACAACGACCCGCGCGGTCCACAGCCGCGCGCCCACGCCTCCGGCTTCCGGATAGGACGACACGATAACGAGCGCCGCTCCGCCGGGCAGGTCGATACGTTCGCCCGGCCGGACGTCCGGGAGGTGTCCGGCCGCCTCCCCCGCGGGCCGCAGCTCCACCACCCAGCGCCTCTCGGCTCGCCGGGTCGAGAAGTGCACGGCGATGGGCCGGCCGTCGCGGCGGCCGTCCACCGCGGCGGGCATAGTGGCGGAGTTGTTCACCACCAGCAGATCGCCCGGTCGCAGGTGAGCGCCGAGGTCTGCGAAGCGGATGTGGCTGACGCCGTCCGGGCGGGCGACCAGCAGCTTCACCGCGTCGCGGGCGACGCCGTGCGCTTCGGGCGGCTCGATGGCATCGGAGCCCGGGGCGCGGTGGAAGCGGGTGCGCGGAGCCGCCAGAGTCATCGCGGCGCTCCGGATAACGACAGGTCGACGGCTCGGTAGCGGCCCGCCGGGGGCCGGCTGTCGAGCAATCGGAGCAAGGCCGGCACGACGGACTCCGGCTCGGCTCGGTCCGAGATGTCCTCGCCCGGGAAGGCGGCCTGGTGCATCTCGGTGCGCATGTCACCGGGGTCGAAGGCGTACACCGCGACGTCGGGCTCCTCGGCGGCCAGGACGGCTGATAGTTGGTCGAGTGCGGCCTTCGACGAGCCATACCCGCCCCAGCCGGGATACGGTTCGACGGCGGCGTCGGAGGTCAGGTTGACGATCACGCCGGCGGTGTCGGCGAGCGCCGGCAGTGTCGCCTGGATCAGGGCCAGCGGCGCGAACAAGTTCGTCTGGTACACCGTCCACAACTCGCCCGCCGGGTACTCGGCGAGGACCGGTTGCGGGCTGGGCCCCAGCCGGCTGGCGTTGTTCACCAAAAGGCCAAGTCGACCGGCATTGCATGCTGTCGCGACCAACTCGGCACGGTGTGACGCATCAGTGACGTCACCGGGCAGCGCGATGAATTTCCTTGAATCTAGTTTGCGGACAGTTGATTCCAGTTTAGAGGCGCGTCTGGCATCGCCGACGACGGTCCAACCGCGGTGGAGCAGCGCGGCGGTAACCGCACCTCCGAAGCCGCGCGAGGCGCCGGTGACAATCGCAACAGGTTGCTGTCTTGGTTGAGTCATCCCCCCATACTGATAGTTGAAGTAAACTTTAAGTCAAGTCGCGAAGTCGAGAAGGCCACAAATGGATAAGCGAGACCTGTTCACCGTCAGTGGGATAGCGAAGCGCAGCGGCTTCGCGGCATCGGCGATCCGGTTCTATGAGAGCCAGGGCCTGATCGCGGCGACCCGGACCGCCGGTGGCCAGCGCCGCTTCGAGCGGCAGATGCTGCGACGCCTGGCCTTCATCAAGGCCGCCCGCAACGTCGGCCTGAGCCTGGATGAGATTGCCGACGCACTGGCCACGCTTCCGGACGGCCGAACCCCAACACGCGCCGACTGGAGCCGGCTATCCAAAATCTGGCGCGCGCGCCTCGACGATCAGATCGCCGGGTTGATCGCGCTGCGCGACAACCTGGACTCATGCATCGGTTGCGGTTGCCTGTCGCTGAAGCGTTGCGCCATCTCCAATCCCGGCGACCTTGCCGCCCGCACCGGAGCGGGAGCAATGTACCTGCCGAGATCACTACGGCGGCAGACGATTAGCGGTTGAGGTCTACCCTCACCGCCCCCGAAGAGGGCTCAGCCCGCTTCGGAGAGCCGCTGCTTGAGCGCCTCGAATTCGTCGCGGACACCTGTGGGCAGCTTGTCGCCGACGAACTCGAACCACTCCTCGATAAGCGGCAGTTCCTCGCGCCACTCGGCCGGGTTGACCGCCAGCGCCTTGGCCACGTCATCGCCGTCGACGTCGAGGCCGTCGAGGTCCAGGTCGTCGGCGGTCGGCACGATGCCGATCGGGGTGTCCTGGCCGCCCGCCTGGTGCTCGATGCGGTCCACGATCCACTTGAGCACCCGGCTGTTCTCGCCGAAGCCCGGCCACAGGAAGCCGCCGTCTTCGTCGCGACGGAACCAGTTGACGAAGAACACCTTGGGCAGCTTGGACTCGTCGGAGTTCTTGCCCAGGTCAATCCAGTGCTGGAAGTAGTCACCGACGTGGTAGCCCAGGAACGGCAGCATGGCCATCGGGTCGCGACGCACGGTGCCCACCTTGCCCTCGGCGGCGGCGGTCTGCTCGCTGCCCATGGTGGCTCCCATGAACACGCCGTGCTGCCAGTCGCGGGCCTGCGTCACCAGCGGCACCGTGGTCTTGCGGCGGGCGCCGAACAGAATGCCCGAGATCGGCACGCCCTGCGGGTCGTCCCACTCCGGCGCCAGGATCGGGCACTGCGACATCGGGGTGCAGTAGCGCGAGTTGGGGTGGGCGGCCTTCTCGTCGGAATCGGGCGTCCAGTCGCGGCCCTTCCAGTCGGTCAGGTGCTGCGGGTCGCCCTCCAGGCCCTCCCACCACACGTCGTTGTCGTCGGTGAGCGCGACGTTGGTGAAGACGGTGTTGCCGGCCTCGATGGTGCGCATGGCGTTGGGGTTGGACTTCCAGTTGGTGCCCGGCGCGACGCCGAAGAAGCCGAATTCGGGGTTGACCGCGTACAGGCGGCCGTCCTTGCCGAACCGCATCCAGGCGATGTCGTCGCCGAGCGTTTCGGCGCGCCAGCCCGGGATGGTCGGCTGCAGCATGGCGAGGTTGGTCTTACCACACGCCGACGGGAACGCGGCGGCGAAGTAGTAGGCCTTGTTCTCCGGGGAGATGAGCTTGAGGATCAGCATGTGCTCGGCCAGCCAGCCCTCGTCGTGGGCCATCGCCGAGGCGATGCGCAGCGAGTAGCACTTCTTGCCCAGCAGCGCGTTACCGCCGTAGCCGGAGCCGTAGCTCCAGATCTCGCGGGTCTCCGGGAAGTGGGTGATGTACTTGGTGTCGTTGCACGGCCACGGCACGTCCTTTTGGCCCGGCTCCAGCGGCGCTCCGACCGAGTGCAGCGCCTTGACGAAGAACCCGTCGTCGCCGATCTTCTCCAGGGCGGCCTTGCCCATCCGGGTCATCACCTTCATCGAGATGACGACGTACTCGGAGTCGGTGATCTCCACACCCAGCTTGGGGTCGTCGGAACCCAGCGGGCCCATGCAGAACGGCACCACCCACATGGTGCGACCGCGCATGCAGCCGCGGTACAGGTCGGTCATGGTGGACCGCATCTCGGACGGGTCCATCCAGTTGTTCGTCGGCCCGGCGTCGATCTCGCGCTCGGAACAGATGTAGGTCCGCGACTCGACCCGGGCAACGTCGGACGGGTCGGACAGCGCCAGGTAGGAGTTCGGGTGCTTCTTCTCGTTGAGCTTCTTCAAGGTGCCGGCCTCGACCAGTTCGCCGGCCAGGCGATTGAACTCGTCGTCGGAGCCGTCAGCGAAAACCACCCGGTCGGGCTGGGTCAGCTCGGCGACCTCCTGCACCCATGACAGCAGGCCCTGGTGGTTCGTGGGTGCTGTGTCTAAACCGGGAATGGTCGCTGAGGTCATCGAACTCTCCTGGATCTTCTGCGTATCGGGCTGGTGTTGCTCGCTATGCTCTCGCCCACACAATTAAGGATTTGGTGGCGTTAACTACAGGTTATCGTGAGGATCTTGTCGGGGAAGTCGCGGGCAGGTATAAGCCTTCTCACAACAACGATTCAGAAGGTCACGACGGGTCGCCATCTTCGCTCCTCGAATCGGGTTTTTCGGTTCCGTCACCGCCGGCGTCTTCGGCGGCACTTTCCTCTGGTCGTATACCCGGTTCACCCAGTTCTGCACGTACCACCGCCAGGGCGGCGGCCACCGCGGGCATCTCTCGATCGCGCGCGGCCGTGGCCCGCGCGGCGGCCAGGGCGTGCTCGCGCAGCTCGTTGTCGATGACGCCGACGGCGACGGACACCTTCGCGTTCTCGGCCTCGTCCTGAGCCAGCAGGCCCTTGCTCAACACTGACTCGGCGACCAGCACACGGGTGGCGACCAACTCCTCGACCACCGATTGCAGCGAGGCCGTCACGTCCCCCGCCCAGCGGTCCAACAACGCCCGGTCGTGCAGCAGCGCACGAATGTTGATCACCATGAAGGTGAGCGCCACCGAGATCGCCACACAGGCCAGGGCCGCGACCACGGCCAGCGCGGGATTCAGCCGCGAGGTCAGGCTGCTCATCAGCCGGCTCAGCGTCAGCGCCACTCCGAGCCCGAACCCCACACCGAGCAGGATCATCAGCCAGGTTTCGTGTCGGCGCGATTTCAGCGGCGGCGGCGAGACCTCGACCGTCGGCAGCTTGTCGAGCGGCGGCAGCTCCATCGGGACGCCCACCACCTGTGCGACCTCGGCCAGTTTGGTGTCGATGTCTTGGCTGACCTCTTCGACCACCTCGTCCAACTCGTCACCGGTGTCCGCCTCGAAGCCGGACATGTTGCGCCGCGACACACCCGCGGCGTATTCCTGCAGTTCGCTGCGAAGTGCCGCGCAGCGGTTACGCGCGGCGTGCGACAGCGCAACTTTGGCCTGCTGGATCTGGCCGCGCATCGTGATGGTGCGCTCGCTTTTGGCCTGACGCCGCTG
The DNA here is from genome assembly GCF_001672975.1 of Mycobacterium sp. 1465703.0. GTDB lineage: Bacteria > Actinomycetota > Actinomycetes > Mycobacteriales > Mycobacteriaceae > Mycobacterium. The sequence goes on from NZ_LZKU01000068.1 coordinate 26,385, forward strand.
CTGCAACGTGGCGCTGCGCTCGTCGCGCAACGCCTCGACCCGGGCCCGCCGACCGGACCCCTCGACCTCGCGGTCGAACCGCCGGGCAACGGTCTGCAGTCGCGATTCCCACGCCCGCAACCTGTTTCGTCGTGCGAGGTCGGGGTCATCGAGTTGCGCCGCGACGGTGTCGATCAGGTCGTCGACTTCGGGCTCACCCAGATCGGGCAGCGCGGCCGCACCCACCCAGGCCGCCCGCGAATAGCGGGGCGCGTACTCACCCAGCGATTGGCAGTTGGCTGCGACGATGTCGCGCCAGTTCAGGTGCACGTCGATCTTGGACACCACGCCGACCACCGCATCGGTGTGCTCGGTCGCGGCCTCCAGCAGCGCACAGTCCGACGGCGTCAGGTTCGCCGCCGCGGACACGACGAATACCACCGCCAACGGGGCCTCGCCGGGGCCCAAATCCGCCGACTCGACGAACTTGTGTTGCGGCAACCGTTTGCGCAGGGCGTCGGCCACCGCGCTGACCCCGGCCATCCACGGGCCGGTCACCAACACCACGTCCCGGCGCTGAATGGCGGGCGGATCCAGCCCGGGGCTCGCCGCTGCCACTAGGGCATCCACCTCGGCGACGGGGTCGCCGCCTGCTTGGCCGCTCACCACGCCTCCCCGGGCAACGACGCACAGGCCTGCGACCACAGCCGCAGCGACCCGCGGGCGATGTCGGCGCCGCAGGCGCGGTGCAGTTCGCTTGCCGACGCGCGGCTGTAGCGCTGCCAACGCACCGCGCGCGGCAGATGCGCGGACGGATCACGATGCGCGTCGAGCGGGCCCCGAGCGCCCGGATCCAGCCCGGCCGCCTCGGCAAGGTCGACGGCGGCCGCCATCCGCGCGACCACGGTGTCGTCGCGGGACAGAAACCCGCTGATCTGCTCACCGAGCCCGCCGCCGGCGGCGGCCAGTGCCTCGAGTTCCGCGACGGCGTCCAGTACCCGCCGATAGCGCACCTCGGCGCCCAGCACGCCGAGTTTGGCCAGCACGACGTCGACACCACTCATTCGGTGCAGCAAGGTCAAAACCTGCGCCGGGGTCCGGCCCTGCCGGAACGCGGCGACCGCCAGCGCGGTGCCGAACAGGTCGAGCGCATCGAGCAAGCACTGACGCACCGGGGCCGGCACCGGGGCGTCGGCGGACAGGAATCCGGCGAAGGAGCCATCGAAGCAGGCGGTGCCGCCGGGATGGGCGGCGAGCATGGCCAGCGCCGTCCACAGGGTGCTGTCCAGGTCGTCCAGCGCGGCGACCGCGAGCAGACCGATCATCGGCGTCATGGGCACCCCGATCAGCTCCGACAACTGGCTGCACCGCACCCGCGCCGCCGCCATCGGGCTATCGGCGCCCCGCCCGGACAGCGAGCCCACCAGATCGGCCTTGTTCAGCACCGCCAGCACCGGACGCC
>NZ_LZKU01000069.1 GCF_001672975.1 Mycobacterium sp. 1465703.0
GCGGCGCCAATGAGCACGGAGATACCGCCAACAATCAACGCGAGTGACGTGACCACGTGGTCCGATGACGTCGATGTCCTGGTGATCGGGTTCGGCATCGCCGGCGGCTGCGCTGCGGTCAGTGCGGCGGCCGCTGGTGCGCGGGTGCTGGTCCTCGAACGCGCGGCTGCGGCAGGCGGCACCACTTCGCTTGCGGGCGGACACTTTTACCTCGGCGGGGGCACCGCGGTGCAGCAGGCGACCGGTCAAGACGATTCCGCCGAGGAGATGTACAAGTACCTGGTCGAGGTGTCCCGTGAGCCTGAACTCGACAAGATCCGCGCTTACTGCGACGGCAGCGTCGAGCACTTCAATTGGCTGGAAGACTTGGGTTTTCAGTTCGAGCGCAGCTACTACCCGGGCAAAGTCGTCGTCCCGCCGGGCACCGAGGGGCTGAGCTACACCGGCAACGAAAAGGTATGGCCCTTCTGCGAACGGGCCAAACCGGCGCCCCGCGGGCACTCGGTGCCGGTGCCCGGAGAGTTGGGCGGCGCGGCGATGGTCGTCGATTTGCTGCTCAAGCGCGCCGACGCCCTCGGCGTGCAGATCCGCTACGAGACCGGGGTCACCAATCTGGTCACCGACGATGGCGCAGTGATCGGCGTGGCCTGGAAACACTTCACCGAAACCGGCACCATCAAGGCGAAATCGGTCATCATCGCGGCGGGTGGATTCGCGATGAACCCGGAGATGGTCGCCGAACACACACCCGCGTTGGGTCAGGAACGGCGCACCAAACATCACGGTGTGGTGGCGCCCTACATCCTGGGCAATCCCAACGACGATGGACTGGGTATCCGGATGGGCGTCTCGGCGGGGGGCGCGACCAAGCACATGGACGAACTGTTCATCACCGCCGCGGCCTATCCTCCGGAGGTTTTGCTGACCGGCGTGATCGTCAACAAGGAAGGTCAGCGCTTCGTCACTGAAGACTCCTACCACTCGCGCACTTCGGCTTTCGTGCTGGAGCAGCCCGACCAAACGGCATACCTGATCGTCGACGAGGCACACACCGAAATGCCCGCCATGCCGCTGATCCGGTTCCTCGACGGCTACGAGACGATCGCCGAAATGGAAGCCGCGCTTGGCATTCCGGCGGGCAACCTCGCTGCCACGCTGGACCGCTACAACAAGCACGCCGCCGCGGGTGAGGATCCGGATTTCCACAAGCAGCCGGAATTCCTTGCGCCACAGGACAACGGCCCGTGGGCGGTATTCGATCTGTCACTCGGACGGGCGATGTACTCGGGGTTCACCATCGGCGGCCTGGCGGTGACTGTGGACGGCGAGGTGCAGCGGGCCGACGGCAGCATCGTGCCGGGCTTGTATGCGGCCGGCGCGTGCGCATCGAACCTCGCCCAGGACGGCAAGGGGTACGCGAGCGGAACGCAGCTCGGTGAGGGTTCGTTCTTCGGCCGCCGCGCCGGAGCGCATGCGGCCAGACGGGCCGCGGCAGCGTAGACGCGCAACGGCACAGCGCCGGAGCGCACGCGGCCAGACGGGCCGCGGCAGCGTAGGCGCTACCGCGATGCCTTGAACTCCACCAGGCTCTGCAAGGCGTCACGATAGTGTTCCAGCGGTGGAACACGCCGGTCCGCGACCTTTGCCGCGTCATCCCAGCGGCGCAGGCGGCAAGCATGGTCCGCGTAATGTTCCCGGCGGAAGTCCGCGATTTCGTCGCGATTCATCGGTCCGCCCTGTACCCGCAGACTTTCCACCGAGGCAGGGGAGAGGCCGGACGCATAAGACGGATCGGTTGCGACCAGATAGCGCTTTGCGGCGACGTGCAGCGCGATAGGCGCGGTGATGGCCGGCGGAAACCAACGGCGGAGGACAGTTGCGGCGACGACTTGGTGTTTCTCGTCGCCGTCAAGGAAGTCACGGTTGCCGTTGTGCTCGTCGACCACGAGATGACCGATGTCATGTAGCAACGCCGCGATTATCATTGCGGCATCGGCGTTTTCGGCGGCGGCCAGCGCGGCGCATTGGGCCGCATGCTGCGTCTGGGTCACCGCGTCGTCGTAATAGCTGTCGCCGCGCTCGGCGAACAGGGCGAAGATGTTGTCGGCCACATCGCTCGCCGTGGTGGGAACTGTTGGCGGCCACTGAGATCTGGTTGTCATCTATTGCTTCTTCTCGGTGGGGGCGATGCCGCGAAAGTGACCGATGAGGCTCAGTCGTTGCGCCCCGCGTTCGCCGGCGGCGGCAGCCGCGGACAGTGCGGCGCGTTTGTCGCGGTAATAGGTTTCATGCAGGTCACCATCGGAGGCCGCGTTATAGGTGAGATACACCGCCCGTCTCGAGGCGGGCGACGTGTTGGGCGCACTGCGGTGTGGCGTGTGGCTGTGAAACCACACCAACGAACCCGCAGCCACCGGACAGGATTGCCATGTCAGCTCTTGGGCTATATCGGGATGTATACAGCCGTCTCCGTCGGTGGGTAGTAGCTCGTGGTGCATACCGCGGACGAATTCCAGGCATCCATTCTCGACGGTTGAATCATCCACCGCCAGGAGGCAACTGACGCTCACGGCGATGTGGGTGTAAGCGCGGGCGTCCTGGTGGGCCGCGAACCCGGCCCCACCGGGATGCTTGTAGTTGATCTTTTCCTTGTAGAGGACGGCGGCCTCGCCGAGCAGTTGGCCGGCCATCGCCGGAATGGCAGCGGTTGTCAGCAGGACGCGCAGCTCGTCGTGACAGGGCGAAAAGTTCTCGGTGCGGGCGCGTCGGACTTCGCCGTTGATCTGTTCGTCATGCTGCAGCCACGCGACGCCGGGCTCATCCGGCCAGCGCTCGACCTCTTCGACCCAGCTCTGCAGGCGGGCCACGCCCTCGGTGGACAAGAACCCTGGCACTACCAGGTAGCCATCCCGGCTGAACGCGTCGAGGTCGCTGGCGGAAAGTCCCTGGGCGGGCGCGTTAACGTCGGTGGCGGTTGGGCGGTGCGTCGACATGCTGTCCCTTCGGTGCTCAAGCTTTCATCACGGACGGTAACAAGAGATGAAATTTAGTTTCAAGCTGTGACATTGCTCAGGATGAAACTTCCATCCTTTGTTCACCCGCAATTCGGTAAATCGTTTCATCGCGTCGTTACGGTCACCGCATGACACAGACCCGCAGTCAGCCGGCCGAGGCCCCAAGTGTGATCGACGTTCTCGACCGATCTCGATTCCAGCGGTTCCACTACAAAGCGATCGTGGTCTCCGGGGCGGGGTTTTTCACTGACGCCTACGACCTGACGGTCATCGGTACGGCCCTGCTGCTGATCAAACCGCAATGGGGATTGAGCACTGGTCAGGTGGCGCTGCTGGGCAGCTCCGCACTGATCGCCTCGGCGATCGGGGCCATCCTGTGCGGCCGGCTGTCCGATGTCTTGGGCCGCAAGCGCATGTACGGGCTAGCCGCGTTGGTCATGACACTGGCCGCCATCGCCTCGGGTTTGTCGCCGAACTTCATCTGGCTGTTGATATTCCGGTTCATCCTTGGTGTCGCCATCGGCGGTGACTACCCGGTGTCGGGTGTGATGATGACCGAGTTCGCCAATGTGGTGGACCGTGGCCGGATGGTCGCGCTGATGTTCTTCAGCTACGTGCTGGGCTCGATCGCCGGGCCCGCTGTCGGTCTGCTGCTGCTCGCCTCCGGATTGGACCACTCGCTGACCTGGCGGCTGCTGCTCGGCCTGGGGGCCGTCCCGTCTCTGCTGGTCCTTTATGCGCGCACCAAAACGCCGGAGTCGCCGAGGTTTCTCGCCGAAATCGACGAGGAGCGGGCGGCCGCGGATTTGACGACGTTCAGCGGAACCACGGCGGTTGCCACCGGCGCGGCGCGCCCCCGTCAGACGATGTGGCAGTGCCTGACGGCACCCGGCGTGTGGCGGGCCGTGCTCATGACGGCCGGGGTGTGGTTCCTGTTCGACATCGCCTACTACGGCAACACCATCAGTGCGCCCCTGGTGGTCAAAAACGTTGCCCCGCATGCCTCGGCCATGGAAACGGTCGGGGTCAACCTCGTGCTGTATGCGGCGTTCACGGTGCCGGCGTTCGCCGTCACGATCTGGGCGATCGACAAAATCGGCCATATCAGGCTGCAGGTCATCGGCCTGCTCGGCATGGCGGCCGGGCTCGGAGCCATTGCGCTGGTGCCTGCCGTCCGGAACAGCGTCGGCCTCTTCGTGGCCGCATACGGCCTCAGCAGCTTCTTCGTGTGGTTCGGGCCGGGCGTGGCAACCATGCTGCTTTCCGCCGAGTTGTTCGCCACGTCGATTCGGGCCACCGCGCATGGCTTCGCTGCGGGAATCGCCAAGCTCGGAGCCTTCGTGGGCGCGATCAGCTTTCCCGCCATGCTGGCGGCCTGGGGCTTACAGGGCACCGAACTCGTCGCGGCGGCCTGCTGCTTGGCGGCGGCAGCGCTGTCATTGATCGTGCCCGAACCGCGTGGACGATCACTCGACGAGATCGCGTCGACCGGGCGCGACGACCGGCCGTTGGCCACCCCCGGCGTGGCGGCACCGGAGTCAATGGCGCGCGCCGTGCCATGATTCACCCATGACGACCGCCGAACATCGCCCCCCGACGGGATCGGTGGTTGCCCATATCCGCGCGGCGCTGCCCCATTTGACTCCGCGTGCCCAGACCATCGGGCAAGCGGTCCTTGACGATCCGCGCGCGATCATCCACTTGACGGTCAGCGATCTGGCCGAACGTACCGCCACCTCGGTGGCGTCGGTGGTCCGGTTTTGTCAGGACGTCGGCCTGCGTGGCTACGCGGACCTGAAGATCCGGCTGGCCGCGGACACCATTCCGGCGGGAGAAGCCCTGCACGAGGGCCTCAGTCCGAATGATGATGCGTCGACAGTGCTGAAAAAGGTGCTGGCCGATTCACAGGCGGCCGTAGCCGGAGCCGCCGAAACCATCGACAGCGCGAAGTTCGAGTCCGCGGTGGTCGCCGTTGCCGGCGCATCTCACGTGCTCTGTGTCGGGGTCGGGACGTCTGCACCGCCCGCCCAGGATGCCGGATATCGTTTGCGCACAATCGGTTTGAGCGCCGAAGCTCCCGCGGACGGGCACGTTCAGCACGTCGCGGCGCGATTGCTCAAGCCGGGCGCGGTGTGCCTGTGCTTCAGCCACACCGGCCAAACCAGTGAATCGCTGATGGCGGTGGAGGCGGCCAGGGATGCCGGCGCCACCACGATTGCGATCACCAGCTTCTACCGTTCGCCGCTGAGCGCATTGTGCGACATCGTCTTGGTGGCGGGGGCCAAAGAGACCGATTTCCGCGTCGAAGCCGTCACCAGCCGGATTGCTCACATCGCAGTGTTCGACGCGCTGCACGCCGCGGTCTTTCTCAAGACCTTGCAACGAGCGGGCGACGCGCAACGCGTCACTGCGGAAGCTCTTACCCGCCACCGCATTTAGGCTCTTAGACCGGCGCCGGCGCCTTCTCGACCGGGCCGAGCCGCCAGGGGCCGCCGCCGAGCAGATGGAGTTGCTGCTCGTGGTGCTGTTCGACGGTGGGCCGGTGGCTGACGCTGACCATCACACAATCCGGCAGCTCGGCCCGGATCAACTGGTAGAGCGCGAATTCCAGGCCCTCGTCCAACGCCGAAGTGGCCTCGTCGAGGAAGACCGCCTTGGGATTGGTGAGCAGGATACGGGCGAAGGCAACCCGCTGCTGTTCGCCCGGCGAGAGCACCCTGGCCCAGTCCTGGTCCTCGTCCAGCCGGCTGATGAGCGGCGCCAGAGCCACCTTGGTGAGCACGTCGTGCAGCTGCCCATCGGTAACGCTGTCCGGCGAATTCGGATAGCACACCACTGTGCGCAACGTGCCGAGCGGCACATACGGCAACTGCGACAAGAACATCGTCGCGTTATCGCCCTCCGGGCGGCACAGCGTCCCCGACGCATACGGCCACAGTTCGGCAAGACTGCGCAGCAGCGTCGTCTTGCCGGCTCCGGAACGGCCGGTGATCACCAGGGTGTCACCGTCGTCAAGCTGGATGTCCAGCGAGTCGACCAGCTGGTCGCCCTCCGGCGTGCGCACCTCGATGCCGCGAAGCTCGACTGCCGTCTCCTCACTCGGCTTGACCAGAATCGCCGGAAGCGCGCGGCCCTTGCTGTTGGCGTCGACCAGTCCGTGCAATCGGATGATGGCGGCCCGGAAGGAAGCGAACGCGTCATAGTTGTTGCGGAAGAACGACAGCGAGTCGTGAATGTTGCCGAATGCCGTCGCCGTCTGACCCACATCGCCGAAATCGATCTTGCCGGCGAACAGTCGCGGCGCCTGAATCACCCACGGCAGTGGAACAATCGCCTGCGACACAGACCAGTTCCACCCGTTGAAAATGATGGTTCGCCGGACGAAATTGCGGTAGTTGGCGATGATCGGCGTGAAGCGCCCCCACAGCTGCGCCCGCTCGACCCGCTCGCCGCGGTAGAAGCCGACAGCTTCTGCGGCGTCCCGCAACCTCACCAGGGCGTACCGGAAGGCGGCATTCAGCCTTTCGTTGTTGAAGCTGAGCCAAATCAGCGGGCGCCCAAGCCAAACCGCGACGACAGTCGCGATCAGCACGTAGACCAGAACCGTCCAGAACATCGCGCGCGGGAACACCACACCAAACACATCCAGGTCCCCGGACAGGTTCCACAGGATCGCGGCGAAGGAGATCACCGAGGCGACGGCGTTGACGGCCCCGAACAGCAACGTGCTTCCCGTCCCATTGGACGGGATGTTGGGGGTGCCGCCGGCATTGGCGGTGAAGATGTCAATGTCCTGCTGGATGCGTTGGTCGGGGTTGTCGATGGTGTGGTCGATGAAGAGATCTCGGTAGTAGGCCCGGCCGTCCAGCCAGTCGTCGGTGAGGTGAGAGGTCAACCACATGCGCCAGGCGATGATGAACCGCTGCGTCAGGTAGACGTCGGCCGCGAACCGGATGACATAGAGGGTTGCCAACACGCTGAAGACCGCAAGTGACATCCAAAAGCCATGTACCCCGGACTGTTTGACGCTGTCGTCACCGGCGGCCATGCCCTGGACCGCCTTCTGCACGGCGGTATACAGGTCGTTGCCCTGGTAGCTGAGCAGCACCACCAACCGCACCGAGAGCAGCACCGACAGCAGCAACACGCCGAGCATGGCCCACACCCGGACGCTGTCCGCGCCGACGAAGTAGCCGCGGGTGATCCGCCAGAACTGTCGGCCCCAAGGCGTGAGATAACGGAAAGCGAGCAGAACCCCGAACAGACAGACGGCGCTGACCACCCACGCTATGGCGACCCACCGCAATGAATCCATGGGTGCCGCCGACCAGTTGATCGATGGCTTGAAGGGCTTGGGACCCATCGTCGACGTCTCCTTACGGTCGAGGTGGTCAAACATTCCTCAACTTCAAATCCTTTGGCGAAAGTACCCGAAGGATCTGGTTAGGCTGCGGTCATGACTACCGATGCCGTCTCCGCACAAACTTTGCACGCCGGCCGGCTTGTCGCGCGGCGGCTGCGGGCCAGCGGTGTCGACACCGTCTTCACGCTGTCGGGCGGCCACCTGTTCTCCATCTACGACGGGTGCCGCGACGAGGGTATCCGGCTGATCGACACCCGCCATGAGCAGACTGCGACCTTCGCCGCCGAAGGCTGGTCGAAGGTGACGAGGTCGCCGGGTGTGGCGGCGCTGACCGCCGGGCCGGGCGTTACCAACGGGATGAGCGCAATGGCCGCCGCGCAGCAGAACCAGTCGCCGCTGGTGGTGCTCGGTGGCCGGGCACCGGCCCAGCGCTGGGGTATGGGGTCGCTGCAAGAGATCGACCACGTCCCCTTCGTGGCGCCGCTGGCCCGCTTCGC
>NZ_LZKU01000070.1 GCF_001672975.1 Mycobacterium sp. 1465703.0
CGCGGGCCAGGAACTCGGCGCCGGCATCGACCTGATGGATCAGGCGTGGTGGTTCCCCGCCATCGCGCCACTGCCCGGCAAGGCGCCCGCGGTGATGCTGGCCGAGCGGTCGCTCCCAGGCTGCCTGATCGTGGACCAGAACGGGCGCCGGTTCGCCAACGAAGCGACCGATTACATGTCCTTCGGGCAGTGGCGCGATGGCGGGGAACCACCACGCCTGATCCATCAGGTCGATGCCGGCGCCGAGTTCCTGGCCCGCGCGGATGCCGTCGCCGGTGTTGGCCGCAGCGCCTAGGCTGAGATCGGCGCCCAACGACTCCGATTGAAACTTCCACCGCATATCCATGCTGTGGTCGAAACCGCCAGTGGCCAGCACCACGCCGCGCCGTGCGGTGATCGTCACCTCGCGACCGCCATGTTCGACGACGGCGCCGGTCACGCGCTCACCGTCGCAGGCGAGCCGAACGAGCGGGGTATCGGTCCACACCGGGATCCCGGCACGCAGCACCCCGGTGAACAGCCCGGCCGCCAAGCCCTGACCGCCCGCCGCGTAGCGCCTGCCCAGCATGCGACCTGCCACGCCCTGCGCCAATCGCTTGCCGTAGATGGGCATCCCCTTGCGCGGCATCCGGGCGACCAGATTCATCCAGCGGTAGTCAGCGCCCGTCGTCGGCATCGGGACATTGACCTCCATAAGGCCGGGCTCCAACCGGGTGCGGTACTCGCCGAGCAGCGAGGTGTCGAACGGCCGGCATTCGCAGGTGCGGCCGGCCGCACTGCCGCCCGGCTCCTCCGGGTGGTAGTCGGAATAGTCGCGTGCCCAGAACAGCTGCAGCGGCGTCGTGCGGCGCAGCATGTCGACCGTCGCCGACACGTGCGCGACAAAGCCCGAAGACCGCTGTGCGGGCGCCGATCCGGCGACCACCGCGTCCAGGTAGGCGCCGGCCCGTTCAGCGGTGTCGCCGGCGTCAGCCTCGGCCAGCACGGGGCTGGCCGGCAGCCACAGCGCGCCGCCGGACCGCGCAGTCGAGCCGCCCACGTACGACGATTTCTCCACGATCAACGCTGACAACCCGGCTTCGTGGGCGGCCAAGGCGGCGGCCATGCCGGTACCGGAGCCCACGACGAGCAGATCAACGGCGGTGTCGGCCACGGAAAGCCCGGCAGGGATCGTCGTGCTGCGCGTCGTCACGTCCGAAACGCTAGGCCGCGCCGGCTCGACACCGGAAGACCCGTCCTGATGAGTGGAACAATACGGCCCACGGGCCGGTCCGGAGGAGTTGAATTGTGCCCATGACGTCGCAGACTGAGGCCGACGAGGTTCGGCTGATAGAAGCGCAGGCCGCGCCGACGCGGTTCGCCCGCGGCTGGCACTGCCTGGGACTGATCCGGGACTTTGCCGACGGCAAACCCCACGCGATCAACGCGTTCGGACAGAAGCTCGTCGTCTTCCGCAGCGGTGACGGCAACATCAACGTGCTGGACAGCTACTGCCGGCACATGGGCGGGGACCTGTCCCAAGGCGAGGTGAAGGGCGACGAGATCGCGTGCCCCTTCCACGACTGGCGCTGGGGCGGTGACGGCCGCTGCAAGCAAGTGCCCTACAGCCGTCGCACCCCCAAACTGGCCCGCACCCAAGCCTGGACGACGCTGCAGCAGGACGGCTTGCTGTTCGTCTGGAACGACCCGGAGCGCAAACCGCCGCCCTCGGAGGTGACCATCCCGCGGATCGAGGGCGCCACCAGCGACCAGTGGACCGACTGGCATTGGTACACCACCGTGGTGGCAAGCAACTGCCGCGAAATCATCGACAACGTCGTCGATATGGCCCACTTCTTCTACATTCACGGCTCGTTGCCCACCTACTTCAAAAATATCTTCGAGGGGCACGTGGCCACCCAGTACATGAACGGCGGAAGCCGCCCGGACATGGGTGGCACCGGATCGGAAATGCTGGGGACGACGTCGGTGGCGTCCTACTACGGCCCCTCGTTCATGATCGACGACCTGACGTATCACTACGAGCATGGCGACGCCAACACGATTCTGATCAATTGCCACTACCCGATCGATGCGAATTCCTTTGTGCTGCAATACGGCATCATCGTGAAGAAGTCCGACGTGATGCCCGACGATCAGGCGATGGAGACCGCGATCACGCTCGGCGACTATGTCAAGCTCGGTTTCGAGCAGGACGTCGAGATCTGGCGGCATAAGGCGCGCATCGACAACCCCCTCCTGGTCGAGGAAGACGGTCCGGTTTACCAACTGCGCCGGTGGTATCAGCAGTTCTACGTCGACGTCGCCGACGTGCAGCCGGATATGGTGGACCGCTTCGAGTTCGAGCTCGACACCACCCGCCCCTACGAGGCGTGGATGAAAGAGGTCGAGGCGAACCTGGCGGCTCAGGCGGCGGGTTCGGTGTGACATCCGTTCGCGCCGACAATCGCCTCGAGGACATGCCGATGATCCCCGTGGTGTGCCGAAGCTGCGGGGCTCGGGTACTGGCGCGCAAGAGCAGTTGGAACCAGACCAGCGTGCAATGGAACTCCGACGCAACGGCTCGATGCGCGGAACGTGCCGAGGAGCAGCAGATTTCGGCGCCCGGCAGCCGCGGCGTGTTTCTGGCGTGCTCGGCGCTGACCGAGTCGATAGTCGACGCGGTGCGGCACGGCGCCCTGGCGATCGTCGACGACGCCGTTCAGATCCCGACTTGACGAAAGTGTCAGGCGCACAGCGGCACTGCTCAGTTACCGCACGATTGTCTATCGCCCTCGCGAAAAGAATCAGTGCCCGCTTGACGTGGCGTTCATCGCAGAGAGCCTGCAATCGTTCAACATCCACGTGGCTGTTCCCTGGCGCTAGGCATGTGCGCCGCCGTCGATACGGATCTCGGCTCAGGTGACGATGACCCGCCGATCGGCGAAACGCTCCATCTGCGCAGACTTTTCGGTCATGTCAGTTGGAAGGCGCTGATCGGGGCTTCCTCGGGATAGGTGGACGGGCCGCCCAGGTCATAGGCGGCGTTCAGCGCGCTGATGAACGCCGGATCGTGCAGCGGTTCGCTGGGGATGTCGAGGTTGATGCCCTTGCCCTTGAGGTCGTCGATCATGATGTCGATGGCCTTGTCGACGGTCAGGTCTTCGGAGCCGTCCATGTTCTTTTTCAGCTCATCGTAGTCGGAGAAGACCTCGGCCGACCAGTGCACCAGAAATCGAAGTTCGTCGGTGTGGTGACGGGCGATCACATCCTCGCCGTTTTTCAGCAGCCAATGCTCGCGGCTCGCAGGGTCTCCGGCGAACACGGTGTCGAACGCCAGGCCAGACGGAATCTGTTGATCCAGTGGTCCATTCGCCTCTCCGCGGTGCACCATCATCTCGTTTTGCACCACCACGCCGCGATTGTTGATCGGGGGCAGGATGCGTTGCGGCGCCTTGAGCGGCCCCTGAGGCCAGTAGGTGAAGCCGCTGCCGGCGTCGAGGGAGAACCAGGTGATGACCTGCGCCATTTTGATCAGATAGTCGCGGAACAGCCCGGATTTCCCCATCACGCTGGTCAGCCACGTCGGGGCATTCTCGTGACGCACGCCGCGGAAACTCGGTGAATCAAGGTGTCCCGGATCGCGATTGGCGCACGGTCCGTTGATGTTGAACAGCATCAATTGTGGCTTGGCGTATTCGGCGTTCCAGTAGCTCTTGGCCAGCTGCAGAAAATGCTCGTTATAGAAGCAGTCGTGCAGTTGCGGGTAGAGCACCGCACCGTAGTTGGCGAGGTAGCCGCGAAAGGTCGGGGTCAGAAACAAATCCAGCGACGGGGTGAACCCGTCGGGGAACATGCCGCTCATCGTCGCCATCAATTCGTCGGCGGACGCGAAGTGTTGGGCGATGATCAGCTTCCACGGACCCTGGGTGCGCACGACGTCGAGAAGCCGCTCTCGCTGGTCGGCGGTGTAGACGTTGTCGATTTCGCGGGGCGGGGCGGCCGGCCGCAGCACGTCGGAAAGCTCCATCCGGCGCTCTTCGGTGAGCATCAACGGTCTCCTTTGCAGTCCAAGGTTGGTTGATTGTGCGCAGCATCACCGCGATACGGTCGACCGCTGTCCGGTGATCGGGACGTCAAACCGAAGCGGGTGCGCGAACTTGGCGCGCAGCAGCGCCCCGACCTCCGCAATGGCCAACCGACCCCGCGCAGTGGCATCGGAGCGCATCAGAAAACCGTGGTACATCCCGGGATAACGGGTGACCGTGGTCTGCACGTCGGCGTCGCGTAGCCGGTCGGCGTAGCGCTCACCCCAATCGCGGATCGGGTCGCAACCCCCGGTGACCACGATCGCCGGCGGTAACCCCGACAGATCGGCCGCATACGCCGGGACCTGATACGGGTCGGTGGGCGGTCCGGCGTTGCCATCAACCAGCGCGTGCATGTAGTCGATGTCGTCGCGGGCGAGCAGCGGTGCGTCGGGCATCGTAGCGATCGAGGCAACGGACATGTCGCGGTCCAATCCGGGATACAGCAGCACTTGCGCGCAGATCGCCGGTCCGTGACGATCGCGGGCGGCCAGTGCCACTGCTGCCGCCAGCGAGCCGCCCGCGCTGTCGCCGACGACCGCGAGTCGGTCACTGTCGACGCCCAATTCACCGGCGTTGCGTGACACCCATTCGGTGGCCGCGTAGGCATCGTCGAACTGCGCGGGCGGCGCTGCCTGCGGGGCGAGCCGGTAGTCGACCGCCACGACGGTGGCTGCCGCCGCGGCGGCGAGCTCACGCGCCAACGGTTCGAACGAATGGTTGGAGCCCATCACCAGTCCGCCACCGTGTAGATAGACCAGCACCGGCGTGCCGGTATCTGTTGTCGGACAATAAATCCTTACCTGCAGATCGCTGGCGGCGCCGGGGATGAGAGTCTCGGTGACACTGGCCATCTCGGGCATGTTCTGCGGCGGTGGTGCGGATTCGAGCCCAGCGCGCACCGCGGCCAGGCCCCGTTGTCGCATCGGAGCGATCTCGCCGAAGGAGGCGACCCGGGCAGCCGCGTCGGGATCCATTGCGTACGAGGTCATGTCGTCGTCACGTCACTGCGGCGCGGATTCGAACCGCGTCTCGGTCCGTAGTTGTGGGGGGTGTTGCGCGGCAAGCATATTCGCGCGCTCGGCCATCGCCGCGCCGACGCTGTCCGGATGGGTGTGCAGGTAGAAGCGGCCCTCGGCGGACTGCGCGAAGATCCGCTCGGCGGCTTCCAGCGGATCCATGGACGCGGCCTTGATGCCGAGCATGGTGGAGCGGTGGGTGTCGGCGGCGGTCGCGTCGCTCGCTGCGCCCGGGTCGACGCCGCCCGCCGACTCGAAGATGTTGGAGCGCACTGGCCCGGGCAGCACGGCCTGGACGTGGACGTGATGGCCGTGGCCCGTGGCCTGCACTTCGAGGTGTAGACACTCGGTCAGCGACAGCACCGCATGCTTGCTCACGATGTAGGGCGCCTGCAACGGGATCGCCACCACCGCACCCACCGATGCGATGTTCCACACCCAGGCCTGCTCATCGGTGGCCATCATCTTGGGCAGAAAGGCCCGAACGCCGTGGAAGACGCCGCTGACATTGATGTCCATCACACGTCGCCAGTTGGCCACCGGTGTGTCCCACAGGTAGCCGAACTGTTCGACGCCCGCGTTGTTCACCAGCAGGCCCACCGACCCGACATCGCGGTAGGCACGGTCGGCCAGGTCCTGCACGGCATCAGGGTCGCGTACGTCGCACACAACGTCGTGTGCCACGCCACCGGCTGCGGACAACTCGTCGCGCAGCGCCGTCACGGCCCGCTCGTTGACGTCGGCCAGCACTACCGTCATGCCCAACCGGCTGGCGTACCGGGCCAGCCCGGCGCCGATGCCGGACCCGGCGCCGGTGATGACCGCGACTTTGCCACCAAAGATTTCCCGAGCGTCCATGGCTATGAGCCGGCGCCGCTTTCGGCGTGCAGCTCCGAGAGCAGAACTGAGTTGGTGGCGTCGAGGATCACGTCCATCTCGGTGAACTCCAGGCCATTGGCGCCGCGCTTGACGCCGACGTTGACCATCCCGCTCGACACCGCGAACGGTACGAAGTTGGCGATCTGGTTGACGAAGATGTAGAAGCGCGCGCGGGTGACCCCGCCGTCAGAACCGTCAGAGCCGTCAGCGCCGGTGCGGTGCACGTTGGTGGCGTGGTGCCGCAACGGGTAGGGGCTTTGCTTGCGGTGTTCGGATAGCCATTCCATCACCGCATCGCGACCGTGCAGCTCCGGTGACATCAGCTCTTCGAAAGGGCTTGCGCCGGAATCGCTTCGGGTCAGGTAGCGGACATCCTCGGCGTAGCTGTTCCTCAACTCGTCGTAGTGGGCCTCGTCGTAGTGGTACCAGAATGACGCGATGAATTCCTGCAATTCCGGCAGCGTGATGTCAGTGCTCATAGGCGCAAGTCAACTCCGGCTGCGGTGCGGTGAGGCCGCGGTTGCCCGATCAGTGGAACACGGTCTGGGATTCAGCCGGTGATCAGGCTCCACAGCCCTCCGGCGCTCGCATAGAGCGCCGCATCGGTGACCCGCTCGTCCCAATACCGCACCGAGCCGAACTCGGAGCGCCACGCGAGCGCGGCGCGGGTGAACTCCTGCAGCCGGTGCTCACGGGTGGTGCCGATGGCGCCGTGCACCTGGTGGGCGTTGCGCACCACCACTGAGGTCGCGTGACCGGTGCACGAACGCGCCACGGCCACAAGGAATTCCAAGTCGGGTGCCGACCATTCGCTGGTGACGGCGGCGTGCAGTGCGGCCTCGGTCGCCGCTCGAGCGAGTGCGGCATCGGCAGCGATGTCGGAGATCAGATTCTGGACGGCCTGGAACTTGGACAGGGGACGGCCGAACTGGACCCGTACAGTCGCGTGGTCAACGCACAGGTGCAGGATCCGATCCAATGCGGCGACGACTTGGATGGATCGGACCAGGGCGGCTTTCAGTCGCAACTGGGTGAGCAGTGCTGCTGTCACCGGAACACCTTGCAATGTTGCCGGGTCGGCGGCCACGGTGTCGCGTGGCTCGCCGATCAGGTTGCTACCCGGAGTAATCGTCAGCTGCTCGACGGCGACGTCGGCGACCTGGTGCCTGCCCTCGGCGCGCCACACGACGACGATCCGGTCGGCCGAGGTGGCCCAGGGCACGTCAGTGGCGGTTCCATGTTTGTCCAGCACACATATGGTCCGGACCGCGTCGTCCGCGGGCATTCCGATGGTCGCCAGCAGCCAGCACGCCAACAGGTCGTGTTCGGCCAGCGGGATCCGAACCCCATGGCTGACGGCGACAGCCAGGAGTTCGGCCGCTTCGTACCAACTCGCCCCGCTGCCGCCGTGCTGTTCCGCACCGGTCAGCCGGGCCAGACCAAGTTCGTCGAGATGTCGCCAGAGCACGGGATCCCGCTCGACCGTCGCTGCGGGCGGGTGCTTTTCGCGGTAATCGGAAAATACTGCTCGCATCATGTCGACGAGCGCGGCGTCAGCGGATGGTCCGGTGCTCATCGCATGCCCAGCCCGCGGGCGATCACGCCACGCAGGACCTCGTTGGTGCCGCCGCGCAGCGTAAAGCCGGGTCGCTGATCGACGGCCGCACTCACCAGGCCCGAGAAGGCCGAGTCCGGCGAGTCCTGCAGGTCGGCGAATTCCGCGATGTCACCCTCGGTCGTGGTGCCCAGCACCTTGACGACCGCGGCTGGTAGATCCGCGGGTTCGTGCCGTTCGAGCGCACCTGCCACCGCGGTGGACATCTGATGTAAGCCGGCGATGCGCGCCACTAAACGCCCCAGATCGGGATCGCGGGGAATGGCGTTCGATGCCATGCGGTCCGCGCAGGCCGCCAACAGCACGAACGTGGACAGGAACCGCTCGGGCCCGCTGCGTTCGAAGGCGAGCTCGGAGGTCACCTGCTGCCAGCCGTTGCCGATTTCACCGAACACCATCGCGTCGGGGACGAACGCCGAATCCAGGATCACCTCGTTGAAGTGGTGGTCGCCGTTCATCGACACGATCGGGCGGATCTCGATGCCGGGCTTCCGCAGGTCGACGATGAACTGGCTCAGTCCGGCGTGCCGGTTCGCCGGGTCAGGCGGGTCGGTGCGCGCGAGTGCGATGAACGCGTGAGCGAGGTGGGCACCAGACGTCCACACTTTGGTGCCGGTCAGCGACCAGCCGCCGTCGACGCGGGTGGCGCGGGTGCGCACGCTGGCCAGATCGGAGCCCGAGTCAGGCTCGCTCATCCCGATGCCGAAGAAGCATTCTCCGCGCACGATGCGGGGCAGAAACTCTTGTTTCTGTTCTTCAGTGCCGTATTTGAGCAGCGACGGCACGATCTGGCGATCGGCGATCCAGTGCGCGGCGACCGGTGCGCCCGCGGCCAACAGTTCCTCGGTCACGACGAATCGTTCCAGGAAAGAGCTGGCGTGCCCGCCGTATTCGGATGGCACCGTCATGCCCAGCCACCCACGGGATGCGAGGGCGGCGGTGAAATTTTCGTCCCAGCCCGTCAGCCAGGCATCGACTGAAGGGGTGAACGCCCCCGCGGCCAATTGGTCGGCAAGAAAATCGCGCACCTCGTTACGCAACTCCTCGGTCGAAGCGGCGTCGACACTGGCGGGCGGCACCAAACGGGGGAGTGCCATCAGCGCGTCGTCCACTGCTCGATGCACCGCTGAGGCAGGTTGATCGTCCTGGCCTGCGCTGGCCCGAGGGTGGCGCTATCGAGAGGTGAGCTCATGCGGGCAACTGTAGTGAGCAGAAGTCGGTTCGGGGTCAACTGACGGCGTGCTGATCGAGACTGAAACGCTCCCGCAGCAGACGTTTGAGCAATTTTCCGCTGGGGTTTTTGGGCAGCGCGTCCACGAAGAAGACGCGTTTGGGCGTCTTGAATCCGGCCAAGTGCGCCCGGCAGTGAGAGAACAGGTCTTCCTCGGTGAGAGTGGTGCCATCGCGCGGGACGACGGCGGCCACCACCGCCTCCACCCACACCGGGTGGGGCAAACCGAACACCGCAACTTCTTGAACACCGTTGTGCCGGTAAATGATTTCCTCGACCTCGCGGCTGGCCACGTTTTCGCCACCGGTTTTGATCATGTCCTTCTTGCGGTCGACGACGTGCAGCAGTCCATGTTCGTCGTAGTAGCCCAGGTCGCCGGAGTGGAACCAGCCGCTTTTGAAAGCCGCCGCGGTGCGTTCCGGGTCGTCGAGGTAGCCCGATGTCAAATGTGGGCTGCGGTGGGCGATCTCGCCGACCACACCGGCGGCGACCGGGTTGTCGTCGTCGTCGAGGATGGTGGTTTCCACGTTGACCACCGGCCTTCCGGCCGAACCGCCGTGCGCGTCTTGCTCGTCCGGTCCCAAGGCCGAGGCCAGCGGGGCCATCTCGGTCTGGCCGTAGAAGTTCCACAGCCGGAGGTTGGGCAGCCGCTCGCGGATCTCGTGAAGGATTTCCGCCGGCATGGCCGAGGCGCCGTAATAGCCCTTACGCAGGCTGGACAGGTCCACTTCGTCAAACACCGGTGAGCGCAGCAGCGAGATCCACACCGTGGGGGGAGCGAAATAGTTGGTGACGCGGTAGTGCTCGATAGTGCGCAGTACCGTTTCGGGCTCAGGCCGCGGCAGGATGATGCTGGTCGCGCCCAGGTAGATATCAGTGGCCAGGAAATTGTCCAACTGCGCGCAGTGGTACAGCGGCAGCGAATGGATCTCGACATCGTCGTGCGCCATCTCGCCGGCGATGATGGTGCTGACGTACTGCCACATCAGGCTGCGGCTGGTATGGATCGCGGCCTTGGGACGGGATTCGGTTCCGCTGGTGTACATGAGCCGGATGGGTTGGTCATCGTCGATGTGCGGGCTCGGGACCGGTGTATCGGTGGCCAGCCACTGGCCGAAATCCGCCCATCCGGATACGCCCTCGTGTCCCTTTGGTAGCAGCGCGACTCGGGCCCTGACCACTCCGCCGCGCCGGATCGCCTGTTCGGCGGTCGGCGTCAGATCTGCTTCGACGACCAAGCCGCCGACCTGACTGTGATCGAGGATGTAGGCGATCTCCTCGGCGGTCAGCATGAAGTTGATCGGGACCAAGACGACTCCTGCGCGCGCCGTTGCGAATGCCAGCACTGCGTACTGCCAGCAGTTGCGTGACAAGAGTCCTAATCGGCCGCCGGGTCCAAAACCGCTGTCGTGCAACGCTGCCGCGGTCTGGTCTACCAGACTGTCGAATTCGGCAAATGTCAGCTCGACAGCGCCGTCGATGATCGCGATCTTGTCCGGGTGCCGGCGCGCCGATCGCCGGGGAATATCGCCGAGTCCATGGCGACGTGCCCGTTCGATCATGACGTCGAGGTCATCGGACTGCATGCCGGTCACGGTAAGCGCCGATGCCCGTATGCGGATCGTCCGCCTCCCGCTGAGTAGACAGGGCGCTGCTCATGGCCGCGGATCGCCCCGATACTCGTCGGCATGAGCTTTGGCGTCCCTTTCACGACTGAAAGCGCCGGACGGACGGGTCCGGATTCCGAAGACGTCGACGAACTGCGGGCCAACCTGCGTCAGGCCGACCCCGGGGTGCTCGTCGCCGTTCTGGCGCAACTGACCGGGGATCCGACCGTCGCCGCGCGGTTCGCACCGAAAATTACCCATGTGCCCGACCCGCCGGAGCAGGCCGGCGTCACCGATCCGGAGACGGCTGCGCAGCTCGTCGAGGAGATCGTTGGCGCACTGCGGGAGCCGCGCCGCGCAGACGCCGTGCCCGCAGACGACATCGACCTCTTCGCCCGGATCGCGCCCATCGCACTCGGGGGAGAGATCGCCCCCGAGTATCTCGGACTGCTGTTGGAACAGGGCGGATTCCAGCCCTCACAACCGGTATTGCCGCGCACCGCAAAACTTCCCGCCGACTTTCGGGTGGTCATCATCGGCGCCGGCATTGCCGGCATCACCGCCGCGCTCGCGTGCGCGGACGCCGGTATCGATTATCAGATCATCGAGCGCAACGACGAGGTCGGCGGCACCTGGTACACCACCACCTATCCGGGTATCGGTGTGGACACGCCGTCGGCATACTACTCGCTGTCGCGCGACATCAACGGCGACTGGTCTAGCTACTACCCGCAAGGTGCCGAGTATCAGGCCTACCTGGTTTCAGTGGCTGACAAGAACGACCTCCGCACGCACACCCGGTTCAGTACGACGGTCGAAGCGTTGTGGTGGCATGAGCAGCGCCGGCAGTGGCAGATCCACTCGGTCGGCCCAGATGGAACCCGCGACGTCAGTTATGCGAATGTGGTGATCCCCGCCGCCGGGTATCTCAACAGGCCGCGTTGGCCGGATCTTCCTGGCCGCGAGACCTTCTCGGGAACTTCCATCCATTCCGCACAGTGGGATCGGAAGCTGGATCTCACCGGTAAAAGGGTCGCGATAATCGGAGCCGGCTGCACCGCGGTCCAGATCGTCGACGCCTGCGTGGACCAGGTCGCGCACATGACGGTGTTTCAACGCCAGCCGCACTGGGTCGCGCCGCGACGGCGGGCGTCCGACGATGTTCCGGCCTACCGGCGGTGGCTGGGCACCCGGTTGCCCTACTACGCCAATTGGGTTCGGCTCAAGTCCTATTGGGGGACGTCAGACAACAACTATCCGGTAATCCTGCATGACGAGGATTGGGCGGCCGAGCATCTCTCGATTTCGCCGGCCAACGACGTGTTGCTGCAGCTGTGCCTCGATTACATCGATCGGGTGTTCGGCGCGGGCAGCCAGCTCGCCCGTAAGGTCACGCCCGACTTCGCTCCTTACGGTAAGCGGATCATCCGTGATCCCGGCGGCTACTATGCGGCGCTTGCCCGCGAGCATGTGGACGTCGAGGCCAGTGAGCCGGCGCGGGTCAATGAGGCCGGAATCGTGACGGAAGACGGCAGGCAGATCGACCTCGACATCATTGTCTACGCGACCGGTTATTACCTGGATTTCCTTTCCACTGTGGATATTCGGGGCCGCGACGGCAGGAAATTGACCGACGAATGGGGCGACGCCCCTCGCGCCTACCGCGGCGGGATGGTGCCGGGATTCCCGAACCTGTTCATTTCGTCGGCCCCCAACTACAGTCCGGGCCACGGCGCTGGGCACAACTTCGGTGTCGAAGTGATGGTGCACTACGTGATGGAATGTCTGCAGTTGATGGCGCTGCGCGAGGCCGCCAGCCTGGAGGTGACGCAGCGCGCCTACGAGGACTACGTCGCCCGCATCGATGCGACCATGGCCGGCACAGT
Organism: Mycobacterium sp. 1465703.0; assembly: GCF_001672975.1. Lineage (GTDB taxonomy): Bacteria > Actinomycetota > Actinomycetes > Mycobacteriales > Mycobacteriaceae > Mycobacterium. The sequence goes on from NZ_LZKU01000070.1 coordinate 12,305, forward strand.
ATGGCGCCATACGCCGTCGGCCCACACCTACTATCGCTCGGGTGGCCGGATCGTGATCGCCTTCCCGTACCGCCTGGTCGACTTTTGGCACGACCATCGCGCGCCGGTCGAAGAGGATCTCAAGCTTCGATGAGCGCCGGGTTGCTCTGCGGCAAAACGGCTTTGGTTACCGGTAGCAGCCGCGGTATCGGACGTGCCATCGCCCAGCGACTGGCGGCCGAGGGCGCCACGGTGGCGGTCACGGCACGTTCGCACACGCCGTCTTTGTCGAGGCGGGCCGGAACGACCACCGCTTTGCCCGGTACCATTGGCGAAACGGTCGAGCTGATCGAGTCCGCCGGTGGTTCGGCGTTTGGCATTGCGGTCGACCTGGAGGATGCGCAACAGCGCGGCGGTTTGGTCGAAGCGGTCCTGGAGCGCACGGGACGCATCGACATCCTGGTCAACAATGCCGGTTTCGCCGACTACTCCTTGGTCGAGGACATGAGTTTGGAAACTTTCGACCGCACCGTGGAGCACTACCTGCGCGTTCCGTTCGTGCTGACGAAATCGGCTGTGCCGCACATGCGTAACCAAGGGGCGGGCTGGATTGTCAACATCGGTTCGGTCACGGGCGTGGCACCGGTCCGGCCGTACCGGGAATACAACAAGACATCCGGCGACGTGATCTATGCGTCCTTGAAAGCCGCCCTGCACCGGTTCACCCAGGGCGTGGCCGCCGAATTGCTGGGCGCAAACATCGCGGTGAATTGTGTTGGCCCGTCGACGGCGGTCCGCACACCTGGTGCGGCGCAACTTATCCCGGACTCGTTTCCGACCGAGCCGGTGGAGTATCTAGCCGAGACCGTGCTGGCGATGTGCCATCTGCCCGCCGGGGAGCGTACCGGGTTGGTCGCGTTCAGCCTGCATTATCCGTGGTCGCAGCAACTACCGGTGCATAGCCTGGATGGCACGAAGGTGTTGCCCCGGTTAAAGCCGCCACCGACTGCCAATCCGAATATCGCTCCGGCGGGGATCTGACACGACTCTTGCGCGCGTGTCGTTGATCAGCCTGCTCGGCCCCCGTGGCCAAAGCTGTCGCCATCCGGGGCATGCTCGTGCGCAGCATCAACCAGATCAACGGTCCCGCAAAGGGAATCCGCGAGCGGAACGTCGCCTGCCAGACGATGAGCGATCCGCCGGCTCGCTCGTTGATGTGCACATCGGCGCGATGATGGGTCACCGGGATACCGGAGACGATGCGGTACGCGTGGTGGTGCGGGCCGTCGTCAATCAGGATCTTCTCGCGCATTGTCAAGCCGCTGATGACGATTCGGCAGATGGCTCCCTCGCGGGTGCCGCCGCGAGTTCCCGCCTCCTCCCAAACGGCGCTACGCACTCCGGGTAACCAATCCGGCCACCGCAGCACGTCGATGAGAAGGTCATAGACGATCTCAGGCGACGCGGCACACGATCGCTCGAATCGAATTGAGTAGTGCATCATCTAACCTATCCATCGAACCGGAGAACGGCCGCGTCGCTCTGGCAAAAGCTGTGGCAGACGCGATCGCGCACGATGACGTCGGGACATTCGGGGTCGAACCAACGATCCACCACCGCCCAGTGGATGGGATGCATCAGGTAGGGCCCCATCAACCCGTCCGCGTCGGTGAAGAGTTGTTCGAACACGTGGGTCCACGCCGAGACACCGGTCGCCTCCTCGACCCTGCTCAGCTGCCAGTCGGTGATGGTGCGCACGTACCGGGGCATTAGCTGCAGGTCGGCCTCGAAACGGGCGATGGTGGCCTCGTCGGTGCCCGGCAGCGCTCGTAACAACAGTGCTCGGTACACGGCTCCAGGCTTGTCGCTGGTGTGCTCGGGCGTTCCGGAATAGGCCGCGCCGTTTACCTGGCTGACCGCGGGTTGGCTCAAAATCTCCGCAAAGCGTACTGCCGCACGATCCCAGTGATCCTTGGAGGCGAAGCGCAACCGCACGAGAATATCGCCCCCGTTGCGCGAGCCGGGCAGCGTCGGCTCCACAACCCATGGCAGCGGCGCCGCCGCGTTGGCGGCGCTGCGCAACTCGTCGAGGATCCGGTCGCGACCAGGCTCGGCGACGTCGATCAGGCGCGTGACGTTATACATCGCACAGCCCGTCTACATCATCGGCGGCCGCGGCGAAGGACCTGGACCGCTCGGCCACCAATTCGCCGATCCTCGACCACCATTCGCCCAGCGCTGGGTCCGATCGACCCTTCCACGTCATCTCCCACCACGCCTGCGCACTGGGCAGTGTCCAGGTCGCCGTGATGACGTTGTTGTCGTCGTCGAACCAGATCGGTGGGCTCACCAGGATGGTGCGCAAGGTCATGCCCCGTTCGCGCGCCCCGGGGGCGTATTCGGCGAGGTAGGTGTCGACAAATCGCCGGGCGCATCCGGGCCGCGTCACCACTCGGTCGATCACGAAGATTTCGCCGTCGGCCATGAGCCGACCGTATGGCATCTGCGCGGCGAGGTGTGGCCGGCTCCCGACCATCGGGAACCTCCGTTGACCGGCGTCGCACGCGGGTCAACGGTAGTCGGATGAGCACCGCAGCGTTGGATCCCTTCGCCCCCGCTGTCCTCGGGCCGGTGACATTGCGTAACAGGGTGATCAAGGCCGCTACGTCGGAAGGCCGATCGCCGAACGGCCTGGTGACCGATGACCTGATCGAGTTCCATCGCGCCTTCGCCCGGGGCGGCGTCGGCATGACGACCGTCGCGTACTGCTGCGTGGCGCCAGAGGGAGCCAGCGCGCCCGGACAGATCGTGATGAGTGAGGCGGCCCTTCCCGGCCTTCAGAAGCTGACCGACGCAGTCCACCACGACGGTGCGGCAATCTCGGCCCAACTGGGCCACGCGGGTGTGGTGGCGCACAAGAAGTTGACCGGGGTCACCCCCATGGCGCCGAGCAGGTTCATCAACCCGGCTTCGATGGGTTACTGCCGCGAGATCAGCCGCGCCGAGATCGCGCGGGTAGTCGACCAATTCGGCTCGGCCGCCCGGACGGCCGCCGACGCGGGGTTCGATGCCGTGGAACTGCATTTCGGCCACCTCTACCTGCCGAGCTCGTTTTTAAGTCCGTTGATCAACCGGCGCAGGGATGAATACGGCGGCGACATCGACAACCGGTCGCGGTTCTGCCGCGAAATCGCCCGGCGCGTGCGCGATGAGATCGGTGACCGCATCGCGGTGACCGCCAAGCTTGATATGGACGACGGTGTACCCGGCAGCATCTGGGTCGATGAAGCGTTGCGCACCGCCACGCTGCTCGATGCCGACGCTGTGTTGGATGCCATCGAATTAACCCAGGGCTCTTCGGTTTTCAAGCCGATGTATCTGTTTCGCGGTGACGTCCCGGTCAAGGAGTTCGCCCAGGTCATGCCGCAGCCCATGCGCACCGGGATCCGCTTCATCGGAAAGTGGGCGATGGGTGACTACCCCTATCGAGATCTCTACATGCTGGAAAATGCCCGCCAATTCGTCCCGGTCATGCGTAATACCAAGCTGATCCTGTTGGGCGGAATCACCAATCGCGAGCACGTCGAGACGGGCATGCGCGAGGGCTTCGATTTCGTGGCGATGGGGCGGGCGCTGCTGCGCGAACCGGACCTGGTCTCCAGGATGATCGCCGATCCGGCCACCCGCAGCCGCTGCACCCACAACAACAAGTGCATGGTGACCGTGTTCGGGCGGACCCATTGCGTGCTCGATCCCGGACAGCGCTACGGGGCGGTAGAACCGTTGCGCGCCAACGACCTACCGCTGCAACATCTCGGCTAGGACGGTGGTGGCCTCTTTGCGGGCCCGGTGTGCGATGTCGAGCATCGGCATCGTCATGAACCCGTGGATCCCGCCCGGGTAGTGCAGCTGGTTGGTGGGCACGCCGGCGGCTGTCAGCGCTGTGCCGTAAGCCAATCCCTCGTCGCGCAGTGGATCGTGGCCGGCCACCACCAGGACGGTGGGCGGGAGCCCGGTTAGGTCGGCGTTCAGCGGGGCGGCGTAGGGGTGCGCGCGGTCGTCGCGCGATGGTACGTAGCAATCCCAGTACCACTGCAGCGCCGGTTTCGGGTTGTAGTAGCCCCGGCCGAACAGGCGGTAGGACTCGGTATCGAAGTCGGCCGCAATCACCGGGTAGAGCAGCAGCTGACCCGCCAGCGCCGGTCCGCCGTGGTCGCGAGCCATGATCGCGCTCACCGCGGCCAGGTTGCCCCCGGCGCTATCACCGCCCACCACCAGACGCTGCGGGTCGGCGCCGAGCATGGCGGCGTTATGGTGGGCCCAGCATGTCGCGGCGTACACGTCCTCGGCGGCCGCCGGCCAGGGGCTCTCCGGAGCCAACCGGTAGTCGACCGAAACAACAACGGCTGGAACGAGATTAGCGATGTTACGGCATAGCCCGTCGTGGCTGTCCAGATCGCAGAACACGAAACCGCCGCCGTGCGCGTACACGACGATGGGGAGCGGCCCGAGCGCCTCGGGCCGGTATACGCGTACCCGGATCGGCCCGCCCGGACCGTCGACCCAGCGATCGGCCGCCACGGCGACGGGTTCGGGCTGGGGCGGTGGTACCAACCTGGACCGGATGAGCGCTCGGGCCTCGGCGCCGCTCATCTCCTGAACCGGTGGGAACCCGCCATCCAGTTGCTCGATGATCGGGGCGATCTGCGGGTCCAGGCTCACGCGTACTGCAGGGCGGGGTCCTGCGCCCCGGTTGGGTGCGATGGCCGCGTCGGGAGCAATGGCCGCAGTGGCTGCAAGATCGGGGCAACTCGTTGCGGGCCGTCTTCGACGTTGCGCCAAATGCCCATTGCGGTCATCCGTACTGGAGCGGCGAGTCGCTGATCGAAGGTCATCCGATTGATCGGGCCGCACACCGACACCGCGGCTATGACTTCCTGGCCCTCCCCGGGCCCACCGATTGGCGCTGCCACACAACCGAATCCGAGTAGCGATTCCTCGCGCTCGAAGGCGACGCCGTGCGCGAGGACCCGGGACAACTCGACGGTGAGCTGCCCGCGGGTGGCAATCGAGTACTTGGTCTTGCGAACCTGCAAGTCCACCGCGGCGTCGTCGTCGCGGTAGGCCAACATCGCCTTCCCGACGGCGGTGCAGTGTGCGGGCTGCCGGCCGCCGACCCGGGTGGGTATCGGCGCCAGCGGCGAGTCGCCGACCTTGTCGAGATAAACCACGTCGGGTCCGTCCAGAACCGCAAGATGCACGACAAGTCCTGTGGCGCGGTGCAATTCGCCCAGTAACGGTCTGGCGGCCCGCACCAGGCGGTCCTGGTGCACAGCGAGCGAGCCGAGCTCGACCAGGCGCATGCCCAGCTCGTAGTCACGGCCGCTGCGGCGCAGCCAGCGCAGTTGCACCAGTCGCTCGAGCATCCGGTGTGCCGAGGAGCGCGGCAGGCCGGTACGACGGACGATCTGGGCCAGCGTCAGCCGCCCGGGCCCGTCGAACGCGTCCAGGACCAGCGAGATGCGGTCAATAACCGCGGTGGGAGTTTCGACGGTCGCGGTCAAGGGTCCTCCTGGCTGTCATATTCCTATTAGGAATATCTGTTTCTACCACACCGCTGTGGCCGCTGTCACACGACACGCGTGAACAGCCGGGGATGTCCGGAGCGGAAGAAAGCTCAGCCCTTGGCTGCAGAGCGCCCGGCGCGGCGGCCATAAAAGCTGCCGTCACCCAGCGAGACGCCGCTGGCATAACCCCAAGCGGCCAGGCCGGCGGTGCACCGGCCGGCGGCGAAGAGCCCCGGAATCGGTGCGCCGCTGACGTGCAGTACCTCGGCGTCCAGCGTGGTGGCCAGGCCGCCCAGGGTGAAGCCGCCGGTGCTTTCCCGCAGGTCGACCGCGCCGACTGGGGAGCCGATCGGCTTGATCCACTCCGGCTTCTTGTGTAACAGCGGATCCTCGCCGCGCGCGGCGCCCTCGTTGTAGGCGGCCACGGTCGCCTGCAGCGATCCGGGAGGCAACCCCATGTCGCGTTCCAGATCGGCCACGGTGTCGGCCACCCAGGTCGCCGGGCGCAGCATGAGCTTTGGCGACCACGAGGCCGTCGCCTCCTCATGCGCATCGCCGTCGATGATCAGATAGGCGACGTTGTCCTGCTGGTAAAGGGTGAGCTGCCCGATCCGGCCCGGGTAGGTGTCCTCGGCGACGTAGCGCTGACCGCGGCCGTTGACCAGGATGCCGCGCACCAGTTGCTGGGGATCGACGAAGATGGCGACCTCGGTGGCGTCCATGTGCGCCAGGTCGGCGCCCAGCGCCTGCGCCATCCGGATCGCCTGCCCGTCGTGCTGCTCGATCGAGGCAGCCGGGCGTCCGGCGATCCGCGGCGCGTAACGCTGAACCATCGCGTCGTTGTAGGCGAAGCTGCCCGTCGCGAGCACCACCCCGGTGCGGGCCCGAATCGCCATTTCGGTGCCGTACCGACGGGCGCAGATGCCGACCGCCCTGCCGTCGGAGTCCACGATCAGGCGCTGCACCCGCACGTCGTACAACGCGCGTGCGCCTGCCGCCGTGGCGGTTTCGACGAGGGGCTTCATCAGCATGTAGCCGGCGCTGGCTTCGCCCTGCTTCTTGTTCTGCATCTGCGGCACGTGCCCGCGCGGCGCGGGCGAGGCGATGGTGTTGAAGGGGAACGAGTTTTCCCCGCCGCTGTACATCAGCCCCTGATCGCCCATCGGCTCCCAGCCGGGCTCGGAGAAGAACTCCGCCTTGAACGGCACGCCGCACCCGACCAGCCACTCGAAGTGGGCAACGCTACCGGCGCAGTAATCGGCGATCCGCTCCTCGTCGGCACCGGGCCCCATCGCCACGTTGAGGAACGCCGCCATGTTGTCGACGGAATCGTGGAAACCGCAAGCCTTTTGGAGGGGCGTGCCGCCGCCGAGATAGATGAAACCACCGGCCATCGACGCCGCCCCGCCCCACGAGCCGGTGCGCTCGAGCACCAGGACGTCGGCCCCGGAGCGGGCCGCTTCCACGGCCGCCGCCGCGCCGGCGACACCGTAGCCGGCGATCACCACATCGGCCTCGTCGTCCCACGAGGCTATCGAGGACGCAGCGACCGGCGTCACGTCCGAGTCGGGTATCACAGCCGCATCGCCGCGGGCATTTCGCCGACCCACTGGTGACCCCAGTAGCTGTCGGCGGTGATTTCCTCTGCGGTGTAATAGGTTTCGTCCACCCGCATCCCGTCAGTGCCGAATTCGATGTCCCAGTCGCCGGGCGCGCGGACGTAGAACGAGACCATCTTGTCATTGGTGTGCCGGCCGAGGGTGGAGGAGAGCTGAAAGCCTTCGGCGTTGACCCGGTCCAGCGCCTGCCCCACGGCGTCCAGGGTGTCGACTTCGACCATGATGTGGACCAGGCGCGGGTCGCGCTGGTGTGCGGCCGGCACGATCGCCAGGCTGTGGTGTCGTTCATTGATGCCGAGGAACCGAACCCGTACCGGGCCAAACTCTTTCGGTAGCGGGACCCGGAACGCGCCGCGGGCCCGGAATCCGAGTACTTCGGTGTAGAAGTCGAACAGTCCGTTGGGGTCGGTGGCCGGCACCACCACATGGCCCATGCCCTGGTCGCCGGTGACGAATTTGGCGCCGAACGGCGTGACGACCGGACTGTGGTCGAGCACCGCGCCGTGAAACACCTCGAGCGTGGTGCCGGCCGGGTCCTCGAAGGTGATCACTTCCTCGACGCGGCGGGCCTCGGCCTCGTCGGGGGACAGCTGTTTGTACGCCACGCCGGCTCCGTCGAGGGTGGCCTGCACCCGCTGCAATGCGGGGTGGTCGCGCACTTCCCATCCCACGGTGAGCACCCGGTTGGTTTCACCGGGCACCACGATGAGGCGGGCCGCCCGTTCGTCCATCCGTAGATACAACGCCGACGGGTCCGGGCCCTTGCCTTCGGCGAAACCCAGCACACCGAAGGCGAACTGCCGCCAACGATCGATGGCGTTGGTCGAAATGGTGATGTAGCCAAGACTTTTCAGGTCGCTCACTTATGGTCTCCTGCTTAGATTGGTCTCCTGCTCAGATCAAGGCCCGCAGCGGACCCTCGGGCGGGTCGATGCCGATCGAACTCAGCGCCGCCGCGTGATAGGTGGTGCCCGGGACATGGATGGCATGCATCTGCCCGACGTGCACGTCACGCCAATACCGTTGCAGCGGCTTGTCCATCCGCGCCGCATTGCCGCCCGAGCGGGCGAAGATCTCGTCGACGGCCGACACCGCGCGCCACACCGCGCGAACCTGGGTGCGGCGGCCGGCGGCACGGTCGGCGAACGACACCTCTTTGCCGGCCGCGACCATGTCGTAGATGCGGTCGGCGTTGGCCAGCAGCTCCTGGCGCGCGGCGTTGATGTCGGCGGCCGCCTCACCGATCGCGTGCATGACGTAGGGGTCGTCCTTGATCGCGGTCCCGGTGGCACCGACGCGCTCGCGCTGATAGTCCAGATGCGCGGCGAGCGCTCCCTCGGCGATGCCGATGGTCGCCGCGGAGATGCCCAGCGGGAACATCGTCGACCACGGCATCAGGTACAGCGGCTCGGTCATGCCGGCCTCGCGCTGGGCGGTGCCGTCCATCACCTTGGTCGCGTCCATGGTCCGGTAGCTCGGCACGAACGCGTCTTTGACGATGACGTCCTTGGATCCGGTCCCGCGCAGCCCCACCACATTCCACGAGTCGTCTACGATCTCGTAGTCCTTGCGCGGCAGGATCATGTGCAGCATCTGCGGCGGCATCAACGGGATGCCCTTCTCGTCGCCGAGCATGGCGCCCAGGATGATCCAGTCGCAGTGGTCGGTGCCCGAACTGAACTGCCAGCGGCCGTTGAACAGGTAACCGCCGTCGACGGGTTTGGCCACGCCCTGCGGCGCGTACGGCGATGCCATCCAGGTGTCGACGTCGTCGGCCCAGATTTCGGCGGCGACCTTCGGATCCGCGTAGGCCAGCTGGTAGGGGTGCACACCGACCACGCCGACGATCCAGCCGGCCGCCGGATCTAGCGCCGCTGTGGCCATCGTCGTCTCGGCGAACTCGCGGGGGTGCACCTCGAAGCCCTGGTACTGCTTGGTCTGCAGCAGCCGGATCAGGCCGGCGCCCTTCATCAGCTTGACGGTGTCATCGGTGAGCCGCCCGATGCGTTCGGCTTCCGCGGCTTGATCGCGCAACTGGTCGGCCATGGCCACCACCCGGTCGAGTACCCGGTCGCTCATATCGTTGTCCTTACGTGTGTGGGCTTAGTAATGGTCTACCGCAGTCCCGCGCCGTCCCAAAGGAAATCCCGATGAGCGGACATCACGGCGTCAAAATTCGACGTGAACGTCGACGCCGGCCGTCCCCGCCTGACAGGCGAGTATCAGGCCATCCTCGACATCTGCGGCGTCCAGGACGTCGCAGGGAGCCATGTCGACCCGGCCGGCAACCACGGTCGCCACGCACGAACCGCAGCGGCCCTCGCGGCATGAGTGCGGTACCGCGATTCCCGCGTCGAGCAGCGTCTCGACCAATGTCTGTTCGGGCGGCCAGCGCAGCCGATGCCGCTGACCGTCCAGTTCGACTTCGACATGGGTGACTTCTGGCATCAGCCGATGGTCGGCGATAACAGCCGGCCGGCGGCCGGGCACGCCCGGTGGTCGGGAAAGGTCGCCCTGAGCGTCCGGTGACCGGGAGGGGGGAGCGGTCCGCGAAGCCGAAGGCCCTACGGTGACTGCTTGTGAACGATGCCGGCCAACAGTCCCTGGATGTCGTCGTGGTCGGTGCGGGGTTCGCCGGCCTGTATGCCCTGCACAAACTGCGCGCGCAACGGCTCTCGGTGCGGGTGCTGGAGGCCGCGCCCGAACTGGGCGGCACGTGGTACTACAACCGATATCCGGGCGCCCGCTGTGACGTCGAGAGTGTGGACTACTGCTACTCGTTCTCCGACGAACTGCAGCAGGAATGGAACTGGACCGAACGGTACGCCACCCAGGCCGAGATCCTCGAGTATTTGAACTGGGTCGCCGACAAGCTCGACCTGCGCCGCGACATCGCGCTGGGCACCCGCGTCGTCTCCGCGACACTCGACGAAACGACGTTGCGCTGGATCGTGAAAACCGATAAGGGGCAGACGCTTTCGGCCCGGTTCTGTGTGATGGCGACCGGGCCTTTGTCGGCCGCGCTGACCCCGGATTTCCCTGGGCTGGGCAGCTTCATGGGCGAGACGTACCACACCGCGCACTGGCCGCACCATCCCGTTGACTTCACCGGCAAACGGGTGGCCGTCATCGGCACCGGATCGTCCGGCATTCAGTCGATTCCGGTCATCGCCGAGCGTGCCGCGCACCTCTACGTTTTTCAGCGCACCCCCAACTACAGCGTGCCGGCCGGCAACAAACCGTTGACCGCCGAGGAGCTAGCCGACATCAAGGCGGGATACGCACAGCGGCGGGCGCTGTCGTGGCGCAGCGCAGGCGGCTCACCGCACATCACCGCCGCGAAGCCGGCGATGCAGTTCACCGCCGAAGAGCGTCGTGCTGCGTTCGAAAAGCGTTGGCAGCTCGGTGGTGTGCTGTTCTCCAAGACTTTCCCGGACCAGATGACCGACCTCGAGGCCAACGAAGAGGCCCGCAAATTCTACGAGGAAAAGGTCCGGGCCGTCATCAATGACCCTGCCGTCGCCGACCTGCTGATCCCGACCGATCACCCGATCGGTACCAAGCGAATCTGCACCGACAGCAACTACTTTCAGACCTTCAACCGGGCGAACGTGTCGCTGATCAGCGTGCGGGCGACCCCGATCGAATCCGTCGACGCCACCGGGATCAATACCACCGGGATTGATAAAACCGGGGTTCATAAAGCCAAAGCCCATTACGACGTCGACATGATCGTGTTGGCAACGGGTTTCGATGCGATGACCGGGGCGCTGGGCAACATCGACATCGCCGGGCGTGACGGCACCACCCTGCATGACGATTGGGCGCACGGCCCCCGCACGTATCTGGGCCTGGGCGTCGACGGCTTCCCCAACCTGTTCTTGATCTCGGGCCCGGGAGCACCCGCCGTGCTGGCGAACATGGTGCTGCACGCCGAAGCGCAGGTGAACTGGATCGCCGACGCCATCGCCTTCCTCGACGATCACGGGTACGCCGCGCTGGAAGCCACCGTGGACAGCGTCGATGATTGGGGCGCCGAATGCGCCCGCCGGGCCCAGACGACACTGTTCACCAAGGCGAATTCCTGGTACATGGGCGCCAACGTGCCGGGAAAGCCGCGCGGCTTCATGCTCTTCACCGGGGGCTTCGCCACATACAACGACATCTGCGCCGAGGTCGCCGACGCCGGTTACCGGGGCTTCGATCTAATCGAACCATGACAGGACTGCTGGACAAGGTTGTCGTGGTCACCGGCGCCGCCAAGGGGACCGGCCGGGTGCACTGTGAACGCTTCGCCGACGAGGGCGCCCACGTGATCGCACTGGACGCTCCCGCTGCGGCCGACGAGTTACGTTGTACCGCAAGCGAAGTCGAGAGCCGCGGTCGGCGGTGCGCGACCGGCCTGGCCGACGTCAGTGACCTCGCGGCGGTGACGGCCGCCATCGACGCCGGAGTGGCCGACTTGGGGCGGCTCGACATCGTCGTGGCCAATGCCGGAGTCCACCTGCCCGGAGCGCCGTCGTGGGAACTCGACCCGCAGGTCTGGCAGCGCACCCTCGACATCAACCTCACCGGTGTGTGGCATACGGTCCGGGCGAGCGTCCCGCACATGTCTGATCGGGAAGGTGACCAGGGCGGCTCCGTGGTGATCATCAGCTCCACCAGCGGACTGCGCGGCCTGCCCAACACCGCGCACTACACGGCCAGCAAGCACGCGGTGGTGGGACTGGCGCGCACACTGGCCAACGAGCTCGGACCGCACGGCATCCGGGTCAACACCGTGCACCCCGGTCCGGTGGCCACCCCGATGGTGCTCAACGAGGCCACCTTTCGGCGACTGCGGCCCGACCTGGACAACCCGACGGCGGCCGATGCGGCCGAGGTGCTGCAGGCGCGAAACCTGCTGCCGGTGCCGTGGGTCGAGCCCGTCGACATCGCCAACGCCGTGCTGTTTTTGGCCTCGGACGCGGCGCGCTACATCACCGGCACTCAGCTCGTCGTCGATGCCGGTCTCACCCAGAAGACGACATGACCCTCGGGCGGTTGACGGGCAAGGTCGCTCTGATCACCGGTGCGGCGCGGGGGATCGGTCGTGCGCAGGCGGTGCGGTTCGCGCAGGAGGGGGCCGACATCGTGGCGCTCGACGTGTGCGGCCCGGTCGACACGGTGATGATCCCGCACAGCACCCCGGCCGACCTCGACACCACCGCGTCGCTGGTGAGCGAGGTGGGCGGGCTTGTGCACACCGAGATCGTCGATGTCCGTGATCTCACCGGTGTGCAGGCGGCCACCGATCGCGGGGTGCACCGGTTCGGCGGTCTGGACGCGGTGTGCGCGACGGCCGGAATCACGTCCCGCGGGATGGCGATCGACCTGGACGAAAACGCTTGGCGCACCATGCTGGACGTCAACCTCACCGGGGTGTGGCACACCTGCCGCGCGGCGGCACCGCATCTGATCGAGCGTGGAGCCGGGGCGATGATCTTGACCAGCTCCATCGCGGGGCTGCGCGGGCTGGTCGGCGTTGCGCATTACACCGCCGCCAAGCACGGCGTCATCGGGTTGATGCGTAGCCTGGCCAATGAGCTTGCGCCGCATAATGTTCGGGTCAACTGCGTCAACCCGACCAATGTCGACACGCCCATGATCCACAACGATGTCGTCAGCAGTGCGTTTCGGCCTGACTTGGACCGTCCGCCCACCCGCGCGGAATTCGCCGAGGCGGCCTGCGCGATGAACATGCTCGCGGTGCCGTGGGTGGATGCGGTGGACGTGGCCAACGCCGCACTGTTCTTGGCCTCCGACGAGGCGCGCTACATCACCGCGATCGTCCTGCCGGTCGACGCCGGAGCCACCCAGCGATGAGGAGCGGCTAGCGCGACAAGAACGCCAGCACAGTGCTTTCGAAGGCCTCCTTGGCCTCGATCATCGCCCAGTGCCCCGAGTTGGGGAAGATGTGCAGCTCGGCATTGGGGATGGTGCGCATCGGGATCAGCGCCATATCCGGCGGACTCACCCTGTCGTCGCGCCCCCAGGTGAGCAGGGTCGGCGCGGTGAGCTTGTGCATGGTCGCCCACGGCAGCGGCCGGTCCGAGGCGTTCAGCGCGGCATTCATCCCGGCGAACGCCGCCTTGCCGTACATGCGTCGTGCCGCGGCCAGGGTATCCGCGTCGGTGGCCAGCTCCCAGCGTTCCTCGATCAGCTCGTCGGTGACCAGCGCCTGGTCGTAGACCATCGACTTGAGCCAGTCGACCAGCCGTTGCCGCGTCGGGTCCTCGACGAATTCCTGCAACAGCCGAATCCCTTCGCTGGGACTGGGACTGAAGATGTTGGTGCCGATGCCACCGATGGTCACCAGCCGATCGACGCGGTCCGGATTGTGGGTGGCGAAGTTGATGCCGACGCCACCGCCCATCGAGTTGCCGACGATGTGCACCTTGTCGACGCCGAGCGCGTCCAGAAGCGGCGACACCGTGCCGAACGCGGTCACCATCGGGTGCCCGCCGAAGTCGTCGCTGACCCCGAAACCGGGGAACTCCAGGATCAGGCAGCGATAGTGGGCGGCGAAGGCGGGCAGTACCCCGCGGAAGTTGCGCCAGCCGGTGACACCGGGGCCGGACCCGTGCAGGAACAGCAACACCGGGCCCGACTCCGGGCCGCCGCTGTCGTAGTAGCGCAAAGCGCCCTTTTCGGTGCTGATTTCACGCAGGTCTTGGGCCGCGATGGTCGTCGATTCAGAAGTGTCCGCCACGGATGTCACCCTGCCATGCCTCGGCAGCGATGGTGGACGGGGTTCCGCTGACCGGGTCGCTCAGCTTGGGTTGTGGCCGGGCTCGCCGCAACTCAACAGTTCTTTGAGTGCCGCGGGGAACGCGTCGGCGAGATCCCAGAGGTCGGGAACGAGGTCCGGGCACGAGATGATCCCCACACCCAGGCGGCCGTTGAGCGACATCACGGTGATGTTGAGGGCGGCGCCCGCGATGATCGGCCCGAGCGGGTACATGGCGTCGAGTCGGCAGCCCAGGAAGTAAAGCTGGTCTTCTGGGCCGGCCACGTTCGACATCACCAGGTTGTGGGGCGGCTTCTCGGGCAGCGGAATGCGCGGCAGCAGTTTCATGGCGGCGCCGAACATGGTCTGTCCGGCCACCTGCGTCCAGTCCTGCAGCAGGCTCGGGCCCATCGCGGCGGCGTGGTCCTTGGCGGCAGCGTTTCCGGCGGCGATGGCGGCCAGCCGTTCGACGGGGTCGTCGATGTGGGTTTCCAGACGGCAGAGCATCCAGGTCGTCTGGTTGCGCCCCGGCCGGGCGGACTTGCCGTGTACCGACACCGGCACGCTGGCCACCATGGGGATGTCCGGCAGGGCGTCGCGGTCCAGGAAGAACTGCCGCAGCGCACCGGCGCACAGCGCCGTCACCACATCGTTGACCGTCACCCCGAACCGGCGTTTGACCGTTTTGACGTCCTCGAAATCCACACTGGTCAAAGCGATATTGCGGCGCCGGGTGAACGAGCCGTTGAACGCGGTCGGCGGCGCCGCGAACGGGGCCGCCATGGTGTGGCCACCGCTGCGGGCGCGCAGTACGGTCTGCGCCAGCGTCAGCGCCGTGGCGGGCACCACCTTGGCCAAACGCCACGGCCGCAACGCCGCGCCGATCAAACCACTGGCGGCGATGTGCAGCGGATTGGCCGCAGTGCTGCGCTCGGCCGGTTTCGGTGGCGGAGCGTCCGGTTCGACGCTGCACAACTGCGCGAGCAGGTTGGCGCCGCCCACGCCGTCGACCACCGCGTGGTGGGCCTTCAGAACAACCGACAGCCGCTCGGTACCGTGCAGGCCCTCGATCACCCAGATCTCCCACAGCGGACGATCGCGGTCCAGTGCCAGCCCGGCGATGTGGCCGCAGATGTCCGCTAATTCCTTCGGGCCGCCGGGCGACGGCAGGGCCACCCGGTGAAGGTGGCGAGCCAGATCGAACCGATCGTCGTCCACCCACACCGGATGGTCGAAGTTGAGTTGGTTGTCCGCCAGCTTGAGGCGGAATTCGGGCACGGCATCCACCCGCGCTGTCAGCGCCTCGCGGAACCGATCGAAGGTGTAGCCCCCCGGCATGGTCAAGGGGTCGAGCTCCAGAACGCAGCAAACGTTCAAAGGCTGCGTTGGCGATTCCAGGTATAAAAAGAACGCGTCTAAACCACTAAGTCGTTGCATGCTTGCTCGTCTCTTGTACGCGGCCATGACCGCTGGTCACATGACCGGCGGTCACCCCGGAGCTCCTGAAGGGACGTTTCATCGGGCCGACCGCAATCTTTTGGTGTGACCCCATGTCTGTAGCCGCTGCGGAGCTTCGGGCAAACATTTCGCCGATACATTTAACGAAATCGCCGCTCGCCGGATGTCGACGTAGACCGGCGCTTGCCGGTTATGTATTGGCGGTTCGGCGGGCGGCGCGCAGACCGTCCACGGAGAAGCGATTGTGACCGCGGAAGGCAATCACGCTGACGAAGAACAGTGCGTGCACAAGCTGCTCGCCGATCACGTTGAAGTGCTCGATCGACGTTGCGCCCAGCACCAAGATGATCATCACCAGTCCGCCGACAATCGCGGCGGCCCGGGTCAGCAGGCCGGCCAGCAGCAGCACCCCGGTGATCAGCTCCGCGAAGGGCAGCGCGTAACTGCACACCGAGACGAGGACGGCGGGGATCATCGAGGTCTTGAACTCGCTCACCATCTGGGTGTGAAAGGCCGCCAGCTTCGGCATCCGGACCAAGCCGTGGCCGAACAGGCTCGCCCCGATGGTCAACCGAAGCAGCAGATACGCCACGGCGCGGTCGGTATCGGACGTACCCATGATCAGTCCCTTCAGTAGTCCTGGATCAAGCTGGAAACTTCACGCGGGCAATGGATTTGGCAGGGCGATGACGCGCCGATCACGGTGCTCCGGAAGGCTGGCGGGCCATGGCCGAGTCGGGAACTGCCCAGTCCGTCGAAACCTTCCGGTGCTTGATCAACCAGGTGTCACCCTGGGGAACCAGGAGGTCGCGATACCGGCCGTAGTGGTCGAGCCCGATGTGGGTGACCACGGTGAAGTAGGACTGGACCTGGGCATGGCCGGGTGCCACCTCGGTAAACAACACGTTCGCGACGTTATGGCGCACAATCGGTTTGACGTCGGCGTCGGCGGCGACCTTCCCGGTGACACCGCCCAAGAAGTCCGCAATCTCCGATCGCCCCCGCAATGGCTCGAAACCCCGTATCTCGAGCACGCCGTCGGCGCAGAACGTCTCCGCCAGGCCGTCGAGCCGGCCGACATCACCGGACCAGTTGTAGCGCGCCAGGGTGTCCCGGATTCGCTCGCGGGCGACCAGTTCCCACATCTCCACCGTCACGACTCCTCGCCCCGCCGCCGACTCCTTGGCCCATCAGCCTAGGCGCATACACAAGAGCTACCGACGCTAAGGCGGGGCGGCGGGCGTCGGAGTTGCGCCGGTGCCCTCAATGATGTTGCCCGGCCAATCAATTGCGCTCAACGCCCGCACCGAGTCACGAGCCGAACCCGCGGTGAGCTGCCGATGGTGTGTCGAAGGCTACTTACTATCCACGTTTTGGGAAACGGGCGGCTGGGCAATAAGGGTGGCGAGATACGCGACACGGAGGGAGCACGTATGTCGGACAAGAGCGGTCCCGAGGAAGCCATCGAGGGCGTCGTCGAGGGAGTCAAGGGCAAGGTCAAGGAAGTCGCCGGCGCGGTCGCCGGACGCGACGACCTGATGCGTGAGGGCAAGGCCCAGCAGGACAAGGCCGACGCACAGCGCGAGGCGGCTCAGAAAGAGGCCGAGGCCGAGAGCGCCCGCAAGGCAGCCGATATCAGCGAAGCCCGTCAGAAGGCCGAACAGTAGCGGCATTCGATGGTGGCCCGGTCACAGGCGTGGCCGGGCCACCGTTTTATTGCTGCCCGGGGAATGAAAAGCCGCGCGCTGCTGTAACACAACAGATGAGACTCAACGATGCCGGTCGCGACCTCATCGGCAAGGGTGCGGACGCCACCCTGGTCACCCTGAACCCCGACGGCAGCCCACAGCTGAGCCTGGTCTGGGTGGCGTTGCAGTCCACCCCCGACGGGGATGAACTCGTCTCGGCGCACTTGGGCGAGCACAAGAAAGTCCGCAACGTCCGTCGTGATCCCCGGGTAGCGGTCACGATCGTGTCGCTGGACAGCGCGGGCCACGGCATGCGGCCCTACCTGTCCATCACCGGGACCGCGCGGATCGTCGAAGGCGGCGCGCC
>NZ_LZKU01000071.1 GCF_001672975.1 Mycobacterium sp. 1465703.0
CCGAGGCGCCGCCGCCGGCGGCCGCGTCGGGGCGGTGGCGGGCACTGTTGCTGGCTGCCGTCGCGGCCTGCGCGGCCTGCGGCATCATCTACGAACTCGCGCTGCTGACGCTGTCGGCCAGCCTCGACGGCGGCGGGATCGTCGCCACCTCACTGATCGTGGCGGGCTACATCGCAGCGCTGGGTGTGGGCGCGCTGCTGGTCAAACCGTTGCTGGGGCACGCCGCGATCACCTTCATCGCCGTCGAGGCGCTGCTGGGCATCATCGGTGGCCTGTCCGCGGCCGCGCTGTATGCGGTGTTCGCGTTCCTGGACGGGTCCGTCGGTTCGACCTGGGTGCTGGCGGTGAGCACGGCGCTGATCGGCGGTTTGGTCGGCGCCGAGGTGCCGCTGCTGATGACGCTGCTGCACCAGGGGCACACCGGCCCCGAGATCAGCCCGGCCGCCGATGCCGGGCGAACGCTGGCCAACCTCAACGCCGCGGATTATCTGGGCGCGCTGCTGGGCGGGCTGGTGTGGCCGTTCCTGCTGCTGCCGCAGTTAGGGATGATTCGCGGTGCGGCGGCCACCGGCATGATCAACCTGGCAGCCGCGGCCGTGGTTGCGATTTTCCTGTTGCGCCAGGTGGTTTCGACGCGGCAGCTGGTGCTGGCGCTGTGCGCGCTGGCCGCCGCGGCCGGACTGCTGGCCACCCTGCTGCTGAATTCGACCGACATCGAAACGACAAGCAGGCAAAGGCTTTACGCCGACCCGATCATCGCCTACCGGCACACGCCCTACCAGGAGATCGTGGTGACGCGACGCGGCAACGACACTCGGCTGTATCTGGACGGGGGCCTGCAGTTCTCCACCCGCGACGAATATCGCTACACCGAAAGCCTCGTCTACCCTGCCCTCGGCAACGGCGCGCATTCGGTGCTGGTGCTCGGCGGCGGCGACGGCCTGGCGGCCCGCGAATTGCTGCGCCAGCCCGGCATTTCCAAGATCGTGCAGGTCGAACTCGACCCCGCGGTGATCGACATCGCCCGCACCACGCTGCGCGGCGCCAATGGCGGTTCGCTGGACAACCCGCGGGTATCGGTGGTGACCGAGGACGCGCTGAACTGGTTGCGCGGGCCGAAGGTGGACCGCTTCGACGCGATCATCGTCGATCTGCCCGATCCGGACACACCCGTGCTGGGCCGGCTGTATTCAGCCGAGTTCTACGGCCTTGTCGCACATGCACTTTCCCCTGGCGGGCTGATGGTGGTGCAGGCGGGCAGTCCGTTCTCCACCTCGACGGCCTACTGGCGCACGGTGTCGACGATCCGGGCCGCCGGCTACGCCGTCACGCCCTATCACGTGCACGTGCCCACCTTCGGTGACTGGGGATTCGTCCTGGCGCAACGCGCCGACGTCGCACCTACCCCGCGGATGCCTACCAACACGCCGCCGCTGCGCTACCTCAACCCGCAGGTGCTGGCGGCCGCGACGGTGTTCTCCGACGACATCGCGCCCCGCCCGTTGCCGCCGTCAACGCTGGACAATCCGCGCATCGTCGAGGACATGCGGCACGGCTACGACTAAAACCGGGGTCGGGCCCGCGAAAAGTGTGCCACCCTGAGCCGGCGTGTCGTCTCCGCGAACGAAAGGACCGAACCGAAATGCAGAAACCGCGGTTGGTGGGCGAGGCGCGCCGGGCCCTCGTGCTGTTGGGCACAGTGTTCGGTCTCGCGGTGCTCGGTGCTGGTGGGGCAAGTGCCGATGGTCCGGTCCAGTTGAGAAGCCGGTTAGGCGATGCCTGCGTGGACGGCCCGGGATCGGGATGGCTGGCCCCGGTGGTGGTCAACCCATGCAACGGTGCGAACTCGCAGCGTTGGACTCTCAGCGGTATCGGGCGACTCGAGAGCGCGGCCTTTCCCGGGCAATGCCTGAATTCCGACGGCACGGGGGCGGCGCACCTCGTGGGCTGTTGGGACAGCCAGCGGTGGAACGTGCAGCCCAACGGCCAGATCACGGCCGTCCTGGGTGGTTGCCTCGCCGTCCTCGGCGGCCCCGACCCGGGGACCTGGGTGTCGACCCGCTGGTGCAATGGAGATCCAGGCCAGGGATGGGATATCGTCCCCTGACCCCGCAGGCCTAGTCCTCGTCGAGGGCGGCCAGCACCTCGTCGGACAGGTCAACGTTGGTCCAGACGTTCTGCACGTCGTCGCTTTCTTCCAGCGCGTCGACCAGCTTGAACACCTTGCGGGCGCCGTCGACGTCGACCGGCACACTCACCGACGGCTGGAAGCTCGCCTCGGCGGATTCGTAGTCGATGCCGGCGTCCTGCAGCGCGGTGCGCACCGCGACCAGGTCGGTCGGTTCGGAGATGATCTCGAAGCTGTCGCCGAGGTCGTTGACGTCCTCGGCGCCGGCTTCCAGCACAGCGGTCAGCACGTCGTCCTCGGTCAGGCCGTTCTTCTCCAGCGTGACGACGCCCTTGCGAGTGAACAGGTAGGACACCGACCCGGGATCGGCCATGTTGCCGCCGTTACGCGTCACAGCCACCCGGACCTCACCTGCCGCGCGGTTTCGGTTGTCGGTCAGACATTCGATCAGCACCGCCACGCCGTTGGGTCCGTAACCCTCGTACATGATCGTCTGGTAGTCCGCGCCGCCGGCTTCCTCGCCGGCGCCCCGCTTGCGGGCGCGCTCGATGTTGTCGTTGGGCACCGAGGTCTTCTTCGCCTTCTGGATGGCGTCATACAGCGTCGGATTGCCCGCCGGGTCACCACCGCCGGTCCGCGCGGCGACCTCGATGTTCTTGATGAGCCGGGCAAACTCCTTGCCGCGGCGCGCGTCTTTGACGGCCTTCTGGTGTTTGGTGGTGGCCCACTTGGAATGGCCGCTCATCGGTGTCCTATCTGAAAGTCCTCTTGTTTTTGTGGCCAGACGAGTCTACGTGGACGCACGCAGTGGGTTGCCGGCCACTGCCCGTCCGTCCCAGTGGCCTCAGGAGTCACACCAGGGCGGGATACGCGGCGTCTCGAAATGCGCTAGTGCATCCGCTAGCTGAAAGCGCACTGGCGCATCATCAGCTGCGAGTCTCCGCCGTCACCGCAGCGACGAGAGCCGGACCACCGGGCGCCGCCGTGCGAGAACGCCGGCGGCAATGGACGACGAGCCTAAGTCGGTTAAAGCCGTGAGTGCTCGCAGACCTGTCAATCGATGTGGGTTTCCAGTCACCGCTGAGAGCTACCCGCGCCTGTCGGATGCACCCGGTGCCCTCAGCCGGTGACGAGGTCGACGAACAGGTGGTGGATGCGCCGATCGCCGGTCATCTCCGGGTGAAACGCCGTGGCCAGGTTGCGGTCTTGCCGCACCGCGACCACGTGCCCGGCCGCGCTGGCCAGCACCTCCACATCGTCACCGGCGCGCTCCACCCAGGGGGCGCGAATGAACACTGCGCGCACCGGATCGCTGAGCCCCGCGAACGCGATGTCACCCTCAAACGAATCGACCTGTCGTCCAAAAGCGTTGCGGCGCACCGTCATATCGATCGCGCGCAGCGGTAGCGCCTCGCGACCGCCCGCGCCGGCGTCGAGGATCTCGCTGGCCAGCAAGATCATGCCCGCGCAGGCGCCGTAGGCGGGTAGCCCGTCGGCCAGCAGGCCCCGCAACGGCTCCAGCAGCCCGAGATCGAGCAGCAGGTGGCTCATGGTGGTCGATTCCCCACCGGGAATGACCAGCCCGTCGACCGCCTCGAGTTCGGCGCGTCGACGCACCGGCATCGACTCGGCTCCAGCCTCGCGCAGGGCGGCCAGGTGCTCGCGGGTGTCGCCCTGCAGCGCCAGCACTCCGATCCTTGGACCGGTCACAGCGCGCTCACTGCTGGGCCGGCTGCTGTCCGCGTTTGAAGCGGGTCAGCCCCTCCTGCATGACCGCGGCGACCATCTCACCCGACTGGGTGAAGATCTTGCCCTGGCACAGCGAGCGGCCGCCGCTGGCCGATGGCGAGGACTGGTCGTACAGCAGCCACTCGTCGGCCCGGAACGCCCGCATGAACCACATCGCGTGATCCAGCGATGCCACCTGCAGGTGCTCGCGCACGTCGAGATGGGTGACCTGTGCCGATCCCAGCAGCGTGAGGTCGCTCATGTAGGCCAGCGCGCAGATGTGCAGCACCGGGTCGTCCGGCAGCGGCTCACGATGGCGGAACCACACCTGCTGCTGGGAGGCCTTGCCCGGCAACAGTTGCAGGCGGTCACGCGGCACGATGCAGACATCCCACTCTTCGAACTGCTTGAACCCGGCGTCGTCGAAGACCTTGATCGAGTCCAACCCGGGCAGGCCGTCGGGCGGCGGCGCGGCCGGCATCGCGTCCTGGTGGCTGATGCCCTCCTGGTCGGTATGGAAGGAGGCGCCCATGCTGAAGATGATCTCCCCGTGCTGGATCGCGTTGACCCGCCGGGTGGCGAACGAACCGCCGTCGCGCGAGCGTTCCACGATGAACACCGTGCGCTCCTTGGCGTCCCCGGGCCGCAGGAAGTATCCGTGTAACGAGTGCACCTGGTACCGCGGGTCGACGGTGCGCACGGCCGACACCAGTGACTGCCCGGCTACATGGCCCCCGAAGGTGCGCTGCAGGAATCCCGACTCTGGGCTGAAGATGCTGCCCCGGTAAATGTTGACCTCGAGTTGCTCGAGGTCAAGGATCTCTTCGATCGCCACGGACTGTTTTTACCAGCCGCGTTCAGCCAGTCGATGCGGCTCCGCGATCTGCTCGACGTTGATGCCGACCATCGCCTCGCCCAGTCCGCGTGACACCTTGGCCAGCACATCGGGGTCGTCGTAGAAGGTGGTGGCCTTGACGATCGCGGCGGCGCGTTGCGCGGGATCGCCGGACTTGAAGATGCCCGAGCCCACGAACACGCCCTCGGCGCCGAGCTGCATCATCATCGCCGCGTCCGCCGGAGTGGCGATGCCGCCCGCGGTGAACAGCGTGACCGGCAGCTTGCCCGCCCGAGCAACCTCGGCAACGAGGTCGTAGGGCGCCTGCAATTCCTTTGCGGCGACATACAATTCGTCTTCAGACAGCGACGTCAGGCGGCGGATCTCGCCGCCGATCGCCCGCATGTGGGTGGTCGCGTTGGAGACGTCTCCGGTGCCGGCTTCGCCCTTGGAGCGGATCATGGCCGCGCCCTCGCTGATGCGTCGCAGTGCCTCACCGAGATTGGTGGCACCGCAGACAAACGGCACGGTGAACTTCCACTTGTCGATGTGGTGGGTGTAGTCGGCGGGGGTGAGCACCTCGGACTCGTCGACGTAATCCACGCCCAGGCTTTGCAGAATCTGCGCCTCGACGAAGTGGCCGATGCGGGCCTTGGCCATCACCGGGATGGTCACCGCGGCGATGATGCCCTCGATCATGTCCGGGTCGCTCATCCGCGACACCCCGCCCTGAGCGCGGATGTCGGCGGGCACCCGTTCCAGCGCCATGACGGCGACGGCGCCGGCGGCTTCGGCGATCTTGGCCTGCTCGGGGGTGACGACGTCCATGATGACGCCGCCCTTGAGCATTTCGGCCATGCCGCGTTTGACGCGCGCCGTTCCGGTTCGCCCGTTGCTCGGGTGGGCGGTACTCACTGCATGATCTCCTTCAACCGTTGTCGATCCAGTCTAATGAGGCGCTATGGCCCGCGTTGACTGCACGGAGTCAGCGGATGGACAGCAGCGGTCCGGGGGTCCGGCCACTGGCCAGCGCGGCCGCGTCGGTGAGCAGTCCGGATAGTTGCATCGGGTACACCGTCTCCCCCGTCGCGACCAGTTGTGCGATGTCAGCAGCGTCACACCAGCGATGGCCGTGGATGTAGCTGCGTTCCAGTTCGGTTCGCCCGGTTCGCGACGGCTCGAATCGCTGGGTGCGGTAGACGAAGTAGAACTCCTCGCTGTCGATCAGCGAGCCGTTGAACTCGAAGACCTCGTCCCGCCGCCACACCGGCCCGACCATGTCACCCGGCGCGACCCGCAGACCGGTCTCTTCGGCCAGTTCCCGCGCGGCGGCTTCGGCTAGCCGTTCCCCCTGCTGCACTTCGCCGCCCACGGTGAACCACCATTTCGGCGCGGTTTGCTCGGCGAGTGCGGGATCCGACCCGCGCAGCAGCAACACCGCACCGGTGTCGTCGAGCAGCACGATGCGCGCCGAGGTGCGGTGGTTGAGGACGCCGTGATCGCCGTGCGCCAGCGCGTGCGGCCGCTCGACGATCTCGAAATAAGTGGGCAGCGCGGCGGTCCCGCCGAGATGGAACAGCCGCACCAGGGGCCGCTCGGCCAGCGCCAGGGTGTCGCGAACGGCATCGTTGTGAAAGCGACGGGCCAGCACCACCCGGGCCTCGGCATCGGCCAATTCGGCGATCAGCCCGGCCGGCAGCGACGCCGGATCGACGACGGCCAGCGCCGCCGACAGTTCGTTCTCGGCGTTCTCTCGCGCAGTCCGTCTCGCCCCCTCGGCGGCATCCGCCAGCGCCGCCAGCCGCCGCCCTTCGGACGCACCGCCGTAAGCGTCGATGGCGACGGCGCGCGCCACCACCGCCCGCCGGGCCAGCGCACCGTCGAGCGCCTGCCAGGACAGGTCGTAGCGGACGTGCAGGCGGTCCAGCCGGTTGGCCGTCCGGTAAGCCCAGACGCCGACGACCGCCAGCACCGCGACCAACACCGCGATGGCGACAATCAGCCATGTCATCAACTGGCCACCTCAACCTTGGCGCCTGACGCGGCGACCGTCTCGTACACCCGCATGATCTGGCTGGCCACCACTGACCAGTCGTAGCGCTGGACAGCTGCCGAACCGGCCGTCACGTAACGATCTCGCAGCACATCATCCTCCAGCACCGCGATGAGCGCATCGGCGAGCTCGTCGCCGTCGCCGACGGGCACCAGGCAGCCCACGTCGCCGCCCTGCAGCACGCGCCGGAAGGCGTCCAGATCGCTCGCCACCACCGGGGTTCCGGCGGCCATCGCCTCTACCAGGACGATGCCGAAACTCTCCCCACCGAGGTTGGGCGCGCAATAGACGTCGGCGCTGCGCATGGCCGACGCCTTCCCGGCATCGTCGACCTGGCCGAGAAAGCGTATGTGTTCCATCAATTCGCCTGCCTGGTCGCGTAATTCGTCCTCGTCGCCGCGGCCGACGATGAGCAGCTGCAGGCCTTCGAACCGTTCGACCAGCCGAGGCAGCGCATCGAGCAGCACCGACATCCCCTTGCGCGGCTCGTCGTAACGGCCCAGGAACAACACCGTTTTACCGGCGCGCGGGTAGCCGTCCAGGCGCGGGGCGGAGGCGAATGCGGCGACGTCGACGCCGTTCGGGATCTCCACCGCGTCGGTGCCCAACGCCTCCATCTGCCAACGACGGGCCAAATCCGAGACCGCGATCCGGCCGACGATCTTCTCGTGCATCGGGCGCAGGATGCCCTGAAACACGGTCAGCGTCAGCGATTTGGTGGTCGAGGTGTGAAACGTCGCCACGATCGGGCCCTCGGCGATGTTGAGGGCTAGCATCGACAGGCTCGGCGCGTTGGGCTCGTGCAGGTGCAGCACATCGAAATCGCCTTCGGAGAGCCACTTTTTCACCTTGCGGTGGGTGGCCGGCCCGAACCGCAACCGGGCCACCGACCCGTTGTACGGAATCGGGACGGCCTTGCCCGCCGAGACGACGTAGTCCGGCAGCGCGGCGTGCGGCGACGACGGCGCGAGCACGCTGACCTGGTGCCCCCGGGCGCACATCACCTCGGCCAGCTGCAGGACGTGCGACTGCACCCCACCCGGAACGTCGAACGAGTAGGGACAGACCATCCCGATCCGCATCAGATTTCCTTCAGCCGAGCCTGCTTGGCTTCGGGGAGGTCGGCCAGCCACTGCGGCTGCATCATGTGCCAGTCCTCGGGGCGGGCGGCGATGTTCTTCTCGAAATGATCAGCC
The DNA here is from genome assembly GCF_001672975.1 of Mycobacterium sp. 1465703.0. Classification (GTDB taxonomy): domain Bacteria; phylum Actinomycetota; class Actinomycetes; order Mycobacteriales; family Mycobacteriaceae; genus Mycobacterium. The sequence continues at coordinate 7,941 of NZ_LZKU01000071.1, forward strand.
ATCGCCTGGGTGATGGCGCCGACGTCGCCGCCGGTGCAATCCAGCGGCGACTGTATATCGACGCCCCAGCCCCGATCCTCGAACCAGCAGTGCGCCGGCAGCAAGGCTGCGCCGGTCGCGATCGCGAGCTTCGCCGGCCCGGCCGGCATCCGGGTGGGTTCGCCGAAGAAGTCGACCTGGACACCGGTGCGGGTCAGGTCGCGCTCGGCCATCAGGCATACCACCCGGTTGGCCCGCAGCCGATCACACAACACCTCGAATGCCGGCCGTTCTCCCCCGGACAAGGGCAACACCTCGAAGCCGAGGCCTTCGCGGTAGGCGATGAAGCGCCGGTACAGCGACTCGGGTTTGAGTCGCTCCGCGACGGTGGTGAAGGTGCCGTGCGTCTGCGCCAGCCAAACCCCGGCCATATCCCAGTTACCGCTGTGTGGCAACGCGATCACCGCGCCGCGGCCGCATGCCAGCGCCGCCTCGATGTTCTCTCGCCCGAGGACCGAATCGTGCAGCTCGCGGCCCACCACGCCCAGATCCATCCCGGGCAGGCGGAACGCCTCGCGCCAATAGCGGGCGTAGGAGGCCAGCGAGGCCCGCATCAGCGAGTCCGGCACCTCTTCGGGCGGCACCCGCAAGACGCGAGCCAGGTTCTTGCGCAGCTGATCGGGGCCGCCGCCGCGGGCGGCGTACCGCGCTCCGGCCGCAAAGGCGTTGCGCGCGGCGAACTCCGGCATCGCGCGCACCGCCATCCAGCCTGACGCGTACGCCCAGTCGACGCCTTTGCCCCCCGCCAGCCGACCCGTCATCCGACCCGCCAGCTGGCGCACCATCCGGGGCGGTTGTGCCCCAACAATTTTCATGCCCGGAGGAGTGGGGATCACGGCCCGTCCGATCCCACCAGCCGGTCGGTCGCACCCGGCGAGGTGCGCACCGTGTGCAGCCGCTGCGCGCAGGTGACCAGGCTGGCCGCCGCCAGCACCCACATCGCGATCGGCAGCGCGGCCGGCCAGGCGACGAACGGCAGGTCCGACACCCCAGCGCCGACGAGCACGATGATCAACCGTTCCGGACGTTCGATCAGGCCGCCGTCGCCGCGCAGTCCGCTGGCTTCGGCGCGCGCCTTGATGTAGGAGATGACCTGCGAAGTGACCAGGCAGATCAGCGTGGCAACGGCCAGCAGCTTGTCGTGCAGGCCGAAGACGATCCACCACAGCAGCCCGCAGAACACCGCGCCGTCGCTGATGCGGTCACAGGTGGCGTCCAGCACCGCGCCGAATCGGGTGCCGCCGCCGCGTTCCCGCGCCATCGCCCCGTCGAGCATGTCGAAAAGGACGAAGAACCAGACCACCAGCGCGCCGGCGAAGAGCTTGCCCATCGGGAACAGCGTCAGCGCTCCGGCCACCGCCACGATGGTGCCCAAGATGGTGACGACGTCGGGGGTCAATCCGATCCGCAGGCATGCCCGTGCCGTCGGAGTGGTCAGCCGCGCGAACGCCGCCCGGGACAGGAACGGCACCTTGCTCATCTGCGCCGCTCCGCACCATCGCTGCGCTCTGCATCGTCGCCGGCGCGGCTCATGCTTGTTTTGTCCACTCCGTGGCCAACAGCTGGCGCGTCTCGCGCAGCAGCTGCGGGATCACCTTCGACCCGCCGATGATGGTGATGAAATTCGCGTCGCCGCCCCAGCGCGGCACCACGTGCACGTGCAGGTGTTCGGCCAGTGACCCGCCGGCCGATGTCCCCAAGTTCAGCCCAACGTTGAAACCGTGCGGCCGCGACACGCTCTTGATGACGCGGATTGCCTTCTGGATGAAGAACATCAGCTCCGCGCTCTCCGGGACGGTCAGGTCCTCGAGCTCTGAGACCCGGCGGTAGGGCACCACCATCAGGTGTCCGGGGTTGTAGGGATAGAGGTTGAGCACGGCGTAGACGAGTTCGCCGCGCGCGACCACCAGGCCGTCTTCGTCGGTCAGCTGCGGAATGTCGGTGAACGGCTGCTCGGTTTTACCGTTGTCGCGCTTCAATGGCGCTTCGGCCAGGTAGGTCATCCGGTACGGCGTCCACAACCGCTGCAGGTGATCCTGCTCGCCGACACCCCTGTCCAGGATGGTGTCGTCGGCACCCTGCTCGGCCGGTTCGCGATCACTCACAGTCACTCACCACTTGACACTTTCACGAGTTCGGCTGTGGGCACGGAATTCTCGCGGTCGGCGATCCACTTTACGATGGCGTCGACCGCACTGTCGCGAGGCACGCCGTTGATCTGGGTGCGGTCCCCGAAACGGAAGCTGACCGCCCCGGCCTGCACGTCGCGGTCACCGGCCAGCAACATGAACGGCACCCGCTGGTTGGTGTGGTGCACGATCTTCTTCGCCATCCGGTCGTCGCTGGCGTCCACCTCGGCCCGTACACCGTGTGATTTGAGTTGGGCGGCAACACTTTCCAGGTATGCCACGTGCTCGTCGGCCACCGGGATGCCCACCGCCTGCACCGGCGCCAGCCACGCCGGGAACGCCCCCGCGTAGTGCTCGGTGAGAATGCCGAAGAACCGCTCGATCGACCCGAACAATGCGCGGTGGATCAGCACCGGCCGCTGCCGCGACCCGTCCGCGGCGGTGTATTCGAGCTCAAAGCGGTCCGGCATGTTGAAGTCGAGCTGGATGGTCGACATCTGCCAGCTGCGGCCCAACGCATCCTTGACCTGCACCGAGATCTTTGGACCGTAGAACGCCGCGCCGCCGGGGTCGGGAATCAGGTCCAGCCCGGAGGCCACGCCCACCTCGCGCAGGACCTCGGTGGCCTCGTCCCACACATCGTCAGAGCCGGAGTACTTCTCCGGATCCTTGGTGGACAGCTCCAGGTAGAAGTCGTTGAGCCCGTAGTCGGCCAGCAGGTCGAGCACGAAACGCAACACCGAGGCCAGCTCGTCGCGCATCTCTTCGCGCGTGCAGTAGATGTGGGCGTCGTCCTGCGTCATGCCGCGCACCCGGGTCAGCCCGTGGATCACACCGGACTTCTCGTACCGGTAGACGCTGCCAAACTCGAAGAGCCGCAACGGGAGTTCGCGATACGACCGCCCCCGGGACCGGTAGATCAGATGGTGCATCGGGCAGTTCATCGGCTTGAGGTAGTAATTCTGGCCCGGTTTACGCACCGTTCCGTCGTCGTTGAACTCCGCGTCCAGGTGCATCGGCGGGTACATGCCGTCGGCGTACCACTCCAGGTGACCCGACGTGATGTAGAGCTGCTCCTTGGTGATGTGCGGGGTGTTGACGAACTCGTAGCCCGCCTGCTCGTGCTTGCGTCGCGAGTACTCCTCCAGCTCCCGCCGGATGATGCCGCCCTTGGGGTGGAAAACCGCAAGGCCGGAACCGATTTCGTCGGGGAAGCTGAACAGGTCCAGCTCGGCGCCCAGCTTGCGGTGGTCTCGGCGCTGAGCCTCTTCGATGAGCTCCAGGTGCTTGTCCAGCGCCTCCTGCGACTCCCACGCGGTGCCGTAGATGCGTTGCAGGCTGGCGTTTTTCTGGTCGCCCCGCCAATAGGCCGCGGAGCTTCTGGTCAGCTTGAACGCCGGGATGTGTTTGGTCGTCGGGATATGCGGGCCCCGGCACAAGTCGCCCCAAACCCGTTCGCGGGTACGGGGATTCAAGTTGTCATAGGCGGTGAGCTCGTCGCCGCCGACCTCCATGATGTCGGGATCGCCGGACTTGTCGTCGACGAGTTCGAGCTTGTAGGGCTCGGTGGCCAGCTCGGTGCGCGCCTGGTCCTTGGACTCATACACGCGCCGCTCGAACAGCTGGCCCTCTTTGACGATCTGACGCATCCGCTTTTCCAGCGCCGCGAGATCTTCGGGAGTAAACGGCTCCGGCACCTCGAAGTCGTAGTAGAAGCCGTCGGTGATGGGCGGGCCGATGCCTAGCTTGGCTTGCGGAAACAGCTGCTGGACCGCCTGGGCCAGCACGTGCGCGGCCGAATGCCGGATGACGCTGCGGCCCTCGTCGGTGTTCGCGGCCACGGGCACCACGTCGACGTCGGCGTCGGGCGTCCAACTCAGGTCGCGCAGCTTCCCCGAGTCATCGCGCACCACCACGACGGCATCGAGCGTGCCCCGCCTCGGCAGCCCGGCCTCGCCGACCGCGGCCGCCGCGGTAGTCCCGGCGGCCACCCGGATGGGGGCTTGCGGCGATCGCACGTCCGGCGTAGCCGGGCGCTGCGAGTCGCTGCCATCGGCTCCCGAAGCGGGGTTTGCGGGGGCGGTCATTGTGCGGTCTCCAAGGCTCGATGGGTCGACGACCATGCTATCGGGGCGGTTCGGCGCCGAGCAGGGCCGTCGAGCAGGCGCCGACAAGTCCGGCAAGATGGGGTCGATGGGGGCGCAGACGGCTTTGACGTTGCTGCTCGGCGCCGTCGCGGTCATCGTGCTGGTCAACTGGATCAGCGAACGCACCGGGCTGCCCAGCGCGCCGATGCTGGTCCTGGTGGGCATCGGCTACGCGCTGGTGCCGGGGCCCAACATCAGCCTCGAACCCGACGTCGTGATGACCTGCATTTTGCCGCCGCTGCTGTTCAACGCGGCGCTGGAATCGTCGCTGGTCGGCATCCGCCGCAATCTGCGCACCGTCATCAGCCTGTCGGTGGTCCTCGTCCTGCTGACTGCGGCGTCGGTCGGCGTCGCATTCGGCTTGCTCGTCAGCGGTGCGACGCTCGCGGTGGGCATGGTGCTGGGCGCCGCGGTCGCGCCGACCGATCCGGTGGCCGCGCTCGCCGTAGCCCGTAAGGAAGGCCTCCCGCTCAACATCGTTACGCTGATCGAGGGCGAGGGGCTGCTGAATGACGCGACCGCGCTGACCACACTTTCGGTGGCCATCACGGTGGCGCGCGGCGCCGCGTTCTCCGTGCCGTCGGCGATCCGGGAGTTCGCGTTGGCGGCCCTGGGCGGCCTGGCGGTGGGCTGGGTGTTCGCCTACTTCCGGCGGCTGCTCCGCCGGTGGCGACACGACGTGCTGACGGCCAATGCGATCTCGCTCGCCACACCGTTTGTGACCTATCTGGTGGCCGAGGAGCTGTCCGCCTCCGGTGTCCTGGCGGTCGTGGTGTGTGGATTGATCGTCGGTCATGACTCGCCGCGGCTGGAATCGGGGGCGAGCCGGTTGCAGACCCGGGCTGTCTGGCGCCTGGTCAACTTCCTGCTCGAGGGCCTGGTGTTCTTGCTGATCGGCCATCAGCTGCCGGCCATTCTCGACGACCTGGGCGGCTATCAGCTGTCGACGATCGTTGTGGCGGTCTGCGTCACCGTCGCGGTGGTTCTCTTGGTGCGGCCGCTGTGGTTGCTGCTCACCCAGTCGCTTCCGCGGCCGCTGCACACCCGGCTCGGCAACGTCTCGGGCTCCGACGACGCCGACGAGGGCGAGCAATCCGACGAACCCGACACTGGGTCGAACCGCACCTCCGAGCGCCTCAGTGGCCGTGAAGTCTTCGTGCTGAGCTGGGCCGGCACCCGCGGCGTGGTCAGCCTCGCGGCGATTTTCGCGGTGCCGTTCGTGACCAACTCCGGCGCAGCGTTTCCCGACCGGGACCTGATGCTGTTCTGCACTTTGGTCGTCGTGCTGGTGACGCTGATCGGGCAGGGCATCACGTTCGGCCCGCTGGTGCGGGCGTTGGGTCTGCGCGCCGATGCCGCCGACGAACTGCGGCTGCGCAACCGGGCTCGCGCCGCCGCCGTGCGGGCCGCACTGAACAGGCTCGACTCGATGGACCAACAGGACGACGCGGACGTGGACCCCCGGGTGATCGACAGTGTGCGCCAACAGTTGTCGGCACGGCTCGAGCGGTATCAGCACCGGCTCGATCTCTTGTCGGACGCCGACGAGACGCCCGCCGCGCCCCGCTACGAGGCCGCGGTCGCCATACGCCGGCTCGCCATCGACGCCCAGCGGGACGAGCTGGTGCGCTGGCGCGATGCGGGCATGCTGCCCGACCAAAGCCTTCGCGCGATTGAACGCGAACTCGATCACGAAGAGAGCACGCTGCCGATGCGGACCCGGCGGCGACGCCGGCGCGCTCAAAGGCCTTGATTCCCTAGTGGTTCGCGGCGCTGAGGATCTCACCCACTGCGCTCAGGGCTGGCCAGGTTTGAGCCGCACGAACAGCGCTTCCGCTTCGGTCAGCAATCGGTCGCCGTCGGTCAGCCGGCCGGACACGAAGATCTTGCGCCCGTCCACCCGGTCGATGCCCGCGTCGAACTGCAGTTCTTTTTCCACCGGGACGATGTGGCGGTAGTCGATCTTGAGGTACGCGGTGCGCTGTCGCGGGCTACCGGTGAGCACCGAGGCCGACAAGCCAAGAATGGAGTCGAACAGCATCCCAAGCGCGCCGCCATGCACGGCGCCATTGCGGCCCAGATGGAACCGGGCGAAGCGGGCCTGGCCATGGATCCGGCCGTCCTCACCTTTATGCGTCGACATCGGGATGGTCAGGATGTTGCCGCGCATCGGCAGATCCATCCGGCGTCCCGACGGGGACGCCCATTCGTCGGCGTCGAACGGTGCCAGTAAGGCAGACACCTTCTCCAGCAGGTCGGCGGCCTCGGTGATCACCTCGTCGGGTGCGTCGGCGGCCCGGGCGTGATCCTGCAGCGAGCGCACCGCGTCGATGAACCTGCCGTAGTCGGGTCCGCCCTTGGTGGTGGGCTCCGGCGGATTGAATCCGCCGCCGGGGTGTCGCTGATGTTCGGCCACCACCACACCGTATTGCCCGGCCGGCGGGCTTTCGCGCGGTGGTTAGACCGGCTGCTGCGCCCCGGCCGCCGACAACGTCTCGAACTCCTCGTCGGACAGGTCGATCTCGGCGGCGGCGACGTTCTCCTCCAGGTGGGCAACCTTGGACGTCCCCGGAATCGGCAGCATCGCCGGCGAGCGTTTCAGCAACCAGGCCAACGCCAGCTGCGACGGCGTCGCGCCGTGCTCGGCGGCGATGCGCTGCAGCGGACCGTCGGCGGCGGCCAGCGGCCCGGCGGCCAGCGGGAACCACGGGATGAAACCGATGCCTTGTCTGGTCGCGGCGTCCAGCAGCGGCTCGGCGCCGCGGGCCGTCAGGTTGTACATGTTCTGCACCGACACGATCTCGGTGATCCGCAAGGCCGCGTTCAGCTGGTCGACGTTGATCTCAGACAACCCGATGTGGCGGATCTTGCCTTCGTTCTTCAACGTGAGCAGCTCGCCCACCTGATCTTCCAGCGGGAAGTTGGCGTCGATCCGGTGCAGCTGAAACAGATCGATGGTGTCCACACCCAACCGGCGCAGGCTCATCTCGCATTCCTGACGCAGATAACTCGGATTGCCCAACGGAATCCAGATGTCCGGGCCGGTGCGCAGCAGCCCAGCCTTGGTCGCGATCACCAGACCGTCGTAGGGATGCAGCGCCTCGTGGATGATCTCCTCGGATATGTAGGGGCCGTAGGAGTCGGCGGTGTCGATGAAGTTCACCCCGAGTTCGACGGCCCGGCGCAGTACCCGGACGCATTCGTCGCGGTCGGCGGGCGGCCCCCACACGCCCTTGGCCGTCAGGCGCATGGCGCCGAAGCCGAGCCGGTTGACGGTCAGATCGTCACCGAAGGTGAACGTTCCGGATGCAGCTGCAATAGTTTTCGAGTTTTTTGCGGTCACTTCTACGACCGTACGCGTCATATGCGGCCGCGCATCTCGGCGTGGCAAGCTGAGCAGGTGGACCTGCAAGCGCTCGAGGAACTGCCCCTGACCTACGCCGAAGTGGGGGCGACGGCGGCCGGTGAGCTGCCCGTCGGATACGACCATCAACACGTCGAGTGCCAAATCGGCACGGGCAAGCAGCGTTTCGAGCAAGCCGCGGCCGCCGTCATGCGCTGGGGCATGCAGCGTGGATCCGGGCTGCGGGTGCAGGCCAGCTCCGAGATCGCCGTCGTCGATGCGGTGGTGATTGTGAAGATGGGCCCGCTGCCCGCGCCGTGTCGCGTCGTCTACGTCGTCGACGAACCCGACATCCGGGGCTTCGGCTACGGCACGCTGCCCGGCCACCCGGAGTCCGGCGAGGAGCGCTTCGTGGTGCGTCGCGACCCGGTCACCGACGCGGTGTACGCGGAGGTGTCGGCGTTCTCCCGGCCCGCGACCTGGTGGAGCAAGGCCGGCGGGCCGGTGGTGAAACTGGGCCAGCGCCTCATCGCGAAGCGCTATCTGCGGGCGGTGTGACAGCGAGCGCTATCGCACGGTGACGCCGCGTCCGATGCTGCCGTGGTGCACGCCCTGCGCCAGCCGGCCCAGCGCCACAGCGCTGACGAGCAAGCCGAAGTCGCGCAGCGCGACGTCGTAGAAGCCGGAGACGGTGACCAGGTCGACATGATGCCGGCCAGCCACGCCGCGACCACCCAGGCTCCCCACGCGCTGGAACGCGCCGTCACGGTGCTCAGCCGATACGGCTATCAGCCCCGGTTCGCCGAAAACGAGGTCGAGCTCGCCAATTGCCCGTTCCACGCCTTGGCGCAGGAGCAGACGGAGCTGGCCTGCAACATGAATCACGCGCTGATCACCGGCGTGGCCGACGCACTCGCACCGCATGGCCCGGATGCCCGGCTCTGCCCCGGCCTGGACCGCTGTTGCGTGGTGCTCAGGCCCGGCCCCGGGTAGCCCACGCTATCCGCCCCAGCCGGACAACAACTTCTCGGCGCCCGTGCACATCTCGTCGATGACCTCGCCCACCGACGCGTCGCTGCGGATCATCCCAACGCCCTGACCGGCATCCACCGGAACCATCCGCCGGTCCCCGGCGGCGATCGCGGCGGCCAACTCGTCGCAGGCCTGCGCGTCCAGCGCTTCCTCGCGGCCCGTCCAGTGCTCGACGAAGTCGTTGGCCAACACCCGCGACGGGAACCGCGCCGGCCAGGGCAGGCCCTTGGCGACGTCGAAGACCCGGGTGACGGCGGTGTCGGTTTCGGTGGCCGTGACCAAGGCCCGGCGGCCGGTGTCCCCGGTCAAGGCCTCCGGACAGGCCGACAACCGGGTGCCCACCCACGCTGCGCTGGCACCTGCGGCCAGCACCGCGGCCAGGCTGCGCGCCGAGGCGACACCGCCGCCGGCCAGCACCGGCACCGAGACGGCGTCCAACACGGCGTCCAGCAGCGGCAGCAGGGCCAGCTTGTCCTCTCCATGGCCACCGCCCTCGGAGCCGCGCGCAACCAAAATGTCGACTCCGGCGTCGGCAGCCTGACGCGCCCCGATGCTGTCGTAAACCTGTGTGGCGGTGGGGATTCCGGCGTCATGCGCCTTTTCGACCCACGACCATTCGGTTCCGAAGCTGACCGACAACAAGGCGGGGCGTGCGGCCAGCGCGTCCTCGAGCAACCCGGGCTCGTTGCGCATCACCCAATCCACCATGCCGATGCCGAACCGTCCGTCGACGTGCGCCAGCTGCTCAGCGAGCAGCTCCCTGGTCGCGACGCTGCCCATGCCGACCATGCCGAGACCACCAGCGGCGGTGACCGCCGCGGCCAGACGGCCACCGGCGACCCCGCCCATCGGGGCGTTGACGATCGGGACCCGCAGCCCGAAACTCCTTGACCAAGCCGTCGACAACATCGCGGCTAGTGCGCCGAGGGAATGGTCTTGAGCACGGTCAGCAGGACCACCGAATCCTCCACGGCGTGCAGGGCGTGGCGTTCGGCGGGAATCGCGACGTACTCACCGGCCTTGCCGTCCCAGGCGTCGCCGCCGGTCGTCAGGCGCACGTGGCCGCGCAGCACCTGCAATGTCGCCTCACCTGGGCTGTCGTGCTCGGACAAATCGTGACCGGCCAGCAGGGCCAACACCGTCTGACGAAGTTCATGGGTGTGACCGCCGTGGATGGTGTGGGCGGCCCGTCCGCTGTGCGATTGCTTGGCTTCGGCGATCTTTTCGGACGAGAGGTCGGTCAGCGAAATCGATTCCATATCGGGTCCTTCGAAGTTGCAAGGCCTGCATGAAGCCTCAAGGGTCGGGAGTTAACCGCTCAGTAGCAGTATCCCCGCCACGACGAGACCGACCACCTTGACCGCCTCCAGCGCGACGTAGACGTAGTGGGCCCTGGAGCGTGGCCCTTCCGATCCGGCGAGCACCTTGTCGGCCCGACGGGTCAAAGCGGGACGCACCGCGACCAGCTGCACGGCCAAAGCGGCCACCGCGACGGCGATTGCCGCCGTCACGCCCCCGGCGGCCGGACCGGACACCACGATGGCCCCGATGACGAGCGCGAAGGCCACCTCGACTGTGTTGAGCGCGCGAAAGACCAAGCGCCCGATGCCAAGGCCGATCTGCAACGTCACGTTGGGCGCCCGAAACTTCAACGGGGCTTCGAGGAAAGAGATGGCCAGCACCATGCCGAGCCAGATGAAGGTCAGGGCGACAGCGACCGCTGTGCCGGTGTTCATTCGGCCGCTTGCAGCGTCAGATGGGCCAGACACAGATCCGGCTCGACGAACGGGTCGAGCCGGTCCACCGCGACGGGCGCGCCCCAGGTCTCCATGGCGCCTTGCATGAGGCCCAGGTGCACCGGGCAAACGACGCTGGACCGGTTCTCGGCCAGTTCCAGAAACGGGCAGTGCCGCAGTCCGACTTGCTGCTGCCCGTCGCTCACCCGGCGCTCGGGCGCGAAGCCGAGTTCGTCGAGCACATCGATCAAATGGGTGATGGCCTCTTCGGCGCTGTCGGCGCCGTCGGTCGGCAGATGCCGTTCGGCATCCATCTGCTGCCCCCAGGCCCGGCCCGCGGCCAGGGCCTTGGGCGCCGGGTCCCGCTCGGCGGCAAAGGCCGTGGCCAGGATCTCGGCCAGCAGCCGGTAGTGCCGCGTTCCGCCGCGGTCCATCTGCCGCACCGCGCGGAACATCAGCGGTGGACGTCCCGGCCCCTTACGGTCCAGCTCTACGTGTTCCACCTGCCCGTCGGCGACCAGGCTGTCGAGGTGGAAGCGCACGGTGTTGGGGTGCACACCCAGCACGTCGGCGATTCCTGCGATGCTCATCGGATCCGGCGAGGCCCGCAACAGCCGCATGACGGCGCGTCGCCGGCCTGCCGATTCCCCGGTAGACGAGTCCTGCAACTTCTGAGACTTCAAAGGGCCCCTCCCGCTCTTAGTCCGTTACGCCCCGTCGGGAGCGGCACTGGGCTGGCCCGCCACCAAGGGTGTGTCGACACCGAGGCGACCGAGCTTGCCCGCCCCGCCCGGTGACCCCAAGGGGGCGTCACGACCCGGCAGCGTTTCAGCGAAGAACGCCTCATTGTCGGCCAGGTACGGCTTGAGGTCCTCGGGCAGGTCATCTTCGTAATAAATCGCCTCCACCGGACACACCGGTTCACAAGCGCCGCAATCGACGCATTCGTCGGGATGAATGTAGAGCGCCCGACCGCCCTCGTAAATGCAATCCACCGGGCACTCGTCGACGCATGCGCGGTCCATCACATCGATGCACGGCTTCCCGATCACGTAGGTCATGCGTTAGAGTTTACACAACATAGCTTGTAAAAACTAGGGCGAAGGTCGAAGACGCTATGGCCGCCAACGAACTTGACATACGTCAGCTGCGCAAGCCGGACAAGCACCCGAGAATCTTCGCGAAATACGCCGCGCTGCAAGTCGGCGAATCGTTCGTCTTGGTCAACAACCACGACCCCAAGCACTTGCACGGCGAATTCGAGGCTGATTACCCGGGCGGCTACGACTGGGAGTACCTCGACAAGGGTCCCACCGTCTGGCGAATCCGAATCGGTAAACTTAGCGACACCCCACCCCCGGTGCGCCGGGGCCTGGAGTTGCCTCTGAAGCCGGTGGAAAGCTCTGCGCGGCAGGAGGTCTGATGCCAGGACAACGACCAGGTTCCGAACGTCGACTGCCGTCGTCGAGCCGCGCCGACGACGCGGTTGCCGGCCATTGGCTGCTCGCGCGACTGGGCAAGCGGGTGCTTCGCCCCGGTGGTGTCGAGCTCACCCGCACCCTGCTGTCCCAGGCGCAGCTGAGCGGAGCCGACGTCGTCGAATTGGCGCCCGGCCTGGGCCGCACCGCCACCGAGATCGTGGCCCGCGGACCTCGGTCGTACGTGGGCGCCGAAGGCGACCCGGACGCGGCCAACGTGGTGCGCGGCGTGCTCAGCGATCTCGGCGCGCATAATGCAGCCGTGCGGGTCGCGGATGCGGCGGCCACCGGATTACCGGATGCCAGCAGCGATGTCGTCATCGGCGAGGCGATGCTGAGCATGCAGGGCGATGCGGCCAAGCGGGCCATCGTCGCCGAGGCGGCGCGGGTGTTGCGGCCGGGCGGCCGCTACGCGATCCACGAACTGGCCCTCACTCCGGACAACGTGCCCGAGGAGATCAGCACCGACATCCGGCAGGCACTCGCCCGGGCGATCAAGGTGAACGCCCGCCCGTTGACCGTCGCGGAGTGGTCGAAGCTGCTCGCCGAGCATGGCTTGGTGGTCGATCGGGTCGCGACCGCACCGATGGCACTGTTGCAGCCGCGCCGGTTGGTCGCCGACGAAGGGTTCTTCGGTGCGCTGCGATTCGCCAGGAACGTGGCCGTGCATCGGGACGCGCGTAAGCGGGTTCTGGCGATGCGCCGCACGTTCCGCAAACATCGCAAACAGTTGGCCGCCGTCGCCCTCGTCGCGCATAAGCCGGCGGCATCCGGCAGCGCCTGACAACCGCTGGGAGGCTTCGACCTTCGCCTTTGCGTCGCGGCCGACTTTGGCTCCGTTCCGCAATCTGTGCGTGACGGTTTAGTGACGCCCCCTGACGTAACTTGGCTGCGGCAGTTGCGGGGAGAACGAAGGAGCTTGCCGACTATGGGTGTTACGCCACCGTTGCTGACGGAGTCCGACCTCGATGCGTTGGCTTCGGACTTCCTGCAGTCGCATTACCTCGGGGCCATTTACGCCGATTGGTCACCGGATCGGCGGCTGGACATGTTCTTGAGGCGGCGCGGCCTCGCCCGGGTGGCCAACGACGGCGACCTGTCCCACAACGTCTTAGAACGCATCATGACCCGCAGCCGCGCCTCGCTGACGCGGCGCCGAATTCAGTAGGACCAGGTAGGCGATCCGATGACAAAAGAGATGAAAAAAACGGGATTTCCCACGGCCGAAATGCCGACCAACACATTGGTACAGACGTACTATTGTGCCCTAGAGCCGAACGTGGTGCCGGGATCGGACGAGTCGTTGGGGCTAGCGGGGAGGGGACGATGAATTCACCGAAATGGATGGTTCATTGGTCGCAACGCAGGCCTTCGGCCACCATCTACCAGTTGACCGACCGCCTCCACAACGGACACATCGCCCGGGTACCCGCACATCAGATCACGGCGACGCTATCGGCCTGGCTGGCCGACCTGGGCGCCAACAGCCCGTTGGTCGACGAACTCGAGCGCGCCGTGTGCGGTGGCGACTGGGCGGCCGCGCATGCGCTGAGTGAATGCTTGTCGATCGAGATCGCGGTTGCCGACTAAGAAGTCGCCAGCAAAGCACGGTTCTTAATCGACATTATTGCTGGTTTTCATCAACAGTTTTGTTGACGTATATCGACGTGCCCAACAGTAACGGGCGTGTCCGACTTCCCGACACAAACGAAGTATCCGCAGGCCTCGCGGGGCCGCCGCGCGTCGCAGCACGCCGGTGACGACCGCGAGCAAGCGATACTGGCCACCGCCGAGCGGCTACTGCAGGAAAGGCCGCTGGCCGACTTTTCCGTCGACGACTTAGCAAAAGGCGCCGGAATATCGCGACCCACCTTCTACTTCTATTTCCGGTCGAAAAACGCGGTGCTGTTGTCGCTGCTCGATCAGATGAACAGCAAGGCGCAAGCGGCACTGGGAGCGCTCGACGTCGTCTCCAGCGGTGACCCCGAGGCGATCTGGCGGGCGCGCATCGAATCGTTCTTCGAGGTGTCCGGATCGCACCGGGCGGTCGCCGTCGCGGGCGCGGCGGCCACAGCGACCAACCCCGAGGCGCGCCAGTTGTGGTCGGCGCTGATGAGCAAGTGGATCTCCTACACGACCATCGCGATCAAGTCCGAGCAAGGTCGCGGTGCCGCCCCCGACACCATCCCGGCCGCGGAGCTGTCCGTGGCGCTCAACATGTTGAGCGAGCGGATGATGGCCGCCACGTTCGCCGCCGAGGACCAGGCGATTCCCGAAGACCGGGTAATCGACACGCTGCTGCACATCTGGCTGGCCAGCATTTACCTGCGCTAACCCAGCGCCCGCGCAGCACGGGTCAGGCTCTCGTCGACCAATCGGTCGACGGCGCCGAAGTAGGTCGACGACGGCTCTTTGCCCACCAAGTCGGCTATCGCCCGCTGTTCACCCAACACGTCTGCAGCATCCAGGTTTTCGGCCATACGTTGCGTGTGTACGGTCAAGCCGGACAGTAACTCCCCGCTTTGAGATGCCGCGACGACGGTGCGCCGGCCGAGCGTGCGCAGGGTGTCCCATTCGGCATGCCATGCCCCGTCCGGGCGCTCGTCGTTGGCCAGTGCCGCCGCGGTGTGCAGCGTCGCGGCCAATGGCGGTGCCGCGATGGCGGCGCGACGCAGCAGGATTGAGAGCACCGGATTTCGCTTATGCGGCATCGATGACGAGCCGCCGCGCTCCCCGGTTGTCGGCTCGCTGAGTTCGGCGATCTCCGGGCGGGCCAGCGTGACGATGTCGGAGGCGATGCGACCCCAGCAGTCGGTGCAGCTCACGAAGGCGTCGGCGGCCGCGGTGATGGGTGCGCGGGCGGTGTGCCACGCGGGCCGGTCATGCAAGCCCAAAGTGGTTGCGGCGCTGTGGACTAGCTGAGCCGAGACTGCGGCCGGGTCGGTGGAGCCGGTGAGCAATGCCGCCAACTCCGTGGTGGCGGCCAGTGTCCCGGCGGCGCCGCCGATCTGGATGGGCGTGACCAGCGCGGCCACCCGCTCGAATGCGTCCACGACGCCGTCCAGCCAGCCGGCGGCCTTGACGCCGAACGTGGTGGGCGCGGCGTGCTGGGTGAGGGTGCGGGCCAGCATGGGCGTGGCCCGGTGCCGGGCGGCGAGTTCGGACAGTGTGGAAATCTGCTGTCGCAGCTGTGTTTTCAGGTTATCGGCGACGGCGCGCACGGCCTGCATCAGCCCGGTGTCCAAGACGTCTTGGCTGGTGAGTCCGCGATGGATCCACGGGGCGATGCCCGGTTCGGCCCGCCGGCGCAGCAGTTTCACCAGGGGAATGACCGGGTTTCCGCCGTCTTCGGCACTGACCGCCAGCGCCTCACAATCGTTGAGCGTGATCGATTTCGACAGATCCACCGCGGCGCATTCGGCCGGAGCAATGCCGGCAGCCACCAGCGCGCTCAGCCACGCGGATTCCACCGCGACCATCGATGCCAGCAGCGCCCGATCGCTCAGGTGCTCACCGGCGCGGTGGTCTCCGGGCCACAACAGGTTGGTCATCGTGCGACGTCCCGGTACTCCAAGAACACGGTTTCGGCCGGCCCCTGCAGATGGATGTCGAAACGGTAAGCGGTGCCGTCATTTTCGGTGACGCAGAACAATGTGTGCGAGCGCTCGGCGTCGAGCGCCGCCAGCAGCGGGTCGGCATGCGGATCGCCGCCGGGCAGGTAGGCGCGGGTGAAAAGCCGGTTTAGCAGGCCGCGGGCGAACACGGTGAGCGCGAAGAACGGTGGACGCCCGGCGAGTACCGTACCGGGCGTCAATGTGGTGAAGGCGTAGTCTCCGGCGGCGTCGGTCGCGCAACGGCCCCACCCGGTGAACGCGGGGTCACGGCGCAGCGAACCGGCTTGTTGTGGAATCCTTCCCGCGCTGTCGGGTTGCCACAGTTCCACCAGTGCGTCCGGGACGGCGACACCGGCGCCGTCGTACACGGTGCCGTGCAGTCGGATGGCCTGCGGATGGCCGTCGTCGACCAACGTGTTGTCGCCGGGATACGGCAATCCCAGGTCGAGGAAGGGCCCGACCGTTTGTGCTGGCGTGCAAGCAGATTCAGTCATGCTCACCTTCGGTCGGGGTCCGGCCGCGACCGGCCAACACGATGTCCCACCGGTAGCCGGTCGCGTATTGCGGTTCGGTGAGGTCGTGGTCGTAGCGGGCGATCAGCCGTTGCCGCGCGGCGGGATCGAGGATGGACTGGAAGATCGGATCGAGCTCGAACATCGGGTCGCCCGGGAAGTACATCTGGGTGACCAGGCGCTGGGTGAAAGCTGTTCCGAAGAGCGAGAAATGGATGTGCGCAGGGCGCCACGCGTTGTGGTGGTTTTGCCACGGATAGGGGCCGGGCTTGATGGTCCGGAAACGGTAGCTGCCGTCCGGCCCGGTCAGACAGCGGCCCGCGCCGGTGAAGTTCGGGTCCAGTGGTGCGGGGTGCTGGTCGCGCTGGTGGCGGTAACGACCGGCCGCATTGGCTTGCCAGATCTCGACCAACTGGCCCGCCACTGGCCGGCCGGCTTGGTCGAGGACGCGACCGGCGATGACGACGCGCTCCCCGATCGGCTCACCGGGGTGACCGGCCGTCAGGTCGGCGTCGAGCGGGTCGACGTCTTGCCGGCCGAAGCACGGGGCCCAGCGTTCGACGCCCTCGGGATCGACGAGCACCAGCGGTCGCTTCGGGTGGCGCAACCTCGTGCTGCGGTACGGTGGATAGTCCAGCCGCGGCTGCCCGCCTTGCCCGACGGGGTATTGCGCTGCGATGCGGGCGATCTCCGCCGTGATGTCACCCTGAGAAGCGAGACACTCGGGCTTCATGAGCCGTGACGCTACTCCCGGTGGCCCGCCGAATCCCGCAAGCGGGCGGTGTCGTCGGCTGCTACAGGGCGCGCACCAATGCCGCGCGGCCCTTGGTTCGCAGGCGGTGGATGGCCGAGCCGCGGTACTGCTCGATCTTGGCGGCCATCTTGTTGCCCAGCTCTTCGATCTCCGCATCGGTGATCTTCACTTCCGGCGGCGCCGGGATCATGTCGCGTTCCTCTTCGTCGGCGTGGGCCTCCAGCACGGTTTTGAAGGAATTCCACTCGTCCTCGTAACCGGGCGCGCTCTGCGGGGTCTTGAGCAGCACGGAAAGCTGGTCGACCACCTGACGATGCTCGGCATGGGCGACCGCGATCAGCTTGCTGGCATCTTTGAGCGCCGGGTAGTACAGGTCGTCCTCGATGCGGAAATGAATGTCCAGCTCGATCAGCAGATCGTCGAAAAGGGCATGCCGCTCTTCGGAATTCACCGGCGCCTCGCTGATCTTGCGGCCGAGGCCCTTGATCACGATGTGGTGCTCTTTGAGCACGTCATAGGCGTTCAATTGGCTTCTCCTTTTGCGATTCCTACCGCGCCGCCGGGAGCGTGCTGCGCGCCGCGGACTTCGACCACTCCGTCGACCAGTCGCGCCTCATAGCACGGCAGCGGCGCTGCTGCCGGCCCGCGGACAACTTCCCCGGATTCGGCCGCGAACCATGAACCGTGCCAGGGGCATACCAGCCGGCCCCGGTCCAGCCAGCCGTCGGCCATCGGCGCGGCCAGGTGCGGACAGAATTCCCCGTACGCCGCGACCTCGCCCGGTTTGGTCTGGCAGACCACCAGGCCCACTCCGTCGACCTCGACCCGTACCGGTTTGCCGTTCAGCGAACTCGCCGGCAGCACCGGCGTCCAGGTGGAGGTGCGCAGCCGCGGACCGGACTGATCGATGCCGATCCCGGACTCGAACACCAGCGCCCCACCGAGATAGCTGCCGGCGACGGTGATGCCGTAGCCCAGGGCGGTGAGCACGATGCCGCGACCGTGCCGGCCCTTGCGCCGGTCCCACCACGACTGCATGTACAGCGCGGTCGCCAGCACGTTCACCAGGCCGTGCACCGCGCCGACCCGTCGGTCTTCCTGGTGGGTGTGCTGCCAGTCGGTGACGCCGGTGACGGCCGAGCCGATGCTGGCCAGGATGCCTACCCCGAGTGCCCGGCAGGCAAATCGCGATGCGTCGATGACTTCGGTCGGGGGTTGTCCGGGCAGCACGCTCAACGCGTCGAGCGCCACCGTGGTGCCCAGGGCGCCACTGGTCAGTGACGCCAGCGGTGGATGCACCGGGTGCCCGAGCCAGACCCCGTTGAGCGCGTTGGTGACGGTGTTGCGGGCGCCGCCCAGCCCGTTGTAGGCGAAGCTGAGCAGGTGTTCGAACCGATAGCTCGGTCGATCAATCCATTCCTGGCGTCCGATAGCGGCCACAATCTTCGATCCGACCTGCTGCAATCGACCCCCTCGTGGCCGACTCACCATGACACCAGTCCTTCCTCAGATCAGCGGAAAACGGCGGCTATTTTCCGCAAAACCGGCCGATTACCCCTTGTTTACTTCGCGCTCACCATCGCGGAGTGGCTGTCGTGACCCACCGTAGCCGCGGGCTTCCAGCAATTAATTGCGTGCCACCTGTGAGTTAGCACCGAGCATTCTTGTAGAAGCCTGGCGGCTCGGTTGCTTGGTGATTGACCGACGGCGAAGACTGCGGGATTCTACTGAGCGGAGGGTATTTCTGTAGAACAGAGGAGTTCATGGCAGGCCATCGCGGCGAATTGGTGCAGGTCTTCGAGAACGTGCGCCGGGGAATGATCCCCGCGCACATCTACAACGACCAGGAACTGTTCGCGCTGGAGAGGGAGCGGCTGTTCAGCCGGGCGTGGACGTTCGTGGGCCACGAGTCCGAGATCCCGCAGGACGGCGACTACGTGGTGCGCCGGGTCCTCGACGACTCCTTCATCATCACCCGCGACTCGCAAGGCACGGTGCGGGCGCTGTTCAATATGTGCCTGCATCGCGGGATGCAGGTCTGTCGCGCGGAGCTGGGAAACGCTTCCAACTTCCGCTGCCCCTACCACGGCTGGACGTACCGCAACGACGGTCGGCTGACCGGGCTGCCGTTCCACCGGGAGGCCTACGGCGGCGACGAGGGGTTCGCCAAAGACCAAACCCTTTTGCCTGCACCGAATTTCGCGAGCTACAACGGCCTGATGTTCATCAGCCTGGATCCGCACGCCGAACCATTGCGGGATTTCCTCGGCGATTTCGTCTTCTATCTGGACTACTACACCAAACAGAGCGCCGGCGGTGTCGAAGTGCGCGGCCCGCAGCGCTGGCGGATCAAGGCCAACTGGAAGATCGGCGCGGAGAACTTCGCCGGCGACATGTACCACACCCCGCACACCCATGCGTCGATCGTCGACATCGGACTGTTCCGCGAACCGAAGGCGCAAAAACGCAAGGACGGCGCCACGTATTGGGCGCACCGCGGCGGCGGAACCACCTACAAACTCCCCCCGGGCAGCTTCGAGGAGCGGATGCGCTACGTCGGCTACCCCGACGAGATGATCGGCCGGATCAAAGACGTGTGGACACCGCGACAGCAACGGGTGGTCGGTGACGACGGGTTCATGATCTCGGCCGCAACGTGTTTCCCCAACCTCAGCTTCGTGCACAACTGGCCCAAGGTGCGCGACCGCGATGACCATCGGCAGGCCGAGGTGCTGCCGTTCATCTCGATTCGGTTGTGGCAGCCGATCACTGCGCACGAGACCGAGGTCTGCTCGTGGTTCGCGGTGGATTCCGCGGCTCCCCCGCAGTACAAACAAGACTCGTACAAGGCGTACCTGATGTGCTTCGGGTCGACCGGCATGTTCGAGCAAGACGATGTGGAGAACTGGGTGTCGCTGACGACCACCGCAGGCGGTTCCATGGCACGACGGCTGTTGCTGAACAGCCGGATGGGTCTGCTCGCCGACGACCGTCCCGTCATCGAGGCGTTGTCGCCCAGCGCTTTCCACGGGCCCGGACGCGCGCAAGTCGGCTATAACGAACACAACCAACGGGCGTTGCTGAACATGTGGGCCGACTATCTGCAGCGGGTACCGGCATGAAGCCCTTGCCATTTAATGACACTCGGCACGTGGCGGCGCATCAGTTCCTGGTCGATGAGGCGTATCTGCTCGATGCCCAACAGTATGAGGCGTGGCTGGACACGCTGACCGACGACGTTCACTACGCCATGCCGGTGCGCGTCACAACCGCGCGCGGTGCCGGGTTCGACACGTCACCGGGGATGGACCATTTCGACGAGGACAAGTACTCGCTGAACCAGCGGGTCGCGCGGATGGGCACCGACCACGTGTGGGCCGAGGACCCGCCGTCTCGGCTGCGGCATTTCATCACCAACGTGCGCACCTTTGAGCCGGACGACCCAGAAGACAAAGCCCACCTGGTGGTCGAATCGGCCGAACTGCTGTTTCGCAGCCGGGGCGACGTCAACGACAGCGCCTTGATGTCGTGCGGGCGCAAGGACGTGTTGCGCTGGTGCGATGATCGCTGGAAGCTGGCCCGCCGCACGATCATCGCCGACGAGTCGGTACTTCGGATGCAGAACCTGGCGGTGTTTTTATGAGCGATGTTCGCGATGAGCTACAGCAGCTGTTGGACGGCACGGTCGGCGAACCTATCAGCGTCGCAAACGAATTCACCGAGGTCATGGTGCGCCGTGTCGACACTCGCAACGGATCACGCCTGCTGATCAGTGCGCCCAGATCCGGGCAGTGGATCACCCTGGACGCTCTAGAGGTCGAGGCATTGACCTGGCAGAATCCCCGTACTCTGGCGGCCATGGTCGGCAATTCCCACGCGCCGCTGCTGCCGGACGAAAGCGAACCGCAACCATGACCGGCTGGTTGGCCGGCAAGCGCGCACTGGTGGTGGGTGCCGGCTCGGGGATCGGCCGGTCCGTCGTCGACGCGTTCAGCAACGAAGGCGCGAAAGTCGCTGCGCTGGAACGTGACCCACGCAAGTGCGAAGGGTTGCGACAGCAGTTGCCGCAGGTCCCGGTGGTCGAGGGTGACGCCACCACCCGCGAGGCCAATGACCGCGCCGTCGCCGCGGCCGAGGATGCCTTCGACGGGTTGGACACCCTGGTCAACTGCGTGGGCGTCTTCGACTTCTACCGGGGCCTCGATGACATCGACACCGATCTGCTGTCCGATGCGTTCGACGAGATGTTTCGTACCAACGTGCTGAGTCATCTGCAGTCGATAAAGGCCGCGCTCCCGGCGCTGCGCACGGCGAGCGGATCCTCGATCGTGCTGACCGAGTCGGCGTCGTCGTTCTACCCCGGACGTGGCGGTGTGCTCTACGTATCCTCGAAATTCGCGGTACGCGGACTGGTTTCGGCATTGGCGTACGAACTTGCGCCACACATCCGGGTCAACGGGGTGGCGCCCGGCGGCACGCTCAACACCGACCTGCGCGGCCTGTCCAGCCTGGGACTCGACCAGACCCGCCTGGACGACAGCCCTGATCGGGCGCACCAGGTGGCCGCGCGCACTCCCCTGCACGTCGCGCTCTCGGGTGAGGATCACGCGTGGAGTTATGTGTTCCTGGCCTCAGACCGCTCCCGCGGGTTCACCGGCGAAACCGTCCGGCCAGACGGCGGTTTCGGACTGGGGGCACCGCGATGACCGTCCTGGACGAGGAGCGCGCTCTGGTGGCCCAGGGCTGCCGCGTCGCGGCGGCCCGCGGCCTGGTCGATGGCATCCTCGGCCACCTGAGCCTGCGGATCGACGACGAGCACCTGCTGGTGCGCTGCCGAAGCGATACCGATACCGGGGTGGCGTTCACCCGGCCCAGCGACATCCGGCTGATCAACTTTGACGGCAGCGCCGGTGCCCCAGGCGAACTCGACGGCTATCGCGTTCCCAACGAGCTGCCGATCCACGTCGAGACCATGCTGGCCGATGCACGGCACGTCGCCGTCGCGCACCTGCATCCACCGGACGTGGTCGCCGCCGACCTGGCCGGCATCACGATCAGGCCGATCTACGGCGCCTTCGACATTCCCGGCGCCTGGCTGGCACGCGGCGGTGTACCCGTCTACGAACGCGCTGTGCTGATCCGGAATTCGCGGCTGGGCAAGGAAATGGTGGCGGCGATGCGTGGCCGGCCGGTGGTGATCTGTCGCGGACACGGAATCACCAGCGTCTCGGCCACCGTGCCGCAGGCGGTGCTGCAGGCGATCAGCCTGGACACGCTGGCCCGAATGTCGTTGCGGGTGCACGCGGCCGGCGGCACCTGTAACGACATCGACGACGCGGACTGGGATGACTTGCCGGACTTGGGATCTGCGTTCACCGCCGAGGCCGCCTGGCGCCACGAGGTGGCACGGCTAACGGGTTAGCCGAGCTGATCGCCAATCTCCTTGGCGGCCGCGACAAGCGCCGCGGCCACCGCGGGGTACCGGGAAGCCTCCAGCCGGTTCTGCGGCGCGGCGGCGTTGAGCGCGAGCCGCAGCCCGGGCGCGCGGGTCGGAATCGGCACCGCGACCGACGCGACGCCTTCCTCACTCTCTTCACGGTTGGTGGCGTAGCCACGCTCGCGGATATCGGCCAATTCGGCCTCCAGCCGGCTGCGGCTGCCGATCGAATGCGAGGTGATGCGCTTCAACCGCTCGCGCGGCAGCAGCGCACGCAATTCCGGCGGCGACAACTGGGCCAGCATGACCTTGCCCGTCGAGGTGCAATGGGCGGGCATGGCGCGGCCCAGCCTGGACGCCACCCGCACCGCGGCCGGACCCTCGACGGCGGCCACGAATCGCACGCTCGCACCATCCAGCATTCCGACGTGCACCGTCTCGCGCAGTTGCTCGCTGAGGCTGCGCATGACGGGCACGGCGGACCGCGCGATGTCGATGCGGCCGAAGATCGCGAACGCCACCCCGGTCAACGACGGACCGGGCAGATACGCCTTGGACACCGGGTCTTGCCGGACGAAACCGCGATAGGCCAGCATCGCCAGCAGCCGATGCGCGGTCGACGACGCCACGCCCAGATAGCGGGTCGCCTCGCTCAACCGGATCTGGGGCTGTTCGCCCAGCAACAACAACAGCTTGAGCGCGTTGTCGACCGACTCGATCGGGTATTGCGGCGCAAGCGGATCGGCGGCCGGCGCCGCAGCGGCGCTCGAGTCGGCCGACTCGCGCTTGCGTGGCATGCGTCCACGGTAACCAGTTATGGGCGCGGCTTCGGGTTATTCTCGGCATCGTGAGCGGGGCTACTCACGCTGCATATCACCGTTACGTCGCCATCGGTGACAGCCAAACCGAGGGCTTGTGGGACGGCGACGACACCATCGGCCTGCACGGATTCGCCGACCGGCTCGCGGTGATGGTCGATTCCCTGTACCCCGGCCTGCAGTACGCCAACCTCGCGATCCGCGGAAAACGGATCAGCCACGTGCTCTTCGAGCAGCTTCCACAGGCACTGGCGATGCAGCCCGATCTGGTCACGGTCTGCGCCGGCATGAACGACGTCATCCAGCCCGGCCGATCCTTCGCACCCGCCCTAATCGACCTCGAGCGCATCTACGCCGCGCTGGCCGAGTCGGGGGCGACGGTGGTGACGACGACCTTCCCGAACGTCGCGCAGTTCCTCCCGTTAGGACGGCTGGTGGCGGGGCGGCTGGCCCGAATCAACGCGGCGATCAGCGCGGCGGCCGAACGCTACGGGTTCCGGCTCGTCGATCTGTACAACGCCCCCTCGATGCGCGAGTTGGACACCTGGGCCGTCGACCGGGTGCACGCCTCCAGCAAGGGCCATATCCTATTCGCCGCCGCGGCCGCTGAAGCGCTCAATTTGCCTGACGCCAACCATGATTGGGCATGCGGCGGCCTCAGTCCCACCCAGCGCTCTTTCGCCGCCGGCACTTTCGAGCAGTTGCGCTGGACCCACGAGAGTTTCTTACCCTGGATCTGGCGGCGTCTACGCGGCCTGTCGTCGTACGACGGGCGCGAACCGAAACGTCCGCGGTTGGAGGGGCTGGGTGCCCCGAGCGAGTTCAAGCGCACACCTTAAGTCACGGGTTCTTGGCCGGTCAGGCATCCTTGACGCATGCATTTAGAGTCCTTGCTGCACTCGATTCCTCCGCTGGCGGTTTACCTGGTCGTCGGCGGGGTGGTCGGGGTGGAGAGCTTGGGCATTCCGTTGCCGGGTGAAATCGTGCTGGTCACCGCCGCGCTGATGTCGTCACACCATGAGCTGGCCGTCAATCCACTCGGGGTCGGCATCGCCGCGGTGATGGGCGCGGTGATCGGCGACTCGATCGGCTACGCCATCGGACGCCGGTTCGGCATGCCGCTTTTCGACCGACTGGGCCGACGGTTTCCGAAACACTTCGGTCCCGGACACATTGCGCTCGGCGAAAAGTTGTTCAACCGCTGGGGTGTTCGGGCCGTCTTCTTCGGTCGCTTCATCGCGCTGCTGCGGATCTTGGCCGGACCATTGGCCGGGGCGCTCAAGATGCATTACCCCCGGTTCCTGGCGGCCAACGTCTCGGGTGCCATCTGCTGGGCGGGCGGCACCACCGCGCTGGTGTACTTCGCCGGAATCGCCGCCGAACGCTGGCTGGAGCGGTTCTCCTGGATGGGGCTGGTGATCGCCGTCATCGCCGGTGTGACCGCCGCAATCCTGTTGCGGGAGCGCACCTCCCGGATGATCGCGGAGTTGGAAGCCGAACACCGACGCAAGACCGGCAGCACCGCGCCGACACCGTCTGACTAGACGGCCTCGCTGGTGTCCACCGCCAGTGGCGGCCGGTGTGCGTCGATCAAAGCGCGGGCCATCTTGCGGGCGCGCAGCGCGGCGTCGATATCTCCCACGGCGGCCAGAACGATCACGCCCTTCATCAGGATGTGCCAGGACGAGGCGAAGTCCTCGACATCGGTCAAGCCGAGCGCAACAGCGCGGCGGCGCACGATGTCGCGCACGTGGTCGATGTGGGTGATACAGGCTCGACCGGCCGGGTGATCGGGTCCCACCTCGAGCAGCACGTTGATGAACGAACAGCCCTCGTACCCGTCCCGGAGCTGAATCCATTCGTGCATGACGTCGAAGATCGCCAGCAGCTGTTCCTCGGGGGTGTTGCCGCGCCGCCGGGACTGCTCCTCGATCAAGCCATGCGTCCACAGCTCCTCACGGCGCTGCAGCACCGCCAGCACCAGATGGTTTTTGGTGGCGAAATGGCGGTACAGGGTCGCCCTGGCGACGCCTGCCCGTTCGATCACTTCGTCGGTGCCCACGGCGCGGATTCCACGGCGGCTGAACAATTCATATGCCGCGGTAAGAACACGTTCACGCGCCGACGCGGGAGGCGATCCGACATCGGAAGTCGTCATGGCGGCACTTACCATACTCTTAAGCCCTGCCAGTAGACAGACCGCCCTGTCTCGTTATAGAAAAGAGATTCGCATAGGCGAAGAAGGTCTGTCTTCAGACATTAGGACGGGCATCCATCGAGGCGTCTGCAGCGCCTGTCGATTAGGGGGTCCATCATGAATTCCGTCATTGTGGAACCAATGCCCACCAGTCATTTGACGCTGAGCACAAAACTCGTTTACGAACTAGGCGACCCGAATAGCACGCTACGGGCGACTGCCGATCGCAGCGGCCCCTCGGTGGTGATCTACGCCGGGGGTGAAGTCGACGCCTGCAACGAGGACACCTGGCGCCATCTGGTGAGCGAGGCGGCCAGCGGCGTCACCGCGCCCGGCCCCTTTGTCGTCGACGTCACCGGGCTCGATTTCATGGGTTGCTGCGCGTTCGAAGTGCTCGCCGATGAGGCGAAGCGCTGCCAGCGACGCGGAATTGACCTACGGCTGGTGAGTTGTGAGTCGATTGTCGGCCGCATTATCGACGCGTGTGGGCTTAGCAGCGTGCTGCCGATTTATCCGACCGTCGACTCCGCGCTGTCGGCGGCCGCTCGCCGGTAAAAGATCGGGCCGTCACCGGCTCAATGGGCGAGAATCCGACCGTTGGTGCCGAAGAGGAATTCCTCCTCGTCGACCCGAAAAAGGGCGAGCCCGCCCCGCAAAATGCCGCGGTGGCCGCGGAGGCGAAGCGCCGGGGCGTCAAGCTGCAGCTCGAACTGAGCAGTTGCCAGGTGGAGACCACATCATCGGTGGCGGCGACAGGTGCCGAGCTCGGCGAGGAACTGAGCCGGCTGCGGCGCACCGCCGCGCAGGCCGCGCAGGCCGTCGGTGTCCAGCTGCTGGCCTGTGGGCTTCCGCCGGCCACGCCGCACGAGTTTCCCGTCACCGACACTCCGCGCTACCAGCGGATCGGCGAGGAGTTCGGGATGATCGCTCACGAGCAAGGCATCTGTGGGTGCCATGTGCATGTGCAGGTGCCCGATCGCGACGCGGCCATCCATGTCAGTAATTGGCTGCGGCCGTGGCTGCCGTCTTTGCTTGCGCTGTCGGCGAATTCGCGGGTATACCGCAACGCCGACAGTGGGTATGCGAGCTGGCGCAGCGTGCTGTGGCGGCGCTGGCCCGCCGCGGGAGCACCGCCGTTTTTCGCCTCATCCGACGAGTACGACGAGACGGTGCGCATGTTGGTCGACACCGGGGTGATCCTGGACAAGGACATGGTCTATTGGGACGTGCGTCCATCGGCGGACTTTCCGACGGTGGAGGTCCGGGTGGCCGACGTGCCGGCCACGGTCGCCGAGACGGTGCTGCTTGCCACCTTGACCAGGGCGGCGGTGATGACGGCCCTGGACGCACCCGATGAGGCTCGGCGGCTGCCGCCAGGTGCATTGCGCGCGGCATATTGGAAGGCCGCACACGACGGGTTATCCGGCCGCACAGTCGATTTGATTCACGACCGCGGAGCGGTGCCGGCGGATGAGCAGTTGCAGGCGCTGGTGCAGCGGGTGCGCCCCGCGCTGGAGTCGTTGGGTGAATACGACTACGTTCTCGACGAACTCGCCCGAGTCGTATCGCACGGTAACGGGGCGATGCGTCAGCTGCGGGCCTGGCGCAAACGCGGTGAGGTGCGCGACGTCATCGCCGAAGCCGCCGAGGCCACATTGAGTTGAGCCGGAGCTGTGAATCCCGTTGCCGCGGCGGGCTGCTCGTCAGGCCACCGCCAGCAGCCGATACAGCCCGACCAGTCCCACGACTACGATGATGGCGCGCAGCGCGTTGCCCGACAACCGTCGCCCATAACGCGCGCCGAGCAACCCGCCGACCAGTGAGCCCGCCGCGATCAGCCCGGCGGCCGGCCAGCTGATCCGGTCGAACGCCACCGCCGTATAGGCCACGGCGGCAACCACATTCACCACTAAAGCCAAGAGGTTCTTGGCCGCGTTCATGCGCTGCACCGACTCCGGCAGCAGAGCCCCCATCAGGCCGACCAACAGAATGCCCTGCGCGGCGGTGAAGTAGCCGCCGTAGACGCCGACGGCGAACGTGCCGAACACCAGCGTCGCCATCCGGCGCGGGCTGACGTGCTCGGGCGCGCGGCCCGCCTGCTCGGCCCGCCGCGCCGTCCAAACCTGGATCCGCGGTCCGATCACCACCAGCACCAAGGCCAGCACAAGCAGCACCGGCACAATTTCGGCGAATACCTGCTCGGGCAGATGCAGCAGCAGATAGGCGCCCAGCACCGCGCCGGCCAGTGAGGCCGGGAGCTGCCACCGCAGCCGATCCCACTGACCGCTCAACTCGGCGCGATAGCCCCAGGTGCCCGAGAGGCTACCGGCGACCAGACCTGTCGCGTTCGACATGGTGGCCGTCACCGGTGGATAGCCGAGCGCGACAAGCGTCGGGAAGGTGATCAGGGTGCCGGACCCGACCAGCGCGTTGATCGCGCCGGCGCCCAGCCCGGCCAGGCATATGAGGAACATCTGAAATGGCGACACCGAAGAAAAACCCTAGCCTGCCGCCGATTTCGGTGCGAACCGAGTCCAGGGTCGGCCCCGGTCAGGCGGGAGGAGCTTCGGCGCCGCGATCCACGCCGGTGCGCAGCTTGACCGAAGCCGAATACACCAGGGTTCGGAAATGCAGGACCGGATCGTCGGAGGGCTCGATGCCATCGGTCACGCGCATCGGGTCGAACACCACGATGTCGCCGCCGCGCTCTCGTTTTTTGTCCAGACCGGTGATCTTCAGGGTGCCGACCGTGACGATCTGGGTGCTCTGCCAGGCCGCCGAGGGATCCACCGTCGAGTCGGTGGGTCCGGCAATCTGCACCCGGAAGTCGAACCGCACCGGCCCGTCGTCCAGTCGCGTCTTCAGCTCGTCGGTGAGAAAGTCGGGATCCTTGCGGCTGGCATCCGACCCGGACAGGTATTCCTCGGCCGCGGTCGGAACCAGGTGGTAGCGAACGAATCTGGCGCTGCCGTCGGCGGCGGTCCAGCGGAACGCGTGCAGGCCATGGTATTCGGTGGTGGCGTAGCTGGCCGGAATGCGGTTCGCCTCACGCAGTATGGGTAACGCGCCGAGCAGCCCCGGGTGGAAGAGCAGGTGTTTGATCATGCGCACGGGTGTCGTCAGGCCGGGCCGCATCGCCTTGAGCAGATCGATGAAGCCGTCGGGCGTGCTGGAGACGAACAGGCGGGCGGTCTGCGTCGAAACGTCGGTGGTGGAGCCGTCGGGCAGCGTGAACTTCACCGCCATTCCGCGCACTCCGGGTGCGCCGTCACGCTGCTTGGGGTTTCCCGATCCGTTGGAGAAGCGGATCAGCGCCGGAACCGGTGAGCCATCGAGATGCGGTGCGCGCGAAAGCATCAGCGCGTCGGGGCTGGCGGTGAACGTGCCGCGGTACAGCGTGCCCTTGGCGTGCAATGCGCGGCAGCCGGGCTGAGCACCTCCGGCGCCCCTGATCGCCTCGATCGCTTTGTCAGGAGTAAGTCCACCGCTCATGTACGAATCTTAGTCGCGTCAGGTGGGAAAGCCGAAGAGTTCGACGACACCGTGATCGCGACCGGCGGTGTAGCCGCCGTCGACGGCAAGGGCCTGGCCGCTGACGAACGAGGCGTCCGCCGACAGCAGGAAGGCGGCCATGGCGGCGATCTCTTCGGGTTGGCCCAACCGCTGCAGGGCGTGCTCCTTGGTGATCGAAGCCAGCGGTCCCTCCATCCCCGGGATGCTGAAGACGCTGTGCGCCATCGGTGTTTCTATGAATCCGGGGCAGATCACGTTGGCCCGGATGCCGCTCGGCCCGTAGTCCAGCGCGATGTTCTTGGTGAGCAGCACGACGCCGCCCTTGGCCGCGTTGTACGAACTGCCGCCGGCGGTGCCTTCCAGACCCTCGACACTGGCGACGGTCACAATGGAACCCCGTTCGCCGTCGGCTCGTGGTTGGTCGATCATCTTGGCCAGGGCCGCCTTGGCCACCAGGAAGGTGCCGGTGAGGTTGATCCCGATCACCCGGTCCCATTCGGCACGCTCGAGCAGGTGCACCGGGCCTCCCCCGGCGACGCCGGCGGCGTGGAAGAGCCCGTCGAGGCGGCCGGGCACGGCGGCCAGCACCGCGGCGATCGCGGCTTCGTCGGTGACGTCGGCGGAGACGAAAGTGAATCGCGGACCCAGGTCGTCGGGCGGGGCGGTCAGGTCGGCGCCGATCACCGTGCCGCCCTCGTCCAGCAGCCGCCGCGCGGTGGCCAGGCCGATGCCGGACGCGGCGCCGGTCACGACGAAGGTGCGGGAACGGGCGCGGTCGGGGTTCACCATGAAAGGGTCCTTGTCTGAGTCGATCAGGCGGGTCGGAGCCCCGTCATGGTGACACACCGCCCCGAAATCGCGTCACGAATAGGGAATTTCGCGTGAAACCAGTTTGCGCGCTTGCGTTTACAGAGTGGCGCCGACGATTCGACAACGGGGCCGTGCCAGTTAAAAGCAAACCCGACTTGGACTTTGCTCCTGGCCCTGAAGGACGATGGGCCCACGGACGAATTTCGCAGCGTCCGACGACGTTAGGAATAGCGATGTCAACAACTCAGCTGCAAAGGCGCTCCCGCCGGGCCGGGTGGCGATTGGCGACGGTGCGCGTGATCGTCGCGGCCGCGGTGGTGGTCGGCGCCGTCGCTCACCGCACCGAATCGACGGCCTCGGTGGCACTAACCTCCGATGACGCGATCGCCATCGCGCAGGGCGTCTCGGTCACCCCCGCGCCCGGCTGGACATTCGGACACCGCGGCCCGAACTGGGTGGCACTGAACAACGCCGACACCAGCGCGCAGCTGCGGATCACGGTCAAACCGGCCGCCGGCACCGACGCCGCGGGGCTACTGCAGGCCGACATCGACCAGTACACCAACAGTGCATCGGCCATCCTGACCGACGTGAACCGCTTGTCGGCGCCCGATGTCAAGCCGCTACCCGGCGCCAATTTTCAGCAGGAAGCCTCGATCAACTACACGGCCACCGTGGTGGATCCGCAGGGCACCATTCCGGTGATCGGCACCTTCACCGAAATGCTGAACACCGGGAACGGCCGTTCGGCGTTCATCGACTTCCGGCAGGACAGCAGCGCGACCACCCAAGCCGCCGGCGACGGCGGGCTGATGATCAGCTCCATGCAGTGAGTTCGCGCCCGCATATGCTCGCGATGGTCGGCGTCGTGCGCGCAGAACCGGCCGCGTAGTACAGAGTGGAACAAACCGAAGCCGGAGGGGTACATGCCACCAGCCGACACGACGACCAGCACGGCGGAGACGCTCGCCGGAATCGTCGCACGACATGCGCAGCAGCGGCCCGACGCGACCGCGATCCACTACGGCGAGCGCCAGTGGTCCTGGGCCGACTGGAACTCGCGGATTCGTCGCACCGCCGGAGCGCTGCGGGCCGCCGGGATCGAGCGCGGCCAGTGCGTGGCGTTTCTGGACAAGAATCACCCGGCCTGCCTCGAAGTGCTCATCGCCGGGGCATCCATCGGCGCCGTCACCACCGTGGTCAACTGGCGGGTGATCGGCGACGAACTGGTCCACGTCCTGGCCGACAGCGGTGCCCGCATGCTGTTGGTCGGCGCCGAACTGCGTGCGGCCGCCACAGCGGCCGCCGAGCGGGTCCCGGGCCTGGAACGCATCATCGAGATCGGCGAGGAGTACGAATCGTTGCTCGCCGCAGCCCCACCGGCCCAGCCCGACCCGAGCGTCGGCGAGAACGAGACCGCGTTGGTGATCTACAGCTCCGGCACCACCGGCCGGCCCAAGGGCGTGTTGCTCAGCCAGCGTGCGCTGGTTAACCACGCGTCGAACCTGGCTCCGGCGTTTCCCTTCGCCGACGGGGACGCGAATCTGGTCGCCATGCCATTGTTCCACGTCGGCGGAATCGGATACGCGCTATTTGGAATCCGTTCCGGCGCACCGACTTTCATGACACGCGAGCCTGACGCCGCAACGCTGATCGGCGCGGTGCGCGCCGGGGCCACGCACGCGTTCTTCGTGCCACCGGTGATCGCCCGGTTCCTGGATGCGGGCCAGGCGGCCAGCGCCGCCATCGCCGGCTTGCGCTACATCGTGTACGGCGCGGCACCGATGCCGTTGCCCTTGTTGCATCGAGCGCTTTCCACCTGGCCCGACACGAAATTCGTGCAGGTGTACGGGCAGACGGAACTGTGCGGGGCGGTCACCGCTCTGTCCGACGACGATCACCGTGATTCCGCACGCCCCGAATTGCAACTGGCCGCCGGAAAAGCGGTGCTGGGCTGCGAGATTCGCATCGTCGATCCCGAGACCGGAAACCAGTTGACGGAAGGCGAATCCGGGGAGGTGTGGGTGCGCAGCAACCAGAACATGACCGGCTACCTCAATCGCCCGGACGCGACGGCCGAGACGATCACCGCCGACGATTGGGTGCGCACCGGTGACGTTGGGCGCCTGGACGCCGAGGGCTACGTCTACATCGAAGACCGCATCAAGGACATGATCATCACCGGCGGTGAAAACGTGTACGGCCCCGAGGTGGAAAGCGTGCTCATCGAACATCCTGCCGTCGAGGACGCCGCGGTGATCGGGGTGCCCGACGATTTCTGGGGCGAATCGGTCAAGGCGATCGTGGTTGCCGACGGCGAGGCCGATCCCGCCGACATCATCGACTTCTGCCGCCAGCATCTGGCCGGCTTCAAATGTCCGCGCACCGTGGATTTCGTACCGGAACTCCCCCGCAACGCCAGCGGGAAGATCTTGAAAACTCAGCTGCGGGAGCCTTTTTGGCGGGAGCGGGCAAGGGGAATATGAGCATTCAGGTGGATGCCCAGCGACGCGGTTGCGCGATCAGTGTGCTGGGCGGGCCGACGACGGTCGTCGACATAGCGGGGCGCCGGATCGTTATGGACCCGAGCTTCGATCCACCGGGAGCGCATGCCTACCTGACCAAGCTCACCGGTCCCGCGGTGAGCGCCGAGGCGCTGGGGCCGCTGGACGTGGTGTTGGTCAGCCACGACCAGCATCCCGACAATTTCGACGACGACGGCCGCCGGATGGCGCTGGCCGCGCCGCTGATTCTCACCCATCCCGGTGCCGCCGGCCGGTTAGGCCCGCCGGCGGTCGGGTTGGCACCATGGCAGTCTCACCAGCTGTCCGGCGGAACCGGATCACTTGCGGTACAAGCGGTTCCGGCCGTTCACGGACCGGCCGACGGCCAGCGCGACGCCGGCGGCCACGTCAACTGCGAGGTGACCGGCTTCGTGCTGTCCGGGACCGGGCTGCCGACGGTGTATCTCAGCGGGGACAACGCCTCGATGGCCGCGGTCAAGGACGTCGCCGATCGCGTCGGCCAGATCGACATCGCCGTGCTGTTCGCCGGGGCGGCGAGTGTGCCCAGCAAGGAGCGCGGGCGGCCGTTGACATTGACCGCGGCGCGCGCGGCGGCCGCCGCCGAGTTGCTGGGCGCCACGGCCGTGATCCCCGCCCACGTCGACGGCTGGGCCCACTTCAGCGAGGGCGTCGACGAATTCGTCGCGGCGTTCGATCAGGCCGGCATCAGCAACGTACTGAAGCTTGCTCCCCACGGCGAGTGGATCGACTTCACCTAGCGGGCGGCTACAGGCGTCCCTCGACGCGCAGATCCGGGTGTACCCAGTCGGGTGAGCGGCGTTCCTTGAACGAGCGGAAGCCTTCGATGGCCTCGGCGTCGGACAGGCTGGACGTCATACCGATGCGGTCATAGAGGCCGAGGTAGTTGTCGATGCTGGACTTGATGACGCCGCGGGCGCGTGGCGCGGTCCGACAGCATTGCGCCAGTATGTCTTTCGCCGCGTCCAGCAGACCCTCATGCGGAACCACCCGGGTGACCAGACCCCAGTCGAGGGCTTCCACCGCGGTAAGCACCCGGCCGGTGAACATGAGGTCGCGGGTGCGCACCGGCCCGATGACGCGGGTGAGCATCTGGCTGTAGTAGGTGTCGGCGTAGCCGCGGAACAACTCGGGCACCCGGAAGGTCGCCCGATCGCTCACCACCGACAGGTCACTGCACAGGGCGATCTGGAATCCGCCGCCCTGGCACAGCCCGTTGACCGCGGAGACGATGGGCTTGCGCGAGGTGCGCACCGCGTCGAACGGGGTGACGTCCATGCCCAGCGCGGAGCCGAAGGTGATCCAGTTGTCCTCGCCTCCCCCGCCGCCCATGTCGCCGCCGGGGGCGAAGACGTCACCGGTTCCGGTGAGCACCAGCCCGGCCAAATCGGGGTCTTCGTTGAGACGCCCTATCGCATAACGGATTCCGAAGTACATCGCCGGACTCAGGGCGTTGCGCGCGTCGGGCCGGTCGATGGTGCACACCGCGATCGGTCCCTGGCGCTCGAAGCGCAGGTATGGGGTGCCCAGCCAATCGCCCTCCGGTGGACGGGGGGTGCTCTGCAGTATCTGCGCCACGGGACTCCTCTCGGGTCGGCGTCGCCGGATACGTCGCGCCGCAACGCCGCTACTGTAGCGCTTACGGTATCCGGCCGGCCGGGCGCCTACAGGTAAGGCAGCGTGGCCGTCTCGACGGTCGCAGACGAGTCGGCGATCACCGTGGCGAGCTTGGCCTGTAAGGCGGACGTAGCGTCACCGACCGGCTTGTCGCAGAACCGGCACTGCGTCGTGAAATTCGGCTGCTCGTCCTCGTCGGGCCAGAACCGGCGCGGCCCAACCTGAGCTCCCGGGTCGAACTGCACCGCCTGGTGCGGGGCGTCTTTGAGGATCCGTCCGACGGGATGGCTCTGTGGGCATTCGAGTTTCAGCATGCCGACGCCCTCTTGGTTGCCGACCATGGGTCACCGTCCTTTCAGTGCAGGATCTGGGCGAGTTTGCGCCATCGCCGATGCCGGTGGCGAAACATCACCCGGACGAAGGCGCGGGTCAGCAGCCCATGCAGGCCGTCGTCGGTTTCAATCTCGTCGGTGTAGCGGCAGCTGTGTTCGTCGATGGGTTCGAACGTCAGGCGGTGATTCCAGGTGTGCACGGGTCCGCCGTGCTCGTTGGTATAGATCTCGTGTGGCTCGAGCCGCTCGATGGTGAGGTGATGAGTCCAGGACGGGATGAAGCCGAACCACCAGAACCGCGCCGAACCCTGAGTGCCGACCTCGATCCGTTCGGGGACGTCGAGCCGGTAAACCCGCAGCACCGGACTCAGAACATGCCGCATCAGCTCGGGTTTGCGCGCCAGCGCGGACGCCGTCTCGACCGGGATCGGCAGCTCGGTAGTTAGGGTTACCTTACTCATGCAGCTCATGCTGGCCCAGCCGATGCGATTAGGCAAGGGGTGCTACCACGCACGCGGCCTTCGCAATATGGATGCTCGTCCCGCAAGAGGCTCGAAAGTGGGATGCTCAATGGCAGGCAAGGGATTGAGGTCGACATGCCAGCCGCCACGGTGGATACCGAACTCATCAAGGACGCAGTGCGGTCGGCATGCCGGGCGCCGTCACTGCACAACAGCCAACCCTGGCAGTGGGTGGCCGCCGGCGGCCGGCTGGAGCTGTTTCTCGATGTAGGCCGGGAGATGGTTTCCGACCGCTCCGGCCGGGAGGCGCTGATCGGCTGCGGCGCTGCGCTCGATCACCTACGACTGGCGCTCGCCGCGGCGGAGTGGCGAGCCCGAATTTTCCCGCTTCCCCGATCCGAAGGACCCGTACCATCTGGCGTCCGTTGAGTTCATCCCGGCGGAAACCGTTACCGACGGTGAACGTCGAAGCGCCAGCGCGATCTGGGAACGCCGAACCGACCGATTGCCGTTTATTGCGCCGATGAACTCCGAAGCGTTGCAGCGGTCGCTGCACAGTGCCATCGACAACGATGCCGTGCATCTGGACGTGCTGGCCGACGAAGTGCGCCACAGGCTGGCCCGGGCGTCGCGGATGGCCGAATCGTTGCGGCTCTACGACAACGCCTACCATGATGAACTTCACTGGTGGACAACGCCATTCGAGACCACAGAAGGTGTTCCGTACAGTTCCCAGGTGACGCCGGCCGAAAGTGAGCGGGTCGACGTCGGGCGGATGTTTCCGATGACGCATCGCCGCGAACGGCGCACCGAAGTTCCTGAAGACCGGTCGACAATTCTGGTGCTATCCACCGATGACGACACTCGCCTGGCCGCGTTGCTGTCCGGCGAAGCGCTCTCGACTGTGTTGGTCGAATGCACGGTGGTGAAGTTGGCCACCTGCCCGGTCACCCACGTCACCGAACTCGAAGTTACCCGGGAGATGATTGCAGGACTGCTGGAAGAAGGCAGACGGCCGCAGCTTCTGATCCGGGTGGGTGTGGCGCCGGCGGGCGGCGAACACCCGAGGCCTACGCCACGCCGACCGCTGAGCGAAGTCTTGCGGCTGCAGGATTAAGGGCCTGGCGAGCCCTGCCTGCGGATTTAATATGTGGTCCCGGCTGGGATCGAACCAGCGACCTTCCGCGTGTGAAGCGGACGCTCTCCCACTGAGCCACGGGACCGGCGCCGAGATGGCGAACGACGTCGAAGACTAGCATGCGCCAGCCCTCGACAATACCGGCCACATCCGTTGGCGGGTACGACGCGCTAGCCTAGACACGGCTCGTACCAAGAAATTTGTATGTGCCCGCTCACGTGGACTATCGTCGTGCTTCGCACCGGGCGACGATCTCGTCCGAGGCGCGCGGATGTAGCGCAGTTGGTAGCGCATCACCTTGCCAAGGTGAGGGTCGCGGGTTCGAATCCCGTCATCCGCTCGAAGGTGCTAGTGGCGTGGACCCCAACGGTGGAGTGGCCGAGTGGTGAGGCAACGGCCTGCAAAGCCGTGCACACGGGTTCGATTCCCGTCTCCACCTCCAAGCTTTTGGTTTCCCCGGCGCGATTAGCTCAGCGGGAGAGCGCTTCCCTGACACGGAAGAGGTCACTGGTTCAATCCCAGTATCGCGCACCAGCTCAAAGCCGTGTTTTGAATTACCGGCCCGGCCACGTGCCAAATTCGTGCCAAATACCCGATTCCCGTCGGCGGCAAGCGGCGGTGTACGGCGGGCATGCACACCAAAGACCCGGAAAGCGTTGCGACCCTGTTGCGGTCCTGCACCATTCGAGCGAGTGGTGACCAACAGAGAACGTAGGGGAACGATATGCAGCCTTGGGAGTGGAGCAGCCCTTGGGAGGATGCAGCGGCCGAGCGGCGTTGGCGGGCAAACGGGTGCCCACCGATGTGGATGCTGACCGACGAGATGGTGCGCAGGCACGGCGTTGGCGGGGCGGTCTGTGCTTTCCGGCGGTCGGGGGTAAAGAACGCCGGCGATCTCCTGACACTCGCAGCCGAGGCCCGCGACGTGGGGCTGTGACCGCGCACGCGTGCCGGCTCGAATCCCGTTGCGCGCGTGGCAGCTGGCCGGATCGACACCTGGCCGCCGCCGTCACCCTGGCCATCGTCGTGCTCGCGATGGCGGTCGCGCACCCGTGGCTACTCGCCGTTGTCGGGGCCGGCGGGGCCGTGTACGCGGCCGTGCGCCGCCAGCAGCGCCGCGGGGCGTTGGCCGCGCGGGCCGCCTGGGAGCACCGGAAGCTGATGGCGCAGGTGCGGAAATGGCCGCCACCGCTGCAGCTACCACGGCCGCGTCACCGGCCCGCCGACCACTGGTCCCCCACGGAGCCTATGAGGGCTGGCCGCCGATAACTGCTCGAAGGCGGGCGATGAAATCTTTCGCCTGTTTACGGGCACGCTCATTCGGCCGGTCGGCCGAAATTTCAATGGGCCGCTCGCCGCGGAAGCAGACGAGCACAACAGGCCGAACATCCGGCACTTGTGTGAAGCTGTCCATTTTGACGACGGCACTAAGTTTCACCTGCTCGACTTCTCGTGCCGAACGCAGCCAGCCGCTAATCGGAGGTAGTTCGGCGTTTCCAACGTCACTGCCTTCCAGGGTCAGAGACCCGATGGATTCGCCCCTTATCCAGTAGACGGTGAGGTTGCCGGCATCTGTGTCGGGCGCGCCAACAACAAAGCCATCTACTGCCTCCTGCTTTCCGCCCATGTACCACGCGAGAACGTACAGAAACGCTTGGAGTTGGGCATCAGTCAGTCGTAGGTAGCCGATGTCAGTCGCGCCGGCAACGGCGCTGAATAGGGGCGGCTACGTACTTCTGTTCGAACTCCATGCACCCGAGGTTAGACGTAAGCCGGCACGGCGGACCGCTGCGTCAACTCGCCTGCGAATGCGCTGGCGGTCGGCGCCGCGGCCGTGCCTCTGGCCGCTAGTCGATGTCGCCGCCACCAGGCGCTGGCAACCCGCGCAGACTACGAACACCGCGCGCTGATGGCCGCCCGGCCAGTTCCTGTAGTGCCGCCGGCTCGGAAGCCCGTAATGTTGGCGAACATGCAGTTGCCAACCCAGCCTCAGCGGATTGCCGAGAATGTCGTCCGAAGAACCAGCAGCTGACAAGCGCCTTGAACTCGCGTATGCCGCCGCTCAGGACATGCCGGTGCTGAGGCCGTATGGCTGGCTGCTGCCGGTGCGGTTCACCCAATGCGCGGCCTGCGCGCGGGCGATACGCTGCGACACCTTGCGCGTCACTAAACTCTGAACGTCAAAAGCGGCGTCCTGCAACAGTTCCAGCGACACTCGCAAGGGCCGTCCTTCGCTCGAACTGCCCGGCGCGGCAAGAGCGGTAAGGTTGTACTTCGCGCTGCCGAGGCATAGGCCTGCCGACCGAGACGGCTAACCCAGGAGGTTTCGGTTTCTGGCCTCCGCCATGCCGAATGCGACGGGATCAAGCGTTCCTTGTCAGGTCAGCATGTCGAGGGACCACTGTCGTCACTAGCGGGGTCGACGCGCCAACCTGTTTCCCGTTGCCTCGCAATGTCTAAGGACGTCGCTTGCGGAGCGAGTGGACGGTGACGAGCGAAAGGCCACGTCCACCAAGCAGCCGCGACCAACCATTACCTTGGCGGGAAGCCGCCTGTGGCCATCGGACCCCAGCGGAGCGGTGTGATTCGGATCAAGCACTTGCCTTGTTCGACCATGGCGCGCCGGTATTGTCCCCAGTCGGGGTGCTCGCCAGCGATCACCCGATAGTAATCGACGAGAAATTCAACCGCGTCAGGCAGGTCAACGATCTCAGCGTTTCCATCGACTTGCACATACGCTCCGTTGAAGTCGTTAGACAAGACGAGCACACTGACCGCCGGGTTCCGGCGGATATTCACACATTTCGCGCGTTGCGGATAGCTCGACACCACAAGCCGGCCCTGCCCGTCGACACCACCGGTGACCGGTGAACTCTGCAGCGACCCGTCCGAGCGGAAGGTGGTCAACACCATCTTGTGCCGTGGTCGGATGAATTCAAGCATCGCGGCTCGATCGACCCGCTCGGCTGTCGCCAGTTTTGGAGCCATTTCGAACACTGTAACTGTCGCGGCCGTCTCAGCGGGCTGCGGGCTCAAGGGACCGGAGGCCATCGTCCACGGGAGTAAGGAAACTATTTGGCCCGCGTACAATAACGTGTCGCTCTCTGCCCACCGGGCAGTGATGTCGTCGGCATCGACCACCTGCGCCAGTCCCGCGCCCCTAACAGAAAGCAGTGAATGACGCTCATCGACAATGACATACGCGCCATCGTCGACAGCGCCAAGCTTGGGTTCGTCGCGACGGTCAACCCCGGACGGATCGGTGCTGTTTCCGTTCATACCCGGGTGCGGAGCGATGCGGCCCGCCATCGATATAAATGCGCGTTGCGTAGGGACCGATGGACGCTAGTCGAGGAGTGAACCAGACATATGGGCACAACTGAGGGGATCGTCGTCGACGTCGCGTGGGGCCGCGTCGCGGTGGCGTCCATGGCGGGTACCACCATCGAGTTCTATGACTTCTATGTCTACGCCACAGCGGCAGTGTCTGTGTTTCCGCAGTTGTTTTTCCCCCGGGGCAACCCGACTACAGCGCTGCTGGCATCACTGGCGACTTTCGGGCTGGCGTTCGTTGCGCGTCCCGTCGGGTCAATTCTCTTCGGTCACTTCGGGGATCGAATTGGTCGTAAGGCCACGTTGATCGTGTCCCTCCTCACCATGGGCATCGCCACCTTCTTAATTGGACTGCTGCCCACGTACGACAGGGTCGGGTTGATTGCCGCGGCCCTGCTGGCCGTTATGCGGTTCTGCCAGGGCCTGGCCCTAGGCGGCGAATGGAGTGGGGCCGCCCTGCTGGCCATTGAATCAGCGCGCCCCGGCCGGAGGGGCTGGGCCGCGATGTGGCCACAGGTAGGGGCGCCATTGGGTTTCCTGCTGGCGAACGCGGTCTTCCTGGTGCTGCTCACGGTGCTCGGCGACGGCTCGCCGCAAACCCCGCAGAACAACTCGTTCTACACCTGGGGCTGGCGCGTTCCGTTCCTGCTCAGTTCGGTGATGGTGGTGATCGGATTGTATGTGCGGCTGCGGCTAGTGGAGACTCCGGTATTCACGCGGGCCATCGAGCGCGGTGAGCGCGTCAAAGCGCCTCTGGCGCAAGTGGTGCGTACGAGCTGGCGCCAGCTGATCACCGGCACCTTCGCGATCGTCGGCGCCTATTCGCTGTTCTATATCGTGACAACTTGGGTGCTGAGTTACGGCACTGGCGCCCGCCGGCCGAAAGGCGCCGGACTAGGCATGGGATACATGAACTTCCTGCGGATGCAGCTGATCGCCGTGCTGTTCTTCGCGGCCATGCTGCCGGTCGCGGGCTGGCTGGTCGACCGTTTCGGCCGACGGCCGACCCTCCTAGTGACCAGCGTCGGCATCATTGTCTACGGCGCCCTGTTCAGTCCCCTGCTGGCCGCCGATCATGCGTCATCGGCGACGGTGCTGCTGTTCCTCATCATCGGGATGACGCTGACGGGTTTCGCCTATGGCCCCATAAGCGCTGTGCTGCCGGAGTTGTTTCCGACCAACGTGCGCTACACAGGGTCGGGAATTTCCTTCAATATTGCGAGCATCCTCGGTGCTTCAGTGGCACCGTTCATCGCGACGTGGCTGACCACCACCCACGGAGTCGCCTATGTGGGCATCTACCTCATGGTGATGGCTGGGGTCAGCCTCATCGCCCAGCTAGCGATGCGCGAGACCCGCTCCTGCCCACTCGATGCCGTCGGACGGGTCGAGGACCCGTTGCGCCCGGTAGACAATTGCGTCCGGTGATCCGGCGCGGGCAAGTGTGCCGTTGGCGTCTCCAGTGATCGTCGCCGATGCGCTTCCGGATCGCGGCGCCGCTCACGTCGGGAATGCCCGAGCGCGTAGCCATGGAATGCGTTGGCAAAGACCTTGCGGGCGAGCGACAATCACGATCGCCGGGATCCCGGATGTGGAGTCATCACGCCACCAGTCCCCGGGACGATGGCGGTGCGGCCGCCCGACACGAAGTTCGATCTGCACCAAGGACGGGCCAGACGCTGGCGCGACATGCCCGCACGGCCCGGATCATTTGTATTTCAGATGGCCATGCAGGGCAGCGATGGACTCGCTGATGGCTTACTCTGTGGCTACCCCAAGCGAGCCGAGATTCAGAAATGCGTGAATCAGCGATGGCATTTTCCGCACATCGACCGCCACACCTGCTGACCGCAGCGCGTCCGCATACTCGGTGTCCTCATCACGCAGCGGATCGAACCCGGCTGTGATGAGCACGGCCGGCGGCAGGCCGGCCAGGTTCGGGGCCAGCAGCGGGGACACGCGCCGATCGGTTAGGGCAACGTCCGATCCATCTAAGTATTCGTCGTTGAACCAGTTCAAATCGTGTTCTGTGAGCAGGAATCCGTCCGCGAACAGCGCACGCGAAGGCGTCTTGGCGCCGGCAGCGGTCAGAGGATAGGCCAACCACTGCAGCGCGGGTAGTAGACCACCGTCGTCGCGTGCCAGCCTCGATACAACAGCGGCAAGCGTGCCCCCCCGCGCTGTCGCCGCCGACTGCAATCCGATCAGGCAAGAGTTTTACAGCTCAAACCTAAGTGGTCGTGCCGCCGCGGATCGGCGCCGAGGCCGGGTTGACGATCCAGCCCGCGAACCGCGCGACCGCTTCGGCACGGCCGTCCTCAAGGTCGCGGTAGTCGAACGGGTTTTCCAACGGCCGCGCCGCGTGACCACCACGGCGCCGGGCGGCTTGCGCCAGCCACCACGCCGCAACAACCGGATGCGCTGGGGTGCCATCGCCCGACCATATGTTGTGCAGCACACCAGCGTTGCGTCTTATGCCTTGCGGGACTC
Organism: Mycobacterium sp. 1465703.0; assembly: GCF_001672975.1. Classification (GTDB taxonomy): domain Bacteria; phylum Actinomycetota; class Actinomycetes; order Mycobacteriales; family Mycobacteriaceae; genus Mycobacterium. The sequence goes on from NZ_LZKU01000071.1 coordinate 49,414, forward strand.
GCAGGCGATGCCGTTGTGGTCCTTATCCAGGCCTAGTCGGTAGGCCGGGTCATCCTCGGGAATGTCGCAGCGGCCGTCGGGGTGGGCGTCGGCGCACTTCTTGTAATAGATCGCTAGCCGGCTTGCGCTCGGGCTCGCGGCGTGTAGAGAATCGCGTGCAGCGGTAGTCGACAGGGAGTCCACGAATTTCTGATCTTGATCCGGAAGCCGGAGCTCGGCCTGGATCTAATTGACGGTCGACGCTCTCCCCGAAACCCATTGCCGCACAACGCATGACCAGCCCAAATACACGAAAACCATTGCTGCCAATGACTTTTACGGACTAACAATTTGTCGGTGACAAGCTCCAGGGGGTGGAGCACCCAGCTGGTGGGCAGCGGGCGGGCAGGCGCGAGTTCACGCGGCCACCCCAGCCAGTAAGCGTTTGGATCGCACACTTGGGATGGCGTGGCCTTTGGCGAAACGCGGGACCGCGTAGCCATGGTAACTGCACAATTTCGCCATGGGCGAGTACTTGCTAGTACACGGCGGGCTTTGCGTCGGTTGGGTATGGGATGACGTTGTGAAGCGGTTGGAAACTGGCTCGCACGGCGTACATGTTGTGGATCACTTGCCGAGCGTTGGCAGCGACCCAGCGACGCTCGGCGACCTGGCGGCCGACGTAGGTTGCGTGCGACAGATGCTTGACGCGATCGAGAAGCCCGTCGTACTGGTGGGCCACTCCTATAGCGGAATGGTTGTCACCGAGTTAGCCGACCACCTGAAAGTGCGGCACACCGTGTACCTCACAGCGATGTGGCCTGAGCGCGGCCAGTCGGCATTGAATTTGATGGGGGATGTGTTGCCCCCCGTGTTCACTCAGCGGAATGACGGTGCGTTCGAAATCACTAGAGATTTCGAGTTCGCCTGGCAGTCGTTCTGCCCAGACCTGGATCGCGACCGCGCTCACGAGGTGCTCGGGCGCTTTGCGCTGCAGTCCGATTCGTCCTTCGCGGCCACGAGCACTGCACCGGTTCGCACACATCCGACCACCTACGTGATTGCTGCCCGCGAGACCGACGCTTCGGTGGCTGCTCAGGAGGCGTGGGCAGTGAACGCCGATCATGTCCTTCGATTGCCAGTTGACCACATGATGCAGCTTTCGCATCCCGACCAGTTGGCCGATGTTCTCGCGCGAGTCTGATCGCAGCGGCACAAGCTATTTCGCGGTCCTCGCCGTGACCTCAGGCCGCAACATCCGGAAGGCGGATCGTTGATGGAGTCCGCGCCGCACCGGCCCAGCAGCGTCTATTTAGCGCCCTGGAAGTGCCGGAAGAACTGCATCGCCGCTAGGGTCAGGCGAAGGTTAAACCGTTGGTGTTTGGCCGGGAGTACTCGGCCCGACGGTTCCTGCTCCGATGTTGGGCTCGGTGCGCCGCCGCGCTAGTCCGGCCAGCCCGAAAAGCCCTGCAAGCCCAACCAGTCCCCACAGCCCGGTC